>NZ_LR962863.1:1261121-1576401 GCF_900458895.1 Staphylococcus schleiferi
ACACGGTCCTGTTTGTGCGGCATTGATGAAACATCAATATGGTGTAAACGATAAAGAAATTTTATTAGCAATCTATAATCATACAACAGGGCGTAAACAAATGACGAAAACTGAAAAACTAGTGTTTATCGCTGACTATATCGAACCTGGACGTAAAACACCCGGTGTAGATGAAATACGCGATATGGCCTATAATGGTGTAGGCTTAGACAAAACAATATATGAAATATCCAAACGTACAGTATTGTATCTTGTGAACAAAGATGTTAATGTTTTTCAATCAACTATTGATTGTCTTAATTATTACAATTTAAATGACTCTAATTAAAGGATGATTCAATGAACGTAAAAGACTTACTCATGTTAGCTGTTAAAGCTGCAGACGATAAAAAAGGCGAAGATATTATCTCACTTAATATGCATGGCATTTCTGATATTGTAGATTACTTTGTAGTTTGTCATGGAAACAATGAAAGACAAGTTCAAGCTATCGCAAGAGCTGTTAAAGAACAAGCGGAAGAACAAGGCGTTACAGTGAAACGTATAGAAGGTTTCAATGAAGGCCGATGGATTTTAATTGATTTAGCAGATGTTGTTGTTCATGTTTTTCATAAAGATGAACGCAGTTATTACAATTTAGAAAAACTTTATCAAGATGTAGAAATGATGGGGTATAAAGAGGTTATGAGTTCATAATGCAATATGAGAATTTAAGTGTATTTTATGATCGATTAACTGATGATCAGCCTTATGATAAATGGCTTGCCATTATAAAGGATACGCTTCATGCGGCTCAAGCTCATTCCATCTTAGATATTGGTTGCGGGACGGGTAATTTAACACAGTTTTTACCACAACTAGCGACCGAGGTAGTAGGAATGGATTTAAGTCCTGAGATGATAGCACGTGCACAGCAAAAATCTGAACATGTAAATTGGATACAAGGAGATATGACAGCATTTAACTTAAATCGCCAATTTGATTTAGTAACGATTCTTTGTGACAGTTTAAATTACGTTGTTGAAGAAGCGGATGTAATGGCAACTTTTAATCATGTCTTCCATCATCTCAAACAACAAGGAAGTTTTATCTTTGATGTGCACAGTATTTATAAAATGGATACACAGTTCAACCAACAAGTTTATTTAGATGATCGTGATGACTTAACGCTCGTATGGCAAACCGAGACTGGCGAGTTACCTCATAGTGTTTGGCATGACTTAACATTTTTTATTCGAACAGAAGATGGACAATATTTAAGAAGAGATGAATCACAGTTTCAACGGACGTTAGAAAAAGCACAGTATATAGAAATGCTTAAAGCAATTGGTTTTAAAGATATTGAAACATTTTATGATTTCGATTATAGTAATAAAAATAGTGAGAGTGATCGACTCTTTTTTATAGCAAAAAAATAGAAGTAAAACCATCCCTCTTTGCGTGTAAATAAACGCAAGGAGGTTTTTTTATGCGATCTACACAACATGTTTTTGATTTGCTTAAGCATTATAAGATTCACTTATGTCTATGTATTTCTTTATTAATCATTATTCTTTGTTCTATATTCTTTTTTACGGGATTTGACAGCAAAGAATCAAAAGATGAGATATCTCTGCCACATCAAAGTGATTTGATAGAGTCAAGTGTTGGGAAAGATAAGCAATCCAAGCCAAATGAACAGACGATACCTTCAACAGTTATAGTCGATATAAAAGGTGCAATAAAGCATGCGGGAACATACGAAATGAAACCTAACGCGCGTATAAAGGATTTATTGGATAAAGCTCAGCCACTTAAGAACGCAGATTTATCAACGGTTAATTTAGCCGAAAAGTTACGTGATCAAAAGATGATTTATATTCCAACTGTTAACGATAAACAACAAGTTGAGGCACATGCTGAATCATTAGGTAAAGAGCATGAGACTTCAGATTCAAATCAAGTCATTAATTTAAATACAGCAGAAGAAAAAGACTTGACCCAAGTTCCTGGAATTGGACCTTCGAAGGCCCAAACAATCATTAAATATAGAGAAGAACACAACGGCTTTAATGCTGTTGATGAATTAAAAGAAATTAAAGGTATCGGCGATAAAACGTTTGAATAATGAAAAGACCTAAGCTTTTGACATTTTAGATGTATTTTTCAAGTCAAAGCGCCTCTTTTATTCAGTGTGTAGAGAAATCTGCACATCGTGACAGTACGACTGTCCAACAAAGAAATTGAATTGCTTGAAAACCCTAAAGCCTGCTTGACCACAACGTAGAGATAATCAAACTCAAGCGTGAAGGTTGCGAAACTGCAGAAAAAATAAGCAGGATGACATAAGGTTAAAACCTAAGTGTTTTTTGCAATGGGCAACTAGCAGCCAAGCCTAGAAATAGGAAGGTTCAACGACTATTCCTCTTGAGGGAAGTACACACAAGCGTGTGGAAGTGGTTTCGCCGTAATGGATAATGCCAACGGAAAAGATATAGTCTGTGCTTGTATGAAAATACAAGATGCACGTAAAGGTGCTGACGGTGGTGTAGCGTCTACCGTTGAACAACCCAAACCTAAATAATCTCTCATAAAGTGTATGAGATCGAACCGTATAGAAACCGTTTTTATACTTTATCATTTTTGGTGAATTCATATGTAAAACCTATCTATATGCTGAAATCTCATTCAGATTTGTTATAACGGGTAATTATTGAGGTAAAAACAGAAAATCAAATCTTACTTTTCAGTCTGATTGTAGAATCTAACTAGTGAAATACTATAGAAAAAGTTATAATTTAATAAAGAATCATTGGAAATAACTTCGAGGAGTGACTTAAATTGAAACGTATTCAATGGCATGACTATTTCATGGCGCAATCACATTTACTAGCATTGAGATCGACTTGTACTCGATTATCAGTCGGTGCAACCATTATTAAAGACAATCGTATTATTGCTGGGGGCTATAATGGCTCAGTTTCAGGAGAAGTCCACTGTATTGATGAAGGTTGTTTAATAGAAGACAGTCATTGTATTAGAACGATTCATGCAGAAATGAATGCAATATTGCAATGCGCCAAGCAAGGTGTCTCAACAGAGGGGGCTACAATTTACGTGACGTATTTTCCATGCTTAAATTGCACAAAATCTATAATTCAAGCCGGAATCAAAACTGTTTATTATGCCGAAGATTACCATAATCATCCCTATGCAATCCAGTTATTAAAGCAATCTGGAATTAATTTTGAAAAGATCGACTTTAATGCTCAAACTATTGCTAATTATCTTCTTAATACAAAATGACCTATCTCTTATTATGCTATATTATTGGTCAAATCGCTTATCATCATTTAATGACTGCGCTTTTTCTATTATTCATTATATTAATTACTATGTATAGGAAAAGAAAAAGCAAATTATTGATGGTGACCAGTCTTTTAATCGTGTCGATTGGATTTGGGATTGAAAAGAAACAACATGCGCCTTTAGAACATATTCAATCTTCCTATACCCAACAATCAAATGAGGAAAAGAACGTATTGATTCATTTTTCTTCTCTTCCTTCAGTCAAGGAAGGGTTACTTACGGCAAATATATCAGACTTTAATAAACAGTTAGTTTTAAAGGCGCCTTTTAAAACTAAAATCAACCTTCCAAATGCTAATTTCTTTCTGAACCATGCTTGTCCGGTGAAGGGAATATATCACGATCCCCAACACCTTTCACAATTGGAAGTTCTTTTTGTTAAAAAAATTGATTTTAATAGATGTATACGCATGCAACCCAAATTTAAAGACTATATCATGTATGCACGTAATAGTTTGATTGAACGCATTAGAGCGCATCATTTTATAGGCCAAGGTGAAATATTAGCAATTGCGACAGGCTCTACAGATGATATGTCTAGCGACAAAAAGTCCCGAGCGAGAGGCTTGGGGATATCACATTTATATGCGATTAGTGGGACACATGTGAATATATTAATTGCGTTTTTTTATATGTTCACTAAGCGGTTACCCATTCCCATTTATGTGATTGAATCTCTATTACTTCTCTTTTTGCCGTTATTCCTTATGTTTGTTAATGCAAGCCCCAGTGCACAAAGAGCTGTATTAATGACAATGTTAATTTTAATACTTTCAAAATATTTTCATTTCACGTCGATACAAGCATTAGCATGTGTGTATATTTTCATGTCGTTTTTGAATTTTCAATATCACTATCATCTAGGTTTTATATATTCGTTTCTCATTAGTAGTGTTCTTATCTTGATGAAAGATCTTTTAAATAAGTATCAATTCGCGTATTCGCTTATTTTAGCATCTGTGATTTCAATTGTTGCTGTTCTGCCAATCAACTATCTCCAATTTAATGAAATACAATGGCAGGGGATCATCAGCAATATTATCTTTATTCCGCTATATAGTTTTGTCATTATCCCTTTCTCATTCATTGTAGGTCTATGTGCATTAATATATCCCTCTTTGTTATTCCTTTTTAAGCCTTTGTCGATAATTATTTTCACGATACAAAATTTCATTTTAAAAGGTTTACAACCGCTTACGCAGTATCATTTTCCCATTGCAGATTTTGGAGAAGTTGGATTTTTAATGATTACAATCGTTACTTTTATTCTTCTTTACTTCCTTTCTAATGAAAAATATCTCATGTTCTTTTTGGCTGCTGTTTCTTTCCTATTTATAGCGACTCACTTACATCCAAATTATCCGAACCAAATGACAATTTTAGATGTTGGACAAGGCGATGCCATACTCTTCCAAAATAAAAATGGTAAAACACTCCTAATTGATACTGGTGGGGTAGCTGAACATGGGAGCATGAAAAAACGTAACTACAACATCACGGAAAAATCAACTTATCCGTTATTTAAAAAGAGGGGTATTCATCATGTTGATTATTTAATTATCACTCATGATCATAGTGATCATTTAGGCGAACTTGCGCAAATTTCAAAATATATCAAAATCAAAAATATTATCATTAATCCTTCTCATTTTAACCAAGAAAAGTTGCAATGGATTCAAAATATTGCGAAAAGCCAACATACAAAATTATTGTCCTATAAAGACATTTCTTTTATCGATTTAGGCGCATTTAAATTTACTCTATTGGATACAAATATTGAAAACAGTGCTGACCCAAATGAACATTCAATCATTACTTTAGCATCGATCGATCAAACCCATATCTTACTAATGGGGGATGCTACAGAAAAAAATGAACTGAAGCTACTCGCTAATTATCGCTTACCGAAAATTCAAATCTTAAAGGTAGGACATCATGGAAGTCAAACGAGTTCATCAACAACCTTTATCAATGAAATACGACCTCAAATCGCACTGATATCAGCAGGTAGAAATAATGTCTATCATTTGCCGCATCCAACTACTATTCAAAAGCTAAGGGCTATTCATGCAAAAGTATATAACACCGCTGATAATCATCATATAAATATCGAATTTAATGATAAAGGTAAGACATCGTATCAAATTCATACTGAGAAAGCTTCATAATTAGGAATCACCTTTACTTTTCATGATATAATGTATAAATACGATTGAGAAATAAGAGAGGAAGTATATGTATGTCAAACATTCACGTCATTCATGGGGAGGTCCCTGAGTTAATAGACCGCGAAACAGATCAACTCATCGATCATTATCTTGATAATGAACCTAAGGATGATTTTAATTATGTAAAGTATAATTTATATGAGGTCAATATTCATACAATTATCGAAGAAGCTTTGACACTTCCGCTATTTTCAAATAAAAAAGTGATTGTTGTTCAAAATAGTTTCGTTTTTACAGGAGAAAAACCGCCTAAAGATTACATTGCTCATACAGATGCGTTACAAGCATTTATAGAAAAATACGATGGGGAAGCATTACTGATATTTCAAGTCCAATCAGTGAAATTAGATGAGAAAAAGAAGCTTGTAAAAACTTTAAAAAAGCATGCATCAATTAAAAAAATTGAACAAATGTCAGAACAAGAAATGTTGAATTGGATTAAAACATATTTAAATACATCTTATAAGGAAATTAAACAAGATGCATTAGAGCACTTTTTATCATTAACAGGCGTACAATATCGTGTTATAAAACAAGAGCTTGATAAGTTGTTATTATTTGTAGGAGAACGCCCCGTCATAAATAAAAACGATATACAAATGATTGTTAATAGAAGTCTTGAGCAAAATGTTTTTCTATTAACCGAATATATTCAAAAAGGTCAAAAGGATAAGGCAATTCAACTCATTAAAGATTTAATTCAGCTTAAAGAAGAACCCATTAAATTATTAGCACTTATCACAAGTAATTATCGATTGTATTATCAAACCAAAATTTTGAGTCAAAAAGGATATTCTGGACAACAAATTGCTAAAACTGTTGGTGCACACCCTTATCGAGTTAAATTAGCACTCAACCAAGTTAAAAGATATCAGTTAGAATCATTATTATCGATTATTGATCGATGCGCTGAAACAGATTATAAACTTAAGTCTTCCTATATGGATAAAGTTTTAATTTTAGAATTATTTATACTCAGCTTGTAGCGTATGGCGATTAGTTCCGCGATACGTTCAAATCGTTATGTACAACGATGCGTTTTCTTCATTCAACTTTTTATGGCGAACCACATTATATTTTAAGTGTTTGTTTAATCAACCGTTAATATTTTTCTAATGGTTGATTAAATGACTAAGATTTTGTTGCAAAAAAAATAAGGTTGAGACATTGGTAAGTCTCAACCTATGAAAGTTATTAAATTAATGAAATCAGCAATAGATAACCACATTAATGCTTAATAGAAGCTTTTATTGATTAATGCTAGAGGGGACGAATGTCCCACACTCATAATCTATAACTTTCAAACAAATATTGAATTATTTTGCTGACATCAATTTAGATTTCATTCTATCAGCTTTGTTAGAATGAATTAAATTCTTTTGAGCAGCTTTATCAATACGTTTAATTGCATTGCTTACTAATTCTTGTTTATTATCGGCATTTGTCTCAATAGCTTTTTTAGCATTTTTGACTGCAGAACGCATATCATTCTTTTGAGAAATGTTTTTGCTTTCAGCTGTATGAGTTGTTCTCACACGTTTAATTGCAGATTTAATATTGGGCATGAAAGACACCTCCTATAATCATCTTGGTATCAAAATAATTTGATTACAACAAGATTCATTCTATCAAAACTCAAATCAATGTGCAACGATTAATTCAAGTGTAGCTGTAATTTTTGATAATTCAATAAGAACTCACGAAATATAAGGCCTATTCAGGATTGTTGAAGAAAATAGGTTATAATAGAAATATTAACATTAAACACCTCTAGACTCAGTTGCATTTATAACTTAAAAACGTTATTATAGCAAAGATGTAATCGTTAATTGACGGGTAATTTTATGAAAGTGAGTATGATGATATGAATAATCAAGAACGTTTAAATAGACGTAAATATATCAGGAATTTTTCGATCATAGCACATATCGATCACGGAAAATCCACTTTAGCAGATCGTATACTGGAAAATACGAAAACAGTAGAATCTCGCGAAATGCAAGCACAGCTATTAGATTCAATGGATTTAGAACGCGAACGTGGAATCACAATTAAATTAAATGCAGTTCGCTTAAAATATGAAGCCAATGATGGTGAAACTTATACTTTCCACCTTATTGATACACCAGGTCACGTCGACTTTACTTATGAAGTCTCTCGCTCTCTTGCTGCGTGTGAAGGTGCGATTTTAGTCGTTGACGCTGCTCAAGGAATAGAGGCACAAACATTAGCGAATGTATATTTAGCATTGGATAATGACTTAGAGCTTATTCCTGTTATTAATAAAATAGATTTACCTGCCGCAGAACCTGAACGCGTCAAACAAGAAGTTGAAGACGTCATCGGTTTAGATAAGGACGATGCAGTATTAGCAAGTGCAAAATCAAACATAGGTATAGATGAAATCTTAGAAAAAATTGTTGAAATGGTACCACCACCAGATGGTGACCCTAGTGCACCTTTAAAAGCTTTAATCTTCGACTCAGAATATGATCCATATAGAGGGGTTATTTCATCTATAAGAGTCGTTGACGGTGTCGTTAAAGCAGGCGACCGCATTCAGATGATGGCGACAGGAAAAACGTTCGAAGTGACTGAAGTCGGAATTAATACACCAAAAGAATTGCCTGTAAACGAATTAACAGTAGGCGATGTAGGTTATATTATTGCAAGCATTAAAAATGTAGACGATTCTCGAGTTGGTGATACTATCACACATGCTGAAAACCCTGCTGAGACACCATTAAAAGGGTATAAGAAAATGAATCCGATGGTTTACTGTGGCTTATTTCCAATCGATAATAAAGATTATAACGATTTACGTGAAGCATTAGAAAAATTACAACTTAATGATGCTTCTCTTGAGTTTGAGCCCGAATCATCAAAAGCACTCGGATTCGGATATAGAACTGGATTTTTAGGTATGTTACACATGGAAATTATTCAAGAACGAATTGAACGAGAATTCGGAATTGAATTGATTGCGACAGCGCCTTCAGTTATTTACACAGTGGTATTGAGAAATGGTGATCAATTACAAGTCGACAACCCAGCTCAAATGCCAGAGAGAGATCAAATTGATAAAATATATGAACCTTATGTAAGAGCAACAATGATGGTACCAAACGATTACGTGGGTGCAGTTATGGAATTATGTCAACGTAAACGTGGTCAATTTATCAACATGGACTATTTAGATGATATACGTGTAAATATTGTATACGAACTTCCGTTATCTGAAGTCGTATTTGATTTCTTTGATCAACTCAAATCAAATACTAAAGGATACGCCTCATTTGATTATGAGTTTATCGAAAATAAAGAAAGTAACCTTGTTAAGATGGATATCCTTTTAAACGGAGATAAAGTTGATGCTTTAAGTTTTATCGTTCACCGTGATTTTGCATATGCACGAGGCAAAGTTTTAGTTGAAAAATTAAAAACGCTTATCCCACGTCAACAATTTGAAGTGCCTGTTCAAGCTGCAATTGGGCATAAAATTGTGGCGCGTACAAATATTAAGTCCATGGGTAAAAACGTGCTATCTAAATGTTATGGTGGCGACATTAGTCGTAAACGTAAATTATTAGAAAAACAAAAAGCAGGAAAAGCGAAAATGAAAGCAGTAGGTAATGTTGAAATACCTCAAGACGCTTTCTTAGCCGTATTAAAAATGGATGAAGAATAAAATTTTGTTATATGCTCCCCATACTTTAAAGTGTTTAGGGGGCATATTTTATGGGGTGACATGATGACAGTGAAAAGTGCATATATTCATATTCCTTTTTGCGTTAAAATCTGTACTTATTGTGATTTCAATAAATATTTCATTCAAAATCAACCAGTTGATGCTTATTTACAATGCTTAAGAGAGGAAATAAAGCAATCAAATGCTTCTACTTTGGAGACATTGTTTGTGGGCGGAGGGACCCCTACAGCTTTGTCAGTAGAGCAACTCACATACCTATTAGAAACGATTCAACAACAATTTAAAATTTCAGGAGAATACACTTTTGAGGCTAACCCAGATGAATTAACGGCTGAAAAAGTAGCTTTACTCAAATCATATGGGGTAAATCGTTTGTCACTTGGTGTCCAAACGTTTGATGATGATTTACTCAAAACTTTAGGGCGTAGTCATCAAAAATCCGATATTTATCAAGCAATTGAAAATGCAAGATATTATGACATTCCATCTATTAGTTTAGATTTGATGTATCATTTGCCGGGTCAAACTTTAAAACAATTTCAAACTAGTCTTGATGAAGCTTTATCTTTAAATATAGATCATTTATCAAGTTATGGACTTATTTTAGAACCTCAGACCCAATTTTATAACCAATATCGAAAAGGAAAGTTAAAGCTACCTAATGAAGATATTGGTGCTGAAATGTATCATTTCTTAATGAATCGAATCAAAAAAAGTGAATTACACCAATATGAAATCTCTAATTTCGCAAAAGCCAATCATGAATCTGCACATAATAAAGTTTATTGGAAAAATGAAAGTTATTATGGGTTTGGTGCTGGCGCAAGTGGCTATATTGACGGGATTAGATATACAAATGTAAATCCCGTTAATCATTATATTAAAAAAGTCAACCAAGGTTTGAAACCAAGGTTATCTGAAACAGAACCGACTGAACAAGAACAGATTGAGGAAGAAATGTTTTTAGGACTTAGAATGAACCAAGGTGTCAATAAAGATACATTCCAAATGAAATATCAACGGCGGTTAGAAGACATATATTCTAAAGAAATTTTAAAGCTGGAAAAACAAGGACTCATCGAAAATTCACCTACGGAAATAAAGCTTACAGATAAAGGACGAATAGTAGGAAATGAAGTCTTTGAAGCATTTATACAAGTGTAAAATCTTTTTTGATATTTGATGCTTTAACATTGACTTACTTTGACCAATTTGATAAATTATAGTTAGCACTTGAAACAAAAGAGTGCTAATGAGGTGAAAAACATGATTACACGAAGACAATTAAGCATTTTAAATGCGATTGTTGAAGATTATGTTGAATTAGGACAACCAATCGGTTCTAATACACTAATACGAAGACATAATGTTGATGTTAGTCCTGCGACAATTAGGAACGACATGAAGTCTTTAGAAGAAAATGATTTAATTAAAAAAACACATTTTTCTTCTGGGCGTGTGCCCTCTGAACAAGGGTTTAGGCTATATGCGAATCGATTGTTAGAGGCGTCATTAAATTCAGATGAGCAAAGTCATCTCAGTTTACATGAAATGTTTGTCAATCATCATTATGATATTTCATCTACATTAGATAACTTTGCAAAAGTGTTTTCAAATCAAACACATTACACAACTCTTGTAATAGGACCTGATCATTCAAAGTCCACCATTTTAGATTTACATTTAATGAAGGTAAACCCTCATCATTTAATTGTCGTACTGGTTTATAAAACTGGACATGTAAAACATTTGCATGTTTCCACACAGCAAACCATTGATGATCAATCTATTATTAAAGTTTCAAATTATCTTTCTCAAAGTATTCATACATTTCTCAACGATGGCCAAAATCATCATTTTGAAATGTATCGTATGTTAGGCTTTGATGATAAAGAAATAAACTTAATCATGCATATTTATCAGTTAATTGAACAATACAATAAAGACGAATCATCTCATGTCTATTTAGGTGGCAAACATCAATTAATTGAGGGGTTAAATGAATCAAATGTTGCATCCATTCAACCTATCTTGAAGTATATTGAGTCTGAGCAGATTACAGAATTTATTCATAAAATTTCTAATCATCCAATCAATATACGCATTGGTACTGAAATTGAGAACAATTTGCATGGTGTAGCCATTCTTACCAGTCCATATCAAATCGAAAAAGATTTGAATGGTTATATTGCTGTTATTGGTCCTACAGCAATGCGTTATCAAAACGTGATACAATTGCTTAGTCGAATATCATAAAATAGGCATACACGCATGCTTAAATGTAACGGAGGTTTGAAAATGTCAGAGGAAAAAGACATTCGTGATAACGAAGAAAAAATTGAACAGGAACAGAACGAAAATTTATCTTCTGAACCTGTAGAAGATGTTCAAACTGAAAATGAAAGTAGTTCAGAAATTAGCGAAGAGACTGAAACTGTAGATCCAAAAGATGAAGAAATTGCATCTTTAAAATCTAAGCTAGATGAAAAAGAAGAACAGTATCTTCGTTTGTATGCTGAATTTGAAAATTATAAACGACGTATTCAAAATGAAGCACAAATTCAAAAGAAATATCAAGCTCAAAGTGTACTTACTGATGTATTGCCTGCATTAGATAATTTTGAGCGCGCTTTAAAAATAGAAGGTAATGATGAATCATTCAATTCACTTAAAAAAGGTGTAGAAATGGTTTATGATAGCCTTACTAAAGCACTTGAGGATAACGGATTAGAACGTATCAAAACAGAAGGCGAACAATTTGATCCGAACTATCATCAAGCTGTAATTCAAGATGATCATCCTGATTATGAATCTGGACAAATCACAGAAGAGTTACAACCAGGTTATAAATTGAATGACAGAGTATTACGTGCTTCAATGGTAAAAGTAAATCAATAATTTTGACTGAAAATACCATTTATGTAAAAATAACAATGTTTGAAATTTAGGAGGAATTAGACTATGAGTAAAGTTATTGGAATTGATTTAGGTACTACTAACTCTTGTGTATCAGTTTTAGAGGGAGACGAACCAAAAGTAATTCAAAACCCTGAAGGCGCACGTACAACACCATCTGTTGTTGCTTTTAAAGGTGGAGAAACACAAGTTGGTGAAGTTGCTAAACGTCAAGCAATTACAAACCCAAATACAATTCAATCTATTAAACGTTATATGGGTACTGATCACAAAGAAAATATCGATGGCAAAGATTATACACCACAAGAAATTTCAGCAATGATTTTACAAAATCTAAAAAGTACTGCTGAAAGCTATTTAGGCGAAAAAGTAGAAAAAGCTGTTATTACAGTACCTGCTTACTTCAATGATGCTGAACGTCAAGCAACTAAAGATGCTGGTAAAATTGCTGGATTAGAAGTTGAACGTATTATTAACGAGCCTACAGCTGCAGCATTAGCTTATGGTTTAGATAAAACAGAAAAAGATGAAAAAGTTTTAGTATTTGACTTAGGTGGCGGAACATTTGACGTTTCTATCTTAGAATTAGGTGACGGTGTGTTCGAAGTACTTGCTACTGCAGGTGACAATAAACTTGGTGGGGACGACTTTGACCAAGTCATTATTGATTATCTTGTTCAACAATTCAAATCTGAAAACGGTGTAGATTTATCTCAAGATAAAATGGCATTACAACGTTTAAAAGATGCAGCTGAAAAAGCGAAAAAAGATTTATCTGGCGTTTCTTCAACACAAATTTCACTTCCATTTATTTCTGCAGGAGAATCTGGACCGTTACACTTAGAAACAACATTGACACGTGCTAAATTTGAAGAATTAGCAGATTCACTTGTTCAAAAAACAATGGGTCCAACACGTCAAGCAATGCAAGATGCTGGTCTTTCAAAAGCTGATATTGATGAAGTTATCTTAGTAGGTGGTTCTACACGTATCCCAGCAGTACAAGAAGCAATCAAAAAAGAAATTGGTAAAGAACCAAACAAAGGTGTTAACCCTGATGAAGTTGTAGCTATGGGGGCTGCAATTCAAGGCGGTGTCATTACTGGTGACGTTAAAGATGTTGTACTTCTAGACGTTACGCCACTTTCACTTGGTATTGAAATCATGGGTGGCCGTATGAACACTTTAATTGAACGTAACACAACAATTCCAACATCAAAATCTCAAGTTTATTCTACTGCCGCTGACAATCAACCTGCTGTAGACATTCATGTGTTACAAGGTGAACGTCCGATGGCATCTGACAACAAAACATTAGGTCGCTTCCAATTAACTGACATTCCACCAGCACCACGTGGCGTACCTCAAATTGAAGTTACTTTTGATATTGATAAAAACGGTATCGTAAACGTAACTGCTAAAGATTTAGGTACAAATAAAGAGCAAAACATTACAATCGAATCTTCTTCAGCGTTATCAGATGAAGAAATCGATCGTATGGTTAAAGATGCAGAACAAAATGCTGAAGCTGACAAAAAACGTCGTGAAGAAGTAGATTTAAGAAATGAAGCAGATCAACTTGTATTCCAAGTAGATAAAACATTAAAAGACTTAGGTGAAAACGTAAGCGAAGATGATAAAAAAGATGCTGAAGCGAAAAAAGACGAGCTTAAAACTGCTTTAGAAGGTAACGATATCGAAGACATTAAAGCGAAAAAAGAAGCTTTAGAACAAGTTGTACAACAACTATCTATGAAAGTATATGAGCAAGCACAACAACAAGCTCAAGCAAGTCAAGGCAATGCATCTCAACAAGGAAGCACAGTTGAAGACGGCGAATTTAAAGAAGTAAATGACGACGATCAATCACAAAAATAGGTCATGTCACTAAGTATATATTGACTGTAAAAAGTCGCTCAAAGGGGCTAGGACATTCAATCGTCCCAGCCCCTTTTTAATCATAATTTGCATATAAAGGAGAGATGGCATTGGCAAAAAGAGATTATTATGAAGTTCTTGGTGTAAGCAAAAGCGCAAGTAAGGATGAAATTAAAAAGGCTTACCGCAAATTGTCAAAAAAATATCATCCAGATATTAATAAAGAAGAGGGCGCAGATGCTAAGTTTAAAGAAATAAGTGAAGCTTATGAAGTACTTAGCGATGATAATAAACGCGCAAATTATGATCAATTTGGTCATTCTGGACCTCAAGGTGGATTTGGTCAAGGTTTTGGTGGCCAGGACTTTTCAGGATTTGGGGGCGGATTTGAAGATATATTTAGCTCATTTTTTGGTGGTGCTCAAAGACAGCGTGATCCAAACGCCCCACGTAAAGGTGACGACCTTCAATATACAATGACCATTTCTTTTGAGGAAGCTGTATTCGGTACGAAAAAAGAAATTTCTATTCGTAAAGAAGTTACTTGTCATACGTGTGGTGGGGGAAGGTGCCAAACCAGGAACTAAAAAGAAAACATGTTCATACTGTAAAGGTAAAGGCCATATAACAGTAGAGCAAAACACAATACTTGGACGTGTAAGAACTGAGAAAGTTTGTCCTGAATGTAATGGAACTGGCGAAGAATTTGAAGAGCCATGTCCAACTTGTAAAGGTAAAGGAACAGAAATTAAAAATGTCAAACTTGAAGTGACTGTTCCAGAAGGTGTCGATAACGACCAACAAATTCGTTTAGCAGGTCAAGGTTCACCAGGTGAAAATGGAGGTCCTGCTGGTGATTTATTTGTCGTATTCCGCGTTAAACCATCTGATAAGTTCCAACGTGAAGGCGATGACATTTTATATCACCATGATATTGGATTTGCACAAGCTGCTTTAGGTGATGAAGTTAAAATCCCAACATTAAATGGACATGTCATGTTAACTATTCCAGAAGGTACACAAACTGGTAAACAGTTCAGACTTAAAGGTAAAGGGATTAAAAATGTGCATGGCTATGGATACGGTGATTTATTTGTATATATCCGTGTACAGACGCCTACACGCTTAACTGAAAGACAACGTGAAATTTTAAAAGAATTTGCGAGTGAATCAGGAGAAAATATTACTGAACAGCCATCTAATTTTAAAGATAAAGCACGTCGCTTTTTCAAAGGAGATTAGTCAATGACATGGATTGAACTTTCTGTAACCGTAAACCAAGACGCAGAAGCCGTTGTTACTGAAATTCTTCAAGAAGCCGGTTCAAGTGGTGTTGCGATTGAAGATTCGGGAGAGCTTTCAAAAGAACGTGAAGATCGATTCGGAGAGATTTTTGAACTGAATCCAGAAGACTACCCTGAGAGACACATGATTATTAAAGCCTATTTTAATGATTTTCAATATGATGAAACTTTAAAAGAAAATATTAAATCACAATTTACGCATGCGCCTTTAATTGATCAATCCATCCTAGCTTTAAGTGAAAAGACTATTCAGGAATCAGATTGGGAGAATGAGTGGAAAAACTATTTTCACCCATTTCAAGCTTCAAATCGTTTCTATATAGTGCCGAGTTGGGAGTCAGTAGACCGTACATCTGATCATCTTTATATTGAGTTAGACCCAGGTATGGCATTTGGTACAGGTGATCACCCAACGACAAGTATGTGCTTAAGTGCTTTAGAGACAACAATACAACCTGAACATCGCGTTATAGATGTGGGCACAGGGTCTGGTATTTTAAGTATCGCCTCTTATTTACTTGGTGCTAAAGCGATTAAAGCCATTGATTTAGATGAAATGGCTGTAAAAGTTGCACAAGAAAATTTCGAAAAAAATCATTGTCTTGACACTATACAAACAGGCACAGGCAACTTATTGGTCAATGAGACAGAACAATATGACGTTATCATTGCTAATATATTGGCACATATTATCGAAAAAATGATTACAGACGCTTATGCGCGATTGAATCCTAACGGTTATTTCATTGCATCTGGTATTATTGAAGAAAAGCGTGATGAAATACAAGCGCAAATGAAAGCAGCTGGTTTTACAATTATTAACACTGAGTTGCAAGAAGGTTGGGTTTGCATTATAGCGCGTAAGGAGATTTAATATGCAAAGATACTTTATTCATAAAAACGCTGAACTTCATCAGCGTTTTTTTATCACAGATAAAAATGATATACACCATATTAAAAATGTCATGCGTTTATCAGTAGGCGATGAGATTATCGTTAATTTTTTAGACGCTCAAACTTTCCGCTGTAAAATTATAGAAATATCTGATAGCGACATTTCAATCGAATGTCTGGCACGAGTCGATATAGCGAGTGAATTGCCTATTTCTATCACTATTTGTAGCGGTCTTATTAAAGGCGATAAATATGAGTGGTTGCTACAAAAAGCAACTGAGCTTGGTGCAAGTGCGTTCATCACAACTCAAATGGACCAATCTATTGTTAAATTAAATAAGCAAAAAGCCGATAAAAAAGTTGAACGTTGGAAAAAAATCGTTAAAGAAGCAGCTGAACAAAGCTATCGTCAAATCATCCCTGAAGTTAACTTTACCTCGAATTTAAAAGACATTTATGGTATGATAAATCAATATGATTGTGTGCTTATGGCTTATGAGGCATCTGCAAAAGAAAATGAACGGGCATTTTTTAAGACTAAGATTCAACAATTAAAGCCAGGTGCTCGTGTCTTAATGCTATTTGGTCCTGAAGGTGGCTTTTCTGATGAAGAGGTGGCAGCTTTTGAAAAAGTTGCAACTTGTATTGGTTTAGGCCCAAGAATTTTACGTGCTGAAACCGCACCACTATATGCACTAAGTGCCATAAGTTATGAAATAGAATTGATGGGGTGAGTATATGAGTACAGTTGCTTTTCACACATTAGGTTGTAAAGTAAACCACTACGAGACAGAAGCAATTTGGCAATTATTCAAAGAAGAAAACTATGAACGTGTTGATTTTGAACAAAATGCAGACGTTTTTGTTATTAATACATGTACTGTAACAAATACAGGCGATAAAAAAAGTAGACAAGTGATTCGTCGTGCCATTCGACGTAATCCAGAAGCTGTCGTGTGTGTGACAGGATGTTATGCACAAACTTCTTCTGCTGAAATTATGGAAATTCCTGGTGTTGACATTGTTGTAGGTACGCAAGACAGACATAAATTACTTGGTTATATCAACGAATACCAAAAAGAACGCCAACCTATTAATGGCGTAAGTAATATTATGAAAAATCGCACTTATGAAGAATTAGATGTCCCATATTTTACAGACCGCACACGTGCATCTTTAAAGATTCAAGAAGGATGCAATAATTTCTGTACTTTCTGTATCATACCGTGGGCACGGGGCTTAATGCGTTCTAGAGATCCTAAAAAAGTTATTGAACAAGCAACACAGCTTGTTAATTCCGGTTATAAAGAAATTGTTTTAACTGGTATTCATACAGGAGGTTATGGACAAGACTTAAAAGATTATAACCTCGCACAATTGCTTAGAGATCTTGAAACTGTAGATGGGCTTGAACGTATTCGAATCTCCTCTATAGAAGCAAGTCAGCTGACTGATGAAGTAATAGAAGTATTAAAACAGTCACATAAAGTGGTAAGACACTTGCACGTGCCACTTCAATCTGGTTCAGATAGTGTATTAAAACGCATGCGTCGTAAATATTCTATGTCTCATTTTTCTGAACGTATTCAAAAATTACACGAAGCACTACCAGGCTTAGCTGTAACAAGTGATGTTATTGTTGGTTTCCCAGGTGAAACGGAAGCAGAGTTCCAAGAAACTTATGATTTTATTGTTAATCATCATTTCTCTGAACTACATGTATTCCCATATTCCCCAAGAATTGGGACACCTGCAGCACGCATGGACGATCAAATAGATGAAGAAATCAAAAACGAACGTGTTCATAAGTTAATCGAATTGAGTAATCAACTCGCAAAAACGTATGCTTCTCAATTTGAAAATGACGTATTAGAAGTAATCCCTGAAGAAAAAGGGTCACACAACAATGTATTGGTAGGTTATGCTGATAATTATATGAAAGTTGAATTTGAAGGCGATACTTCTTTAATTGGCCAAATTTGTAAGGTTAAAATTACAAAGGCTGGATATCCTATTAATCAAGGTTCTTTATTACGTGTGGTTACGCATGCTTCAAACGCTTCTGAACACGAGCATGTGCTTATATAATTAAAGTAAGTTATATTAAATTAACATTAATTTATAGATTTACACAGAATATTAAAAGCTTTAGTATATTTCTTGTTCATTTGTACTGTTTTCAATGGACGTTATCCTTATCAAAATAGGCTGTTTCTATACTTTTGCCTTCTATATTCTTTGTAATCGTACATTAAAAAAGATTTCGTTTATCTTTAAAAATGTAAATTTGAAGATTGACCGAAATAGAGATTTAATTTATACTATTGTGTATATGGTTCATAGCCATGTACTGATGAATAAAAGTTTTTTTGATATTTGGAGGGAGGGAAATACAGATGTCTAAAACAGTAGTCCGCAAAAATGAATCATTAGAAGATGCTTTACGTCGTTTTAAACGCTCAGTTTCTAAAAGCGGTACAATTCAAGAAGTTCGCAAACGCGAATTCTATGAAAAACCAAGCGTAAAACGTAAAAAGAAATCTGAAGCTGCTCGTAAACGTAAATTCAGATAATTTCATTGTGTTGAACTCCCTCAACGTTCAAATAATGATATATAAAAGCCTAGAACATCGTGTTCTAGGCTTTTTAACATTAAAAAATAAAATGCATAACTACTACATGTCAGCTGTAATTTCATGTATACTACAAAGAAGAGAGTGAGGTGTATGAACAATTAAATTCGTCATACATAATTTAAATATGATTGATAAGGTAACAAATCAAAGTGGCTTTGAGCAAATTGGCTCATGGTTAACCACGCAAAGTATTTCGTTAGTACTAACCTGTCTAGTCTTTCTTGGTTTTTTATATCAACTTTATTCTCGAAAAATTAATTTTGCTGGTATTATTGCCTTGTTCGCTTTATTACTTATATTTTTAGGTTTCATCATAGAAGGCAGTTTATCTGTGATTACGATTATGTTATTTACAATTGGTGCTATTTTAGTAATCATAGAACTATTTGTTTTTGGTGCAGTTCTAGGTATTATTGGTATGATTTTAATCATTATCAGCTTGATTACCATGGGTAATGATTTACCAATGATGCTACTTAATGTTATCGTTGCACTAATTTTGACATTAATTGAATGGGTGATTTTAGTGAAATTCTTTAAAAAGAGTATTTCTATCTTTGATAAGGTTGTTTTAAAAGATTCAACGAATAAAGAATCTGGCTATACTTCTCACAATGATCGATCAGACTTAGTGGGCAAGAAAGCCATCACGTATACCGATTTGAGACCTTCAGGAATTATTTTATACAATCATGAGCGTATTGATGCTGTTTCAGAAGGCTCTTTTATCAATAAAGATTCTGAAGTCACAATTATCGAAGTCGAAGGTACACGTGTTGTAGTAAGAGAAAACTAAATATAAAGGAGAGAATGCAATGTTAACAACTGGATTTATATCATTTATTATCATCGCTGCACTTATCATTGTCGCACTTATCATATTATTCTCATTTGTACCAGTAGGATTATGGATATCTGCACTTGCAGCTGGTGTTAAAGTCGGCATTGGCACTTTAGTTGGGATGCGCTTACGTCGTGTATCACCACGTAAAGTCATTGGTCCATTAATCAAAGCGCATAAAGCCGGTTTACACCTTACAACAAACCAACTTGAATCACACTATCTAGCTGGAGGTAATGTAGACCGCGTTGTTGATGCCAATATTGCTGCTCAACGTGCTGACATCAATTTACCATTTGAACGTGGTGCTGCTATCGACTTAGCAGGCCGCGACGTTTTACAAGCGGTCCAAATGTCTGTAAACCCTAAAGTTATTGAAACACCATTTATCGCAGGTGTGGCAATGAACGGGATTGAAGTAAAAGCGAAAGCACGTATTACAGTACGTGCAAATATTTCACGCTTAGTCGGTGGTGCTGGAGAAGACACAATTATCGCACGTGTCGGTGAAGGTATCGTTTCAACGATTGGTTCAAGTGAGCACCATACGCAAGTTTTAGAAAACCCTGATAATATTTCTAAAACAGTGTTAAGTAAAGGTCTTGACTCTGGAACAGCATTTGAAATTTTATCAATTGATATTGCTGATGTTGATATTAGCAAAAATATCGGTGCAGACTTACAAACTGAACAAGCTATTGCTGATAAAAATATTGCACAAGCAAAAGCAGAGGAACGCCGTGCGATGGCTGTTGCCCAAGAACAGGAAATGAAAGCACGCGTACAAGAAATGCATGCGAAGGTAGTAGAAGCGGAAGCAGAAGTTCCACTTGCATTAGCCGAAGCTTTACGTTCAGGAAATTTAGGTGTCAAAGATTATTACAATCTTAAAAATATAGAAGCTGATACAGGTATGAGAGAAGCGATTAATAAAAGCACTCAAAATAACGATAACTCTACATCAGAACATTAATTGAGGTGATTTTATGAGTATAGGAGTGATCATATTTATCATTTCTGTCGTTATTTCAATCATTAGCGCAGTTAATGATAAAAGTCATGAGAAACGCCAAAATCGTAAGCCTCCTCAACAAAAACATATTGAACATGAAAAAACGAATCAAAAAAGCTTTTTAGATAAAGTACAAGAAAAGCTAGAAGAATTTGAAAAAGAATTTTCAGAACCTGAGCATGTCCCTCAGGAAGAAAGGCAGCATCAACCTTCACAACAACCTATACCTAAAAAGCAAGTTGAGCCAATAAAGCCTAAAGTGTCAGAACAAAAAAAGCAAGAAGATACGTCGAAGCAACTCAAAGAACTGTTACAATCTCAAATGGATGAAATCGACGCACAACTTAATAAAGAGCGTCTTAAACAGTTAGAACGCATGGAACGTAAAGCAAAAGAAATTATTCAAGATGAGTATTTATCTAATCGTACTAAACGAATGAAATTACAGCAACTCACTGAGAGAAAAGAACCAACCCCAGCTTTGAAAGGGGACTTAACCTTTTCTGAAAATGAGGTAGTAAACGGTTTGATTTGGTCGGAATTTTTAACCAAACCTAAACAACTAAAATAAACTCACTCTACTAACCAAAGGGATTTTCCCTTTGGTTATTTTTATGAAATCGTTTATTAGTTGATAATATTACATCCATCATTATTACTTGTCCCTAGTGGGCAAAATTATAACAGCAATGTTCTGTTAACAAGCCGACAACTTTATGTCATTTCATGTTAGATTTACGGTTGAAATATAGCAAACATGATATAATAAACCTATAGCGATAAAAGAACAATTGCAACATACAATTTAAATTTGATACATTTGTGATAACAATACATGAAAAGGAGCTACTATATGCCTGGAATTATTCAGATTGACGATATCAATCAAGCACAAGCTTTATTAGGGAATAATGATGAACATATTAAACTAATTGAAGATGCGTTTGATGTCGTCATACATGCAAGAGGACAAGAAGTAGCAGTCAAAGGTGAAAAGCTGGATGCTGTTACTGAAGCGGAATCTGTACTCATCAACTTACTTAAAGTGATTGAGCAAGGTGCATCAGTTACGGTTAAAGATGTACAAGCAGCAATCAAAATGGCAAAGAATGGACAAATCGAACATCTTATCGATTTATACGAAGAAGAAATCACTAAAGATGCATTTGGAAAAACCATTCGTGCCAAAACGATGGGGCAACGTATGTATATTCATGCAATGAAAAAGAATGACTTAGTTTTTGGTATTGGTCCTGCCGGTACTGGGAAGACATTTTTAGCAGTTGTTTATGCCGCAAAAGCTTTGCGTGCTGGCCAAGTTAAAAGGCTTGTACTTACTCGTCCAGCCGTAGAGGCAGGGGAATCTCTGGGGTTTTTACCTGGCGATTTAAAAGAAAAGGTGGATCCTTACCTCCGTCCTTTATATGATGGTCTGAATACAGTTCTTGGTGTTGAGCAAACCGCACGCTTTATCGAAAGAGGTATCATCGAAATTGCACCTTTAGCTTATATGAGAGGGAGAACGTTAGATGATGCATTTGTCATATTAGATGAAGCGCAGAATACAACACACGCTCAGATGAAGATGTTTTTAACACGACTTGGTTTCGGCTCGAAAATGGTTGTAACTGGAGATAAAACACAAATCGACTTACCTAAAGGCGTCAAAAGCGGCTTAATAGAAGCAGAACAAAGACTGAAAAATATTAAAGGGCTATCAATTCAACATTTAGATCAAGCTGATGTTGTTCGCCATCCTTTAGTTGGAAGAATAATCAGTCGATACGAGGAGGATTAATCCATGTTTACAATTGATTTTAGTGATCATACAGGAGAAGTGAAAGCAGAATGGTATGAACAAATTAATGCGCTGTTGGATTACGCAAGAACTGAAGAAGGTATAAATGAAGAAGCTGAACTATCAGTGACATTTGCAGACAAAGACGAAATCCAAGCTATTAATCGTGAATATAGAGATAAAGACCGTGTCACAGATGTTATATCTTTTGCTTTTGAAGAACAAGAAGACATTTTTGAAGGCATGGAAATGCCACGTATTTTAGGAGACATCATCATTTGTACTGATGTGGCGCAAGAACAGGCGCAACAGTATAACCATTCTTTTGAGCGAGAGCTAGGATTTTTAGCACTACATGGCTTTTTGCATTTATTAGGTTATGATCACATGTCTGAAGAAGAAGAAAGAATTATGTTTGGCCGCCAAAAAGAAATACTAGAAGGCTTTGGTTTAACTAGGGATCGATGATGAATCGTTTTAAATACGCATTACAAGGTGGCCTCACGTTGTTGCGTAAAGATAGAAACTTTTTATACCATCTTATATTGGCGGTTTTAATTATAATTTTTGGAAGTTTCTTGTCGTTAAATCGAATCGAATGGATATTAATCATATTAGCAATATTTTTAGTTCTCATTACAGAGGCGATTAATACAGCCATTGAGTACGCCGTAGATTTGACAACAGGTTCATTTCATATATTTGCAAAAAATGCAAAAGATATTTCAGCATTCAGTGTGTTGCTAGCATCTATTTTTGCTATAATTATTGGTTGTATGATTTTTATACCTAAATTGATATAAGAGGAGCTAAAAAACATGGCTTATACAGAAGAACACTACAAAGAAGTTAGAGCAGCGCAACAAAAAGCATATGCACCTTATAGTAAATTTAAAGTTGGTGCATATCTTATCACGAAAGATGGACATACATTCCATGGTGCAAACGTTGAAAATGCCGCTTATCCATCATCAATTTGCGCTGAGCGTTCAGCTTTAGTTGCTGCAATTTCTCAAGGTTATCGCCCTGGTGATTTTGAATCGATTACCATAACAGTGGATAGTCCTGAACTTGCTTCACCATGTGGTCCTTGCAGACAGGTGATGAAAGAATTATGTGATGATGACATGCCTGTGTATATGACGAACCAAACAGGAGAAGTAAGAACATCTACTGTTGCTGAACTTTTACCATATGGATTTTCTGGAAAGGATTTAAATAATGAATGAATATAAATCAGGATTTGTAACTATCATTGGCCGTCCCAATGTGGGTAAATCTACGTTTGTTAATCGTGTCATCGGTCACAAGATTGCGATTATGTCAGACAAAGCGCAAACGACACGAAATAAAATACAAGGGGTCATGACAGAAAAAGATGCACAAATCGTATTTCTGGATACACCCGGTATTCACAAACCTAAGCATAAGCTAGGGGACTACATGATGAAAGTGGCTAAAAATACACTTTCTGAAATTGATGCAGTGATGTTTATGGTCAATGTCAATGAGGAGATTGGCCGAGGCGATCAATATATTATGGAGATGTTAAAAACGGTAAAAACACCTGTTTTTTTAGTCTTAAATAAAATTGATTTAGTGCATCCTGATGCATTAATGCCAAAAATCGAACAATACCAAACTTATATGGATTTTTCGGAAATCGTACCTATTTCTGCGTTAGAAGGCCATAACGTCGAACATTTTCTAAATGTATTAAAATCTTATTTACCTGAAGGACCCCAATATTATCCAGATGGTCAAATTTCAGATCACCCAGAACAATTTGTCGTGAGTGAACTCATTCGTGAAAAAATTCTACAAACGACTACTGAAGAAATCCCTCATGCTATTGGGGTTAATGTTGAGCGTATGACCAAAGAATCTGAAGATCGTGTTCATATTGAGGCTACGATTTTTGTAGAACGTGATTCACAGAAAGGGATTGTCATTGGTAAAGGTGGCAAAAAATTAAAAGAAATCGGCAAAAGAGCGCGCCTTGATATTGAACATCTACTCGGCTCAAAAGTATACCTTGATTTATGGGTAAAAGTTCAAAAAGATTGGCGCAACAAGACTACATTTATTAAACAAATGGGTTACGTTGAAGACGAATGATTTTGTAAATCAGGTGGTGGCGACATGTTAGTGAAGCAAAAAGGTATCATCATTAAAGCTGTAGATTATGGTGAATCTGATAAAATTATCACCATTTTAAATGAACATGGCGCTAAAGTTCCCCTTATGGTAAAGCGTGCCAAAAAGGTCAAATCAGGGCTTCAAGCTACTACCCAACTTTTTGTACAAGGTCTGTTCATATACAACAAATGGAAAGGCATGGGGTCACTTACATCTGTTGATGTGATTGATTTGAATTACGAATTGCGTCAAGATATATATGCGAATAGTTATGCCAGCCTTTGTCTAGAAACGATTGATCGCTCAATGGAAGCAGATGAAGTCAATCATCATATGTACGCATTACTTATTTTTGCATTTGATCGAATTCATCAAGGTGTCTCTCCCCAACTTGTGGCAAATATTGTGATGTTAAAATGTATGTCTCGCTTTGGTTTTGATATAGACTTGTCTCAATGTGTAGTTACAGGAGATACCCATCCGGGTCATTTCACACATTATAGTTTTAAATTTAACGGCGTTTTGTCTCAACAGGCTGCATCTCAAGATGAACATGCTTATCCATTATCGAATAAAACAATCTACCTTACTCAAGTTTTAAAAAATTTACCTTTGAATAAAATTAAAGAAATTCGTATTCAAGATGCCATTGTTGACGAAATGTCTCAATTCATTTTACTTCTGTATAAGGAGTATGCTGGCATGTATTTTAAAAGTCAAAGACTCATTAATCAACTTCATCGACTTGAAATGAATCAAAATTTTGATCGATAAAAAAGTTGCTTATCCACTAAAAAGTGAAGAGGTCTAATGACAAATTTTACAATATAAAAGAAATGGTAGTGGATTACATCAATGTCGTCCACTCCCATTTTCTTATTTAAAATGGTTCTTCATTTTTTATGGTGGGATGACATAAGTCATCCTGCTTTTTTGTACAAAAATAGCGCAAATGCCTCTATCATTTTAAGTGACTAAACCAAAAATAAAGGAGACATATTGCGCCTATGTGTAATGATATATTAAAAGATAATAATATTAAAATCACTAAAGTTGAAGAAGATGTAGTTATTAGAGGTAAGAAATCTAACGTCATCTTTGGTACCCTTTCTTACAAGCCTATGACTTGTCCTCACTGTTATCATTCGAATCCAAACCGAATACACAAACACGGAAAACGTTTATCGCGAATTACTTTTTTAAGATTCCAAGAGATAGCAGTGTATTTAAATCTGTTAAAACAACGTTTTAAATGTATGGTTTGTGGTCGGACTTTTACTTCTAAAACAAATGTTGTTGAGGATAACTGTTTTATCTCAAACCATGTTCAGAAAGCCATTATAGATAAAGCAACACAAGTTCGCTCAGAAACTGATATCGCAAGTGATTGTAACGTTTCTGCATCTTCTGTAAAACGTGTGATTCATAAAGTAAGCAATGCCACTTTTCAATAGTGAAATTACTTAAATAGATTGCGTACCGAGTCGAGACTCCCGAGGCATAGAGCCGAAACCGAAAATCCATTTTGGCTTTTTATGAGCTACCATAAAAGCCAAAATTAGTTGAGGTAAGGCGCCTGGGAAAGCGAGACTCGAAGAAGCAATCGGAAGTTTGCGACTTAATTATTATAGACACATAACCACCATATAAAGTGTACAGCCTTTAAAATTTAACTTTTTCTGCTAAAAATGCATTTAATTCACTAATTGGCATACGAACTTGTTCCATTGTATCACGATCACGCACTGTTACTTGTTGATCTTCAAGTGAATCAAAGTCGAACGTAATACAGTATGGTGTACCAATTTCATCTTGTCGACGATAACGTTTACCAATAGATTGAGATTCATCAAAATCTACTACAAAGTCTTCACTTAATTGTTCATAAACTTTAATCGCATCTGCAGATAGCTTTTTACTTAATGGTAAAATTGCTGCTTTGTATGGTGCAATGGCAGGGTGGAAGTGTAATACTGTACGTGCATCTTTACTTCCTTCAACACCTTCTTCATCATAAGCGTCACATAAAAAGGCTAATGTCACACGATC
The DNA here is from genome assembly GCF_900458895.1 of Staphylococcus schleiferi. Taxonomy (NCBI): domain Bacteria; kingdom Bacillati; phylum Bacillota; class Bacilli; order Caryophanales; family Staphylococcaceae; genus Staphylococcus; species Staphylococcus schleiferi. The sequence continues at coordinate 1,287,874 of NZ_LR962863.1, forward strand.
GGCACCTAATGAAGGTTCAATACAGTAAGGGATATACTTTTCATTTGTTTCTGGATCATGATATCTAAAATCATCTCCAGAGTGTTCACTATGTTGTTTTAAGTCGTAATCTGTTCGACTAGCAATACCCCATAATTCGCCCCAACCAAATGGGAAACGATATTCGATATCTGTTGTAGCATTTGAGTAGTGAGATAACTCATCTTCATCATGGTCACGTAAACGTGTATTGTCTTTGTTAAGACCTAAATTAGTTAACCAGTTCGCAGCAAATTCTTTCCAATAGTTTTGCCATTCGATTTCTGTACCAGGTTTACAGAAAAATTCTAATTCCATTTGCTCAAATTCACGTGTACGGAAAATAAAGTTCCCAGGTGTAATTTCATTACGGAAAGATTTACCAATTTGCCCAATACCAAATGGTAGTTTCTTACGCATTGAACGTTGTACATTTTTATAATTCACAAAAATACCTTGAGCTGTTTCAGGTCGTAAGAAGATCTCATTTGTTGAATCTTCAGTAACACCTTGGAATGTTTTAAACATTAAATTAAATTGACGAATGTCTGTCCAATTCGCAGTACCACTTACAGGACAAGTGATGCCTTCTTCATCAATAATGCGTTTCATCTCATCAAAACTTAAACCATCAGCAATAAAGTTTTCATCGCCTTTTTCGTTTAACATATAGTCTTCAATCAATTTGTCAGCACGATATCTTATTTTACTATCTTTGTTATCGATCATTGGATCATTAAAGTTACCTAAATGTCCTGATGCTTCCCAAGTTTTAGGGTTCATTAAAATAGCAGCATCCAAACCTACATTATAAGGTGATTGCGTGATGAACTTTTTCCACCATGCTCTTTTAATATTGTTTTTCAATTCAACACCTAAAGGACCATAGTCCCAAGTGTTTGCTAAACCACCATAAATTTCACTACCAGGAAAAACAAATCCTCTGTGTTTGGCTAATTGTACAATAGTATCCATGTTTTTATCCATTTCAATTTTACACTCCTTAACAATAAAAAAGCCCCAAGCCAAAGAATCAACTTTGCCTTGGGACGAATTATTATAATAATCCGCGGTTCCACCCAAATTAGTGTCGCCACTCACTTTTATTCAACTCAAATCATACGCCAAATCAGTGTGTTAAGCTTCCACCATCCTTAACTCGCTTTATTATTAATTCTAAATTATACGAATTAGAAAGGCAAGTAAAATCATAATTGTATCACTTTCGAATACAAGTTATAATGAATATTGTACTAAAAATGCAAAGTCAAACTAATTTTGATTGCATGCCAACTCAAAGTTTATATGAGGAACTATAGGTTACTTTTATAAACTTTCAATATATCGTTTTCCATAATCGATGCAATATTAACAATTTAATGTTACTGGTTTGCCAACAGATAAAAATATAGTGCTAGTATGTAAAAAGGAGGCACTTCTGCTATTTAATTAGCATAACCGTTTACGGTTTTAAATAGTTAGAGACTCATATAGAACTTAGTCAAAGACAAGCCCATATTGTAGAAATTGTTAAGTCTTCTGGACCTATTACAGGTGAAAAGATAGCAGAACAGTTAAATTTAACTCGTGCTACGTTGAGACCTGATTTAGCTATCTTAACGATGGCTGGATATTTAGAAGCAAGACCTAGAGTCGGTTACTTTTATTCCGGTAAGTCAGGATCACAACTTTTAACTGAACAATTAAAACAATATATCGTTAAAGATTACCAATCACATCCAGTGATTTTAAAAAGCGATGTGACAGTTTATGATGCGATTTGCTCGATATTTATTGAAGATGTAGGAACATTATTCATTGTTAATAATGAAAATGAACTCGTTGGTGTATGTTCGAGAAAAGATTTACTTAGAGCTTCGATGGCAGGGCAAGACATACACACTATGCCAGTCAATATTATTATGACAAGAATGCCTAATATCGTCTTGCTCAATGAGAATGATTTAGTCTTGTATGCAGCACGACAAATGATAACAAAAGAAATAGACTCAATACCTATAGTACGAGCAAAAGAAAACGGCAAGTTTGAAGTGACAGGACGTATTTCGAAAACCACAATCACAAAACTATTCGTATCGCTATTTGATCATTAGGAGGATAATCTATGAAAAATGTAAAAGTAATTGTTGCTTCAGATTCAGTGGGAGAGACTGCTGAATTAGTAGCTAAAGCATGTATTTCCCAATTTAAACATAGCGATCACTCATCTGACATATTACGCTATCCTTATATAGAAACAAAAGAAAATATCGACGAAATCATTGCCTTAGCAAGAGAAGTCGATTCTATCATTATATACACACTTGTACGCCCTGATATCCGTAATTATATGCAAGAATTAATAGAGCAATACGATCTCAAATCAGTTGATATTATGGGTCCTATGATTCAAGTGATGGAAAAAACATTTAATCAAAAATCATTAAACGAACCTGGTATTGTACATCAGCTTGACGAAGATTATTTCAAAAAAATAGAGGCGATGGAGTTTGCTGTTAAATATGACGATGGCAAAGATCCTAAAGGGTTACCTAAAGCAGATATTGTTTTAATTGGGGTCTCACGTACTTCAAAAACACCCATTTCACAATATTTAGCACATAAACGATACAAAGTGATGAATGTTCCTATCGTTCCTGAAGTGACACCTCCTGATGCGTTATTTGAAATAGATCCGCAGAAGTGTATAGCTTTGAAAATAAGTGCTGAAAAATTAAATGCAATTCGTAAAGAAAGACTTAAACAGTTAGACTTATCTGATTCCGCACGCTATGCGACAGACCAACGTATTACAGAAGAACTTGAATACTTTAATCAAATTGTTGAAAAGATAGGCTGTCCAGTTTTAGATGTTTCTAATAAAGCGATTGAAGAAACTGCCAATAATATTATTCAAATCATTGAGCATAATAATTCCTTTTTTAATGGATAAATTGTATAATAATACAACTGTCTTTTAATCATTCACAAAATTATGATGCAGTAAATTGTAATATAAGGTGATGAAATGAGAATTCCGCAAAGTACGATTGACGAAATTAAGACACAATCGGACATATTAGACGTAGTAAGCGAATATGTCAAACTTGAAAAGAGAGGGCGCAATTATATCGGTTTGTGTCCTTTCCATGACGAAAAAACACCTTCTTTTACCGTTTCAGAGGACAAACAAATTTGCCACTGCTTTGGATGTAAAAAAGGAGGAAACGTCTTTCAATTTATCCAAGAAATTGAAAATGTTTCATTTACAGATGCTGTTAAAAAGTTAGGCGCACGGGTCAATATTAAAGTAGATACCGGTGAGTCTAAAGAATTAGAGCACATTGCATCAGATGATTTAACAATGATTCAAATGCATGAATCATTGCTTGATTATTATCACTATTTATTGAAAAAAACCGTTGAAGGCGAGAAAGCACTCAAATATTTGTATGATCGTGGCTTTACAGATGAAATCATAGACGAGCGTAAAATAGGATTCGCACCAAATTCATCACATTTTGCAACGAACTTCATGGAAAAAAAGGGCTATGATTTACAACTTGGGTATGAAGCTGGGATATTATCGCGAAACGAAACAGAATTTAATTATTATGATCGTTTTCGTGATCGCATTATTTTTCCACTTGCAAATGCTCAAGGTCGTATTGTTGGCTATTCGGGTAGAACCTACACAGGTCAAGAGCCTAAATACTTAAATAGCCCTGAATCTCCTATATTTCAAAAAAGAAAGTTGCTTTATAATTTGGACAAAGCACGTAAAAGCATCCGTCAAAATGATGAAGTTATTTTACTCGAAGGATTTATGGATGTTATCAAGTCTGATAGCGCAGGCTTAAAAAATGTTGTTGCCAGTATGGGGACGCAACTATCAAATGAGCATATCACGTTTCTAAAAAAACTGTGTGGTCATATTACAATTATGTATGATGGTGATAATGCTGGGATAAACGCAGCGTTGAAAACGGGTCAAACACTGTTGCAGCAACAATTTAACGTTTATATCGTTCAACTGCCTACAAAAATGGACCCTGATGAGTATATAAGTAAATTTGGTGCAGAAAAGTTCCGAGACTTTGTTAATAAAGAGAAAAAATCATTTGTCAGCTTTAAACTTCATCTTAACCAAAGCGAAATACAAAACAATGATTTATCTTACGAAAAATATTATAAAACTTTTATAGATGATGCAGCCCATATCAATTCAAAAATTTTAAGAAATAAAGTGATACAAGATGCTGCCCAAGTGTTTAAAATAAGTGTTGAGAGTCTAAATAATGAAGTAGAACGAATATATCCACAACAAAATGTTGCACCTAGACAAATTCAGCATGAAACACCACAATTCACAACACTTACTAAATATGAAAAAGCCGAGCGTGCACTTTTAAAACATTTTATCAGTGATAAAGAAGTATTTTTAAGCTTTTATCAAGATATTGAAGAAACAGACTTTACAAATCAACATTTTAAACGTATATTTAGTATTTTACGGGAGTTTTATTCAAATTATGATTCTTTTGCGATGAGTGACTTTATCACTTATGTTGATCAGGATGAATTAAAAGAAGTGTTGATACATTTAGTAGATTATCCACTTAACCGTGAACCGTTTGAAAACGAAATTACTGATTATATTAAGTTGATGACTGAGCATCGATTTTCAGAATCGATTGAAACACTCCACGAAAAGTTGCGTGAAGCAACCCGAATCGGGGATACAGAATCTCAAAAATACTACTTAGAGATGATTGTCAATAAAAATAGAGCTAGATTGAAGAGTCAAGAATAATTTCGGGAGGCCTTTTTATGTCAGATAACCAGGTAAAAGTAATAAAAAAAGAAACCATTGATCCGACACTCACATTAGAAGATGTAAAAAAACAACTTATTGAAAAAGGTAAAAAAGAAGGTCATCTAAGCCATGAAGAGGTAGCAGATAAATTACAAAACTTTGATATGGATTCTGACCAAATGGATGAATTTTTCGATATGATTAATGATAATGACATCCAACTCGTAAATGAAAAAGATAGTTCAGATACAGATGATAAATTAAATCCTGGCGACCTTAGTGCACCACCAGGGGTTAAAATTAACGACCCTGTAAGAATGTACTTGAAAGAAATTGGTCGTGTGGACCTTTTGAGTGCGCAAGAGGAAATAGAATTAGCGAAACGTATTGAGCAAGGTGACGAAGTGGCGAAAGCGCGCTTAGCTGAAGCGAACTTACGTCTTGTTGTAAGTATTGCAAAACGCTACGTCGGACGTGGCATGTTGTTTCTTGACTTAATTCAAGAAGGTAACATGGGTTTAATCAAAGCGGTAGAAAAATTCGATTTTAGTAAAGGATTCAAATTTTCTACGTATGCCACTTGGTGGATTAGACAAGCAATTACACGTGCAATTGCCGATCAAGCGCGAACAATTCGTATTCCAGTTCATATGGTAGAAACAATCAATAAATTAATCCGCGTACAACGTCAATTATTACAAGATCTTGGTCGTGATCCAGCACCTGAAGAAATTGGTGAAGAAATGGATTTACCACCTGAAAAAGTACGTGAGATTTTAAAAATTGCACAGGAACCTGTATCTTTAGAGACACCTATTGGTGAAGAAGATGACAGCCATTTAGGTGATTTCATAGAAGATCAAGAAGCTCAAAGCCCCTCTGACCATGCAGCGTATGAATTATTAAAAGAACAATTAGAAGATGTCCTTGATACTTTAACAGACCGTGAAGAAAATGTACTTCGTTTGCGTTTCGGTCTTGATGATGGACGAACACGTACATTAGAAGAAGTTGGTAAAGTATTTGGTGTAACACGTGAAAGAATTCGTCAAATTGAAGCTAAAGCTTTACGTAAACTTAGACATCCAAGTCGCAGTAAACGTTTGAAAGATTTCATGGACTAAGATTAAAAGCGCATAAAACAATGGGATAGATGCATAAAGACTTTATTTCAAATTAGACTAAAGTGCTTCTTACAACTTAAAAAGATATTAATGCTTTAGTCAGCCTTGTTAAGGTGGGACTATGAAATTTAAATTCACTTTAGATTTCTATCCCACTCTTTTTTTGTATCAACATCTAATTGATACATCTTTTTACTTAGCATTTTACATAGAGGAGGAATTACTATCATTCCAATTAATAAACGACTTAAAAAGGTCAGTGAATATATTACCGGTGATGTCCTTGCTGATATTGGTTCAGATCATGCTTTTTTACCTATGTTTTGTATTGAAAATGGTTTGATAGATCATGCTATTGCAGGAGAAGTCATTAAAGGCCCCTATCAATCTGCTGTGAAAAGTGTGCAACTTCATGGCTATCAATCTAAAATTGATGTGCGTCTTGGTGATGGGTTAACCATTCTAACAGCGCACGACAAAGTAGATACCGTGGCTATTTGTGGCATGGGCGGACCATTGATTGCTCGAATTTTAAAAGAAGGTGCCGCATTCATTCAAAACCAACCGAGATTAGTTTTACAGTCTAATATTCAAAGTCAGCCTATACGTGAATTTTTACAAAATAATGGCTATCAAATTACAACAGAAACATTAATGAAAGAGCGCGCGCATATTTATGAAATCATTGTTGCAGATCCTGGAAAAATGCAGTTATCTCAACGTGATTTAAAGTTTGGACCATTTCTACACCCATCACCCGATGATTTATTTATTGAAAAGTGGGAAAGAGAGTTAGAGGCATTAGCGGACATTAAGAAGAATCTCAATCCCGAAAAACATAAACAACGTTGGAACGAGATAAGCCATTTAGAAAGTGACATAAAAGAGGTGTTACCACAATGCAACTCAAAAAGCTTTTAGAAATTTTAAATAAAAATGTGCCATTCCATACTGCTGAGTCATGGGATAACGTAGGCTTATTAATTGGCAATAAAGAGAGCCAAGTTACAGGTATTTTAACTGCACTTGATTGTACGGGCGAAATTGTCGATGAAGCAATAGAAAAGAATTTAAATACCATCATCGCGCATCATCCTCTTATATTTAAAGGCATCAAACAAATTATTGATGATGAGGCATATGGATCAATTATATATCGATTAATTCAAAATAATATTAATCTAATCGCATTGCATACCAATTTAGACGTTCATCCTGAAGGCGTAAATGCCATGCTTGCTGAAAAGATTGGTCTAAAAGATTTTGAACTGCTTAACAAAGAAAAAGAGCATTATTATAAAATTCAAGTTTATATCCCTGAAGAGAACGCTGAGGCTTTTAAAGATACTTTATCACAGCACGGTCTTGCTCAAGAGGGAGAATATGCGTATTGTTTCTTTAATACAAATGGAAAAGGACAATTTAAACCTTTAGAAAACGCAAACCCTCATATTGGGGAAATTGGAAAAGTTGAGACGGTGCAAGAACAAAAAATAGAATTTATGGTTCAATCCAATCAACGTCCTTTAGCAGAAGCATTAATTCATCAATACCATCCTTATGAAACACCCGTCTATGACGTCATTCAAATGACACGAACATCTCATCATGGTCTTGGGATAATAGGGAATCTAGAACATAAAATGACGGTCCATTCATTCGTCAATCAGGTCAAAAACGCTTTACAAATGCCAAGTGTAAGATTTATTGGGGATATGAACGCTTCAATTCAGCGCGTTGCAATTATTGGTGGGTCTGGAATGGGCTATGAAACACAAGCGCAGCAATCTGGCGCCGACCTTTTCATAACAGGAGATATTAAGCATCATGATGCATTAGATGCAAAAATAGCAGGTATCAATTTATTAGATATTAATCATTATAGTGAATATGTAATGAAAGAAGGGCTCGTTCATTTATTAAGAAATTGGTTAGAGTCAGAACCAGAACATTCACTCAAAATTGAAGCCTCAGCACACAATACCGATCCTTACGATTATTTATAAAAGATAGTGTAAAAATCTTATAAAATTCACTAACAAAAGCTGAAAAGTTGGTTAATGGTCAATTAAAATCTATTTTTACTAAAGCAAAAGTCGAAGCAATCGTATCAAACTGCTTCGACTTTTATATTATTCCATGATTTTAACAGGTTTAGCTTTTTTAATTTTAGGTAGAATTTTTTCAACAGGCACATTAGAGTGAGTTGTATGGGTTTCAGGATTCATTGGGTCGTAATCTTTCAAGAAGTTAATCACTTCTTTTACAATTGGCGTTGGCGTCGAAGCCCCTGCAGTAACAGCGACAGTCTCAACACCTTCAAGCCATTCAAGTTTAAGTTGAGAAATGTCCGCAATTCGATAAGATTGCGTATGTGCAATATCTTTAGAAACTTGTGCAAGACGATTAGAATTATTACTTTTTGGATCACCGACAACAATCAGTAGGTCAGCTGCACCAGCCTGCTCAGCAACTGCTTCTTGTCTCACTTGCGTCGCTTGACATATCTCTTTATGTTGTTCAATGTGTGGGAACTTCTCTTGTAAATCCTCCATTAAATGTAAAACATCCCATTGCGACATCGTTGTTTGGTTAGTCACAATTAAAGGATAATCATTAAGTGTATCTGGTAAAGCTTCTACATCTTCTTTCGTCTCAACAAGATAAACAATATCTGGTGCAACACCGACAGCACCTTCAGGCTCAGGATGGCCTTTTTTACCAATATATACGACATGATAGCCACTTGCTTTTTTCTCTCTAATCAAAGCGTGTGTATTCTCAACATCTGGACAAGTAGCATCAATACATGTTAATCCCTTAGCTTTAGCACGTTTTTTCACTTCTGGCGAAACACCATGTGCTGTGAAAATAACAGTGCCTTCTGAAATCTGTTCTAAAATCTCTAATCGATTTGGTCCGTCTAATGTGATAATACCATCCGTTTCAAAAGCATCCGTTACATGCTTGTTATGAACAATCATACCAAGTATATAGATAGGCCGTGGTAAATTAGGGTCAAGCGAAGCATTTCTAGCAATCACCATCGCATCGACAACACCATAACAATAACCACGAGGGGTAATCTTAATAATTTCCATTTTTATACACGAACCTCCTTCGATACATCATTATATCAGTAACACCGTACTTTTAAAATTAAAATACAAATAAAATCTAGATTTAGTCTCACAACTACAAATGTAAAAATCATATTTAAAAAAACATGCACTTTGCTTATTTTCATTAAACATGATTTCATTTATAATATAGAGACGAATCTTTAAGGAGGCCAAATCATGGCAAATCATCCATTTGACCAATTTCGTTTTGATTCAAACTTAATTGAAGCAATTAAATCATTAAATTTTAAACAACCCACTGAAATACAACAACGTGTGATTCCAAAAATAATGAAACGTGTAAATCTGATTGGTCAATCACAAACGGGTACAGGGAAATCACATGCATTTCTTTTACCATTATTCCAACAAATTGATTCCACATACGAGGAACCACAAGCCATTATCGTTGCACCAACACGTGAGTTAGCAACACAACTTTACCAAGCTGCGCAACACCTTAGTCAATTTAAAACTAATGTAAAAGTAAGCTTGTTTATTGGTGGAACTGATTTTGAAAAAGACAAACAAAAGACAACGGTTCAACCCCAATTGGTGATTGGTACACCAACGCGCATAAACGATCTCGCTAAATCGGGTGCGCTACATGTTCACTTAGCAAATTATTTAGTTGTAGATGAAGCTGATTTAATGATTGATTTAGGTCTCATCGAAGACGTGGATCAAATCGCGTCTAAACTTGATGAACAAGCAAAAATGGCTGTTTTTAGTGCTACAATTCCTAAGACATTATATCCATTTTTAAATAAATATTTAGAGCAACCAGAATTTATCGAAGTTAAGAGTGAATCGAAAAATAAAAAGAGTATTGAATTCTTCCTTATTCCTACAAAAGGTGCACAAAAGATAGATAAAACCGTTTCACTTATTGAACTTTTAAACCCTTATCTCGCGATAATATTTTGTAATAGTAGAGATAGTGCAGATGCGCTTGCAAGTGAGTTGCAGCAACAAGGTATTCAAGTCGGTATGATTCATGGTGGCTTGTCTCCTCGCGAACGTAAACAACAAATGAAACGAATCCGAAACTTAGATTATCAATATGTAATCGCAAGTGATTTAGCTTCAAGAGGAATCGACATTGAAGGAGTTAGTCACGTCATTAATTTTGATGTACCTAAAGACATTGACTTCTTTACACATCGTGTTGGAAGAACAGGACGCGGTAATTATAAGGGCATTGCAATTACACTTTATACACCTGAAGAAGAAGAACTGATTCAATTAATTGAACAAAAAGGCTATCAGTTTGAAAATGTAGATATTAAAAATGGTGAATTAAAACCTATCAAAGCGCACAATACAAGAAAGCTACGTCAAAAACAAGATGATCACATTACGCAACAAGTAAAACATAAAGTGAAACGTAATAATAAGAAAAAAGTTAAACCAGGCTATAAGAAAAAATATAAGCAAGAGCTCGAGCAGATTAAACGCCAAGTAAAAAGACAGTTTAGCAGAAGTAAAAAACGTCAAGCTAGAAAGAATAAAAGATAAAAAAAGGATAGGATAATTATGTTAATAGGTTCTCACGTCTCAATGAGTGGTAAAAAAATGTTACAAGCATCCGCTGAAGAGGCACATCAATACGGGGCTTCAACATTTATGATTTATACTGGAGCACCCCAAAATACACGTCGCAAAGCGATAGAAAATCTTAATATCGAAAATGGTAAAGCAACAATGCAAAAATATGGTTTATCAAATATTGTTGTACATGCACCCTATATTATTAATATTGCAAATACGAACAAACCAGAAGTCTTTGAACTAGGGGTCAATTTCTTACAAAATGAAATTGAGCGTACAGAAGCAATTGGAGCCAAAGATATTGTCTTACATCCAGGTGCGCATGTTGGTGCTGGTCCTGAAGTCGGAATTAAAAAAATTATTGAGGGACTTAATGAAGTTTTAACCAACCAAAACGATGTTAGAATAGCGCTTGAAACAATGGCTGGAAAAGGTTCAGAGGTGGGCCGAACTTTTGAAGAACTCGCTCAAATTATTGATGGTGTTACACACAATGAACGACTTTCTGTTTGCTTAGATACATGCCATATTCACGATGCAGGATATGATGTCGTTCATGATTTTGATGGTGTTTTAGAAGAATTTGACCGTATTATAGGGGTAGACCGTATCAAAGTCGTCCATGTGAATGATAGCAAAAATCCAATTTCAGCTCATAAAGATCGCCATGAAAACATTGGCTTTGGTCATATCGGATTTGATGCACTCAATTATGTCGTTCACCATGAACAATTCAAAGATATTCCTAAAATTTTAGAAACGCCTTACGTTGGGGAAGATAAGAAAAATAAAAAGCCACCGTATCGTTTTGAAATAGAAGCTTTCAAAAACAACAAATTCGATCCAGAAATGAAAAACAAAATTATGTCAGTTTAATCTATAGCTCAGAATGATTTTTTGAACGGGCATATTGTGCCAGTTATTTAAATTCAAAAGTGCACTTTAAATATACAAGTTGCACAAATAGGGGTGAGCACTAATTTTTTAGTCTCACTCCTTTAAATTTGAGTAAATCAGTACTAACTTTTTTTACATTATAAAAATCGCGTATTTAATGTTATAATAAATCGAAGTCGGAAAGATTACTATTTACATTGTATGCTTAAATCAATATGGTGAAAATTGAGGTGAAAAGATGCCACAACCAGTCTTTGAATTAAAAGGGATAGACTTTTTTTATGACAATAAAAAAGTATTAGAAAATATCAACATTCGTATCAATAAAGGTGAATTTTTAGCCATTGTTGGACCTAATGGCGCGGGTAAGTCTACGTTGCTCAAATTAATTTTAGGGATTTTGCCGATTCAAAAGGGGGAAATTCTTATTGATGGAGAGTCATATCACAAAAAATTGACAACTGATAAAATCAGTTATGTCTCACAAAAAGCGTCATCTGTCACATCTGGTTTTCCAGCTACTGTGAAAGAAGTTGTTTTAAGTGGTTTAACTCGTAAAAAGCGTCTTTTCAGATGGTTTAGCAAGTCTGATGATCAGAAAGTAAATCAAGTCTTAGATCGCTTGAATATTTCGCAATTAAAGCATAAAAATATTGCACAGTTATCCGGAGGGCAACAGCAACGCGTATTAATTGCACGGGCACTTGTCTCAAATCCTTCTGTACTTGTATTAGATGAACCAACTAATGGCATTGATGCGAAACACGTCGGTGAATTTTATGAGACGTTAGATCACCTCAAAAAAGAAGGCGTTACTATTATTTTAGTAACACACGATATTGGTGTTGTTGTTGATACAGCAACTGAAGTGGCTTGTTTAAATAAACATTTGCACTTCCATGGGGCAACAAGTGAATTCAAATCACTTGATGAAGTTGAAATTTCTAAAATTTATGGCCACCCCATTAAATTTGTAGACCATAAACATGATAGGGATTGTTGTGTATGATTGATGCATTATTGAATTTTGAATTTATCAGGTATTCTTTTATTAGTGGTATATTAATAGGGGTTATTGCTCCCTTAATCGGTACATTTATCGTTGTGAGACGCTTATCATTAATTGCAGATGCTTTAAGTCACGTAACTCTTGGTGGGATATCATTCGGCATGTACTTATTAACTGTCTCATCAGTATTTGCATTTATTAATCCGATATGGACTGGTATTGTTTTTGCAATTGTTGGTGCGTTGTTAATTGAAAAACTTAGAACATCTTATAAAAACTATTCTGAAATCGCTATACCTATTATTATGAGTACAGGTATTGGCTTAAGTGCGATATTTATATCTTTAGCCAAAGGGTTTAACCAAGAACTTTTTAGGCCTTTTATTTGGCTCTATTAGCGCTGTATCGCTGAGTGATTTGTTTACAATTGTTACAATTACGGTATTAGTGTTAATATATATCATGTTATTTTATAAAGAGCTATTTATACTCTCTTTTGATACAGAGTACAGTCAAGTTATCGGTATACCAAAGTGGATTCAGTTTTTATTTATCGTTATTGTCGCATTAGTCATATCTGCTTCTATGCGTGTTATTGGTGTATTACTTGTTAGTGCACTAATTACATTACCGGTTGCCATAGCGATGCGTTGGACAAAAGGGTTTAAGCAATTTATATTTTTAAGTATCATGATTGGTGAGTTTTCTGTCATTATTGGACTGGTTACTGCATTTTATTTAAATATCTCACCTGGTGGTATTATCGTTGTTATTTTAGTTATCATGTTAATGTTAACACTATTTTATCAGTCCTTTGTAGTCAGAAAATTTAAAGGAGTGAATGTGAATGAAAACAAATGAAGCCATTCGTATATTGAAAAATAATGGGCATAAATATACGAACAAAAGAAGAGATATGATTGAGATGTTTATTAATGAGGATAAATATATCAATGCTAAGACCATTCAACAACACATGAATGCACACTACCCAGGTATATCTTTTGATACGATTTATAGAAACTTACATTTATTTAAAACTTTAGGCATCATCGAGGGAACAGAAATGGATGGAGAAATGAAGTTTCGTGCGGCATGTACTTCGCATCATCACCACCATTTTATTTGTAAAGTGTGTGGAGATACAAAAGTGATTGATTTTTGTCCAATGTCTGAAATCAAAGCAAAACTACCAAATGTTGACATTGAAATGCATAAATTAGAAGTTTACGGCATGTGTGAAAAATGTAAGCAAAAAGGCTACCATCTTGTTTAATTAGAGAGATCTCTATTTACTTTAGTAAAAAATGATATGTATTGTAAAAATAGTAAAAACCCGGACGTTTGCTTTCGTTAACGTTCGGGTTTTGATATTTGTTCAGCAAAATAGGGTAACATGTGATGTCTAGTTTTGATTTGCAGTTGCTTCTTTTTTCTTGTTTTCTTCCCATTCAGCAGCGAGTTTATCGATTTCCATTTTCAATTCATCCACCATTGTCTCTTCAGGTACTTTTCTCACCGTTTTTCCTTTCATAAATAACAAGCCTTCTCCACGAGCACCGGCAATACCGATATCTGCTTCTCTCGCTTCACCTGGACCGTTTACGGCACAACCCAGTACTGCTACTTTTAAAGGAACTTGAAGTTTCTCAATGTATTCTTCTACTTCATTTGCAATTGAAATTAAATCAATTTCGATACGACCACAAGTTGGACACGCAATCAAAGTTGCTGCATTACTTGCTAAGCCAAAAGATTTTAATAAAGACTTCGCAACTTTCACTTCTTCAACTGGATCCGCTGAAAGTGAAATTCTCATTGTGTTACCAATACCAAGAGATAAAATTGCGCCCAAACCAGCAGAAGATTTAACTGTACCATTAAACAATGTACCACTTTCTGTAATACCAAGGTGTAATGGATAATCAAATGCTTGTGCAGCCTTTGTATAAGCTTCAATTGCGAGGTTAACATCGCTCGCTTTCATTGACACGATAATGTCATGAAAATCTAAATCCTCTAAAATTTTAATATGGTGTAATGCACTCTCTACCATACCATCAGCAGTAGGGTAACCATATTTTTTTAGAATATGTTTTTCAAGAGAACCCGCATTAACACCAATTCGAATTGGGATTCCTTTTTCTTTACAAGCCTCCACAACAGCTTCTACTTTTTCACGTCTTCCAATATTACCTGGATTAATACGGATTTTGTCCGCACCATTTTCAATCGCAATCAATGCTAATTTATAATTAAAATGGATATCTACAACAAGAGGGATATTAATTTGAGCTTTAATATCTTTAATAGCGTACGCATCTTCTTCGTTAGGACATGCAACACGTACAATTTGACAACCTGCTTCCTCTAAGCGTTTAATTTCAGCCACTGTTGCCTCTACATCGTGAGTTTTCGTCGTTGTCATACTCTGAATAACAACTTCATCTGCACCACCAATTGTTAAATTACCGACTTTAACGGGGCGCGTATTTTTACGATGTGTAATTTCAGCCATAATAGGAACTCCTTTATGAATAATTTTAACTTGAAAATGCACTTCTAAGAGGCTATTAATTCAACGTTATTTCATATTATACAATAAGCTCACCTGCATATTCAAAACAATTAGATTGAGAATGTCATAAATTTTTCATAAACGTTGTAAAGTGAATATTTACTATTGGCGTATTGAAAATATGTTTCATCAATAACAATTCATTCATCC
This sequence comes from Staphylococcus schleiferi, assembly GCF_900458895.1. NCBI lineage: Bacteria > Bacillati > Bacillota > Bacilli > Caryophanales > Staphylococcaceae > Staphylococcus > Staphylococcus schleiferi. The sequence goes on from NZ_LR962863.1 coordinate 1,303,139, forward strand.
ATCCAATCACATTTTATAAATAAAAAGTGTCAAGCAATTTAAAAAACTTTATATATAGATAATTTGATGATTAAAATGTTTAAATCTACTGAAATTGCGCTATAATATAAGTACGTAGTCAAAATGAAATTCATCAATTTGTAAGCATATTAATTGTGACAAGTTGATGAATGTTGATACAATTATCATGGAATCAAATTTAGGAGGATGATTAATTATGGCATTTGAACTACCAAAATTACCATATGACTATGATGCGTTAGAACCACACATTGATAAAGAAACAATGGTGCTACATCATGACAAACATCATAATACGTATGTAACAAAGTTAAACGCAGCAGTTGAAGGTACAGATTTAGAAGATAAATCTATTGAAGATTTAATTGCTAATTTAGATAGTGTACCTGAAGATAAACGTACTGCAGTTCGTAATAATGGTGGTGGACACTTAAACCACTCATTTTTCTGGCAAATTATTTCACCTAACTCAGAAGAAAAAGGTGAAGTTGTAGATAAAATTAAAGAACAATGGGGTTCTTTAGATGCATTCAAAAAAGAATTTGCTGAAAAAGCTGCAGGTCAATTTGGTTCAGGTTGGGCATGGTTAGTAGTGAATAATGGTCAATTAGAAATCGTAACGACTCCTAACCAAGATAGTCCACTTACTAATGGCCAAACTCCAATTTTAAACTTAGATGTATGGGAACATGCATATTACCTTAAATATCAAAATAAACGCCCAGATTATATCAATTCTTTCTGGAATGTTGTTAACTGGGAAAAAGTTGACGAATTATATCAAGCAGCGAAATAATATGCGATATAGAAGGGGGTTGAGGCTCGTGGGCCATCAACCTCTTTTTTTATTTTAGAATGGACCTCGATACATAAATCAGTGTCATTCACATTATATTTCGGCAAATAAGTATAGGGAGATAGGGTTGCTATATTTTTATACTTTTTACCACAAAACATTAGCCAAATGTATTTTTATCATATATTATTTTAAGAAGAACTATGGTGAATAGAGGTCGGTTGTTTTGTTAAAACGATTAAAAGAAAAAACAAATGATGAAAAGATGCGTCTACGAATGAACAAGCGTGTCAATTTTATTTTCGCAGTCATTATTTTTGCTTTCGTACTCATTGTCTTAAGGTTAGGTTACTTACAAATTGTTCAAGGTTCTCAATATAACCAAATGATTCGTGAAAGCGAAAATGTGACAGTGAACGAGTCTGTGCCAAGAGGCCGTATTTTAGATCGTAATGGTAATGTCATCGTAGACAACGCGTCAAAAAAATCAATTACATATACTAGAGGTAAAAATACGAATCAAGAAGAGATTATGGATACCGCTAAAAAGTTATCTCAATTAATTAAAATGGATACTTCTAAAATCACCGAACGCGATAAAAAAGATTTTTGGATTCAAAAAAATCCTAATCAAGCCAAAAAATTAATGAAAAAAGAACAACAATTATATGAGAACGGTGATATTTCTCAAGATGATTACGATAACACATTGCGCCATAAAATCAGTGACAAAGATTTAGACACTTTATCTAAAAAAGACCTTGAAGTGTTGGCTATTTATAGAGAGATGATGCAAGGCTCAACATTAAGTCCGAGAACAATTAAAAATGATAAGGTCACTGATGAAGAGTATGCCTCTGTATCACAAAAACTTTCAGATTTGCCTGGTATTAATACAGAAATGGATTGGGATCGTAAATATCCTTATGGAAAAACATTAAGAGGTATATTAGGAAGTGTTTCAACTCCTGAAGAAGGTCTACCAAAAGAATTAACAGATGAATATTTATCTAAAGGTTATTCAAGAAACGACCGTGTGGGTAAAAGTTATTTAGAATTGCAATATGAAAATATTTTAAGAGGTAAAAAGAAAGAAATGCGCTATACCACTGATAAATCTGGAGCCATCATTGATTCGGAAGTGGTTAACGAAGGTTCTCGCGGTGATGACTTAGTCTTAACGATAGATATTAAGTTGCAACAAAAAGCGGAGGAATATTTAGAACAACAAATTAAAAAATTACGTTCAGAAGGCGCTAAAGATATGGATACGGCAATGATGGTTGTGCAAGACCCTAATAACGGTGATATTTTAGCTATGGTCGGTAAGAAAATTGATAAAGACGGCTCACTGACAGACTTTGATATCGGTACATTCACGACGCAATACGCTGTTGGTTCATCTGTTAAAGGGGCAACCTTATTAGCTGGTTATCAAAACAATGTCATCCATGTTGGTGAACAAATGATTGATGAACCTTTAACTTTTAAAGGCGGCTCTACAAAACGATCTTACTTTAACAAAGATGGTAGAAAATTGATCAATGATAAAGAAGCACTCATGCATTCATCCAACGTTTTTATGTTTAAAACGGCATTAAAGCTGGCTGGCCTTGAGTACCAACCTAACATGGCCTTACCAACAGATGTAACGATTCCTGGACAAAAATTACGAAAAGGTTTAAACCAAGTCGGTCTTGGTGTGAAAACTGGTATTGACTTACCAAATGAAGTCACTGGACAAATTGAACCCTTAAAAAAACAATCCAGGGAACTATCTTGATCTCGCAATTGGCCAATATGATACTTATTCACCATTGCAACTATCACAATATGTATCAACAATTGCAAATAATGGTTTTAGAATTCAGCCACATATTGGTAAAGAAATTCGAAAAGCAACAAAAAATGATGATTTAGGACCTGTCAAACACAAAATTAATGGCAGAGTTTTAAACCGCGTCAATAACAAACCTGACGAAATAAAAGAAGTTCAAGAGGGATTTGATATGGCCTTTAATAAAGTTGCTGGTACAGGTTATGCAAGTTTTAGTAAAACAAAAGTTCGTTCTGCAGGTAAAACGGGTACAGCCGAAGTATTCCAAGATGGAGAACCACGCGTCAACTCTACTTATATTGGTTATGCTCCTGAAGATGATCCAAAAACTTGCATTCTCAATCGTTTATACCAACCAACCTGTTCCTGAACCATGGTTGAATGGTGGCGACTTAGGACGAGATGTTATTAATTACTATTTTAAATAAAGACTGGCTTTGTAATCTCAAATACTTTCATATGCATTACGAAGTCAGAACAGCTCTAAGATGATGAAACGATCATCTTAGGGCTTTTTTTAATCCAAATTTTATGATGTATAGTTTAGATTTCAATATTAACAACCGATTTTCAATAATTATCTATTAATGATTGACTGAAAGCACAAATAAGTAAGTACAATCTAACGACGTTCAATCAAGAAAAAATAAGCGTATATCGCAAAGAAACACTACAAAATTTCATAATTAACATAAACTTTACATTACATTCATTCATAGTTAATAAATGATTTGTATCCTTAAGATGTAAACAATATGATAACCACTAATTCTAGGAGGATGTTTCAATGAAAAAATGGCAAGTACTGGGCACTACAGTTATCAGCGCTTCATTAATTTTAGGTGCATGTGGCGGAGCTGGACAAAGTAATGATAGCAAAGGGAATGACTCTAAAGGTTCGGATGTTGAGGGCTCTGTAAAAGGTAATGGTTCATCAACTGTAGCACCTATCATTGAAAAATTAAACGAAAACTTTTCTTCAGATCATAAAAATATTACAGTTGAAAACGTGACTTCAGGAACTGGTGATGGATTCAAACAATTCATTGCTGGTAAAACTGATTTTTCAAATGCGTCACGACCAATTAAAGATGAAGAAAAAAATCAATTAAAAGACAAAAACATCGATTATACAGAATTTGAAATTGCAAAAGACGGTTTAACAATTGCAGTTAACAAAGATAATGACTTTGTAAAAGAATTATCTTTAGATGATTTGAAAAAGATTTATTCTGGCCAAGCTAAAAAATGGTCTGATATTAACTCTAAATATCCAAATAAAGAGATTAAAGCTTTTTCACCTGACCAATCGCACGGAACATACGATTTCTTCTCTGAAGAAGTTATGAACAAACAAGATATTAAAGCTGAGAAAAACCAAAATACAGATGTCATTGTTAAATCAGTGCAAGATAATCCAAATGGTATCGGGTTCTTCGCATTTAACTTCTATAAAGAAAACGAAAAGAATTTAAAAGCAGTTAAAATTAAAGATAAAAATGGTAAAGCCATTTCACCTGATCACAAAACAATCCAAGATGGTTCATATCCTTTAAGTAGACCGTTATTCATCTATGCTAATAACGAAAAACTCAAGAAAAATGATGCATTTGCAGAATTCTTAAAATACACATTAGATGATAAAGGTAAAGCAGCAGAATCTAAAGGTGTTGATTATGTCGCATTACCTAAGAATAAATATGAAGAACAGATGAAAAAACTTGATAAATTAACTGGAGATAAAAAGAAATAATCGAAGCAGTCATAACATGATAAGTTTTATATTCTGACAATCATGCATATTCATTTACGGAAGTGATTACAAAATCCACCTTGAAGTTGTAATCATGATTGACAGTGTCAAAGGGTTGAGTTTCATAATCAAATGATTATGTCTCAGCCCTTTTTAGAAAAGGAGCGCGTAATATGAAATCGCAAAACAATATTAGAGAGATGATCCAAAAGAAGAGTCATTCTGGTTCATCGCTGAGTGATAAAATTATGCCAATCATATTGGCTACGATTGCAGCAATTTCTATTTTAACAACAATAGGGATTGTCATTACATTATTGACTGAAACGATTACTTTTTTTACACGGGTCCCCATCTCTAAATTCTTTTTAGAAACCGATTGGAATCCATTTAGTTCGACACCAAAATATGGTATTTGGGCACTTATTCTCGGAACACTGAAAATAACATTAATCGCAACAATTTTCGCTGTTCCAGTTGGAATAGGTGCAGCTATTTATTTAAGCGAGTATGCATCAAAACGTGCACGTAAAATCATTAAGCCTATATTAGAAGTCCTTGCAGGTATACCAACAATTGTTTATGGTTTCTTTGCATTGACATTCGTAACACCTGTGCTCAGAGCAATTTTCCCAAGCATTAGTAGTTTTAATGCAATTAGTCCAGGTCTCGTTGTCGGTGTAATGATTATTCCAATGATTGCAAGTATGAGTGAAGATGCGATGTCATCAGTGCCTGACAAAATAAGAGAAGGGGCACTTGGCTTAGGTTCAACAAAATTAGAGATGATACTTAAAGTGATTGTACCCGCAGCCACATCAGGAATTATGGCTTCAATTGTATTAGCTATTTCTCGTGCAATCGGTGAAACAATGATCGTCTCCCTTGCAGCAGGGTCAAGTCCGTCGTTTGATTTATCTTTAACACATTCTATCCAAACGATGACGGCTTATATTGTCCAAGTCTCACAAGGTGATGCAACAAATGGTTCTGATTTATACTACAGTATTTATGCAGTTGGGTTCACATTATTTATCTTTACATTAATAATGAATTTTATTTCGCAAATGATTACAAAACGTTTCAGAGAGGAGTATTAATATGAATTTAATCAATCAAGCTGAGGTTGAGAAAAAGCTCTCTGGCCGTATGACAAAGAATAAGGTGTTCAAATCGATATTCTTGATATGTACACTTATTGGACTAATTGTTTTAGCCATCTTAATTATCGACATTTTAAGAAAAGGCCTTCCAGTTATGACGGGTGACTTTTTCACAAATTTCTCTTCATCATCTGCGCATACAGCGGGGGTTAAAGGTGCTGTTATTGGGACATTATGGCTCATGATGACACTTATTCCTATCGCTTTAGTGCTTGGTGTAGGAAGCGCCATTTATTTAGAAGAATATGCTAAAGACAATGCTTTCACTAAATTCATCCGTGTTAATATTTCTAACTTAGCTTCTGTGCCTTCCATTGTATATGGTTTATTGGGTGCAACGATATTTGTTGCTTTGTTGAAACTCGGCAATTCTGTAATTGCTGCTGCATTAACATTAGCGTTGCTCATCTTGCCCGTTATTATCGTAGCAAGCCAAGAAGCCTTGAAAGCCGTCCCTAATTCAGTTAAAGAAGCTTCTTATGGTTTAGGGGCAAACAAATGGCAAACGATTAAAAACGTTGTTTTACCAGCAGCGATACCTGGTATTGTAACAGGGGTTATTTTAGCGATTTCAAGAGCTATCGGAGAAACAGCACCCTTAGTTGCAATCGGTATTCCAACCATTTTGTTAAGAACACCGAATAGCATTTTAGATTCTTTTCAAACATTACCTTTACAAATTTATGATTGGGCGAGAAAACCAGGAATTGATTTTCAATCACTTTCATCTGCAGCCATAATCGTCCTACTAGCCATTTTATTAATATTGAACACAATCGCTGTCATTATCAGAAATAAGTATTCTAAAAAATATTAAAAAGAAGAATTTTAAAATCGTTTTGAAATGAGGTTTTACTATGACTGAACTTAATACACTAGAGTCAGAAACAAACAAAGTTAACAGTAATCGCAAAGTTAACAATGAAAATAAAAGATTTATTGCCACTACACAACAACAAGAGGACAATGTACTGACAGACGCAGATCGTCAAATTGTTTATTCTACACAAAATTTAGATTTATGGTACGGTGAGCAACATTCTTTAAAAAACATCAACTTAGATATTTTAGAGAAAAATGTTACTGCTATTATTGGGCCTTCTGGATCAGGAAAATCAACTTATGTGAAAGCATTAAATAGAATGGTTGAGTTGGTGCCTTCTGTTAAAACATCAGGTAAAGTATTTTATCGAAATCAAAACATTTTTGACAAACGTTATCCTGTTGAAAAATTGCGTACAAATGTAGGTATGGTATTTCAACAGCCAAATCCATTTCCGAAATCAATTTATGATAATATCACTTATGGACCAAGAATTCATGGCATAAAAGATAAAAAAATACTAGATGAAATTGTTGAAAAATCGTTACGTGGCGCAGCAATTTGGGATGAATTAAAAGACCGCCTTAACCAAAATGCATACGGTCTTTCTGGTGGTCAACAGCAGCGTGTTTGTATTGCCAGATGCCTTGCTATCGAACCGGATGTTATTTTAATGGATGAGCCAACTTCTGCACTTGATCCGATTTCTACTTTAAGAGTAGAAGAACTCGTACAAGATTTGAAAAAAGATTATTCAATTATTATTGTTACACATAATATGCAACAAGCAGCGCGTGTTTCTGATAAAACGGCATTTTTCTTAAATGGTCATGTGAATGAATACGACGATACAGATAAAATCTTCTCAAATCCTTCTGATAAACAAACAGAAGACTACATTTCTGGACGTTTTGGATAATCATGACTGTCATTAGGAAAAGATATGAAGACCAGTTAAGTGACCTATTTAAAGATGTTCGTCGATTAGGTTTAAACGTTTATGATATGATACAACAATCGATAAAAGTTTTATCAGATAAAGACGTTACCCATGCAAGACAGGTCATTAGAAGAGATGAAGACATTAATAAATTGGAGTCTGATATTAATGAGAAAGTTGTCATGCTGATTACACGGCAACAGCCTATTGCTAAAGATTTACGATTTATGATTTCAACACTTAAAATCGCTTCTGAATTTGAAAGAATGGGCGATAATGCCGCAAATATAGCTAAAATACGGACACGGGCGCAATTTACAGATCATTATATTATGATGCGGCTCGAAGCTATGGGACATCTTTCTATGTTGATGCTCAAAGACTTGAAAGATGCTACGCGTCATAATGACTTAGAATTAGTTAAAGAAATCATCGATCGTGATATTGATATTGATGATTTATATAAGCAAATTATTAATACAACATATTTGATTGATAACGATCCTTTCGTTGCTGGACAAGCACATTTAGTCGCAAGATATTTAGAAAGAATCGGTGATCATGTCGTCAAAATTGCTGAACATATTTATTATTTTATTACAGGAAATCGGTATGAGACTTATGAGAAATAACACTTCCCAATTTCTGCTTTAAATGATATGATAATGAAGTCGTATTTTGAAGAAAGAATAGGAGGGATACTGTTATGCGCGTTAATGTGACATTAGCTTGTACAGAATGTGGAGATCGTAATTACATCTCTACTAAAAACAAAAGAAATAATCCTGAACGAATTGAAATGAATAAGTTCTGTGCACGAGATAATAAAAAAACTTTACATCGTGAAACAAAGTAATCATTTCAAGTAAGTGAGTTTGGAACATAAATAATTCAACTCATTTTAATGATTAAATCAGTTTAAATCACGGAGATTTCAAACTTCTAGACAAGATTTTATTACAAGTTCTAAACGTTTGATTATCCAAGGGGGGCAAAAATATCTAGTAGTCTTAGATATTTTTGGCCTCTTTTTTTATTACGCTCTTAAGGAAACAATTTCTAGCTCATTATTCTATAAACGGATTTTGAAATGCACCACTCTAAATGTAGCTGAAACACATATTTTACGACATAAAATCAATTGTTATATACTTTATTCAATTGTCATATAATGATATTTCCATGACACCAGTTAACAAGCACGATATAATAGTGACAAAAGGGGAGTGAAGTTAATTGAACAAAAAATCATTGAGGTTAGAAACTTTAAATAAGATGAAATCACTCTCGCCCCAGCAAAAATGTGTAGCTGACGAATGGCTATTTCAACAATTAATTGCACATCCAAAGTACCAACATGCCAATCGTATCGGTATTGTAATGTCCATGCCTCACGAAATCAATACAGACCCGATTATTTTACATGCATTACAAAACGATAAATTAGTTTTTGTACCTTCTACTGAATATCAACAAAAAAAGATGGTATTTCAACAGCTGTTTGACTTAAATCAAGTTGATATGGATGAGAGAGGGATCCGATATGTTAAACATCAAACACCTATCAATCATTCATTAGATTTGGTAATTGTACCAGGAGTTGTTTTTAATCAAAATGGTTATCGTATTGGCTATGGCGGGGGTTATTTTGATCGATTTTTGTCAAAATATCAGCCAGTGAATCTAAGTCTCGTTTATGATATACAAATGACAGACTTGATGACCGTTGAGCCTCATGATTACCCGGTATCTGAATTAATCATCGCAGAAACATAAATAACTGGAGGATTTATATGTTTGAAGAAAAGCACTTATGGAAAGCAAGCTTTTTATGGATAAAATACTTAAACTACGAATGTATACACTTTGATCAAGATAAAGGCGAGATTTGGCTTGGCAATAAAAAACAAAATCATATTATTATATTTAAACAAGGTCATTTTACAACCCAAGAATTAGAATTTGATAAAGAGCGCCTCATTTCACATCATGACGATATCACAAATTTCATAGGTTATAATGCCAATCGATATGATGTATATGTATTGACGGAGAAATCGTTTAACCCCACTCAATTCAATGTACATCAACCTGTTCGTGTTCGCTTTCATTGTATTGATTCAATCAAATCATTTGATCAAATGAGTGACCATTTTCTTATCAAAAGAAATTTGAGACATAAAGATAATAAAACAGAAAAAGAGTACAAAAAACGTGTATTGAATCCAAATATTATCGAACGTGCAATGTATCGTTTTACACCGGTAACTTACGCTTTGATTTTAATTAATGTGCTTATTTGGCTTATCGTAACTTTTTTTACGCCTCATCATACGGATTATGAAATTATTAATTTAGGTGCATTAAGCCATTTTAATGTTGTTCATGGAGAATGGTATCGACTGTTGTCTTCGATATTTTTACATATTGATTTTCAACATTTACTCTTTAATATGTTGTCGCTCTATATATTTGGGAAATTAGTAGAATCCTTTGTCGGATCACTTAAAATGCTTGGCATCTACTTTTTCTCAGGAATTTTTGGCAACTTATTATCGTTATCGTTTATTACAAAAGGATTTTCATTAGGAGCAAGTGGGGCTATTTTTGGATTGATTGGCGCATTGCTTGCATTAATGATTATCAGTAAACGTTTTGAACGTAAAATGATGTTACAAATGATCCTTGCTGTACTCATTATGACGGGAATCACATTACTCATTCAAAATGTTAACGTGGTCGCTCATTTAGGCGGATTAATAGGTGGGGGACTTATTACTTATTTAGGTTATTTATTTGTAGCAATGCGAAAATACTTCTATATTTTAGTCGCAATCACAATGATGATTACCATTGGTATGCTCGTTAAAATATATACAACACCGGATATCAATATTTATAATCAAATCATTCAAGATGAAATGTATAGCAATCATTTTAGTGAAGCTAAAGATATGGTTAAGCAGACCTACCATAATGGCTATGCAGACGACATGACATATTATTTATCCGGACTAATTATCGCAACACAAGATTCAAAAGCCGAGGCTATGGCTGAATGGGAACATGGAGTCAAGCTCTTTCCAAATTCAACGCAACTCAATTATGAATTAGCCATAGCAAACCGGTCATTAGGCGATAATAAAAAGGCGAAAAAATATTTATCACAAGTACTAAAAAACGATCCTAAAAATTAGGATTATATCAATTTAAAAAAAGAACTGGATGATTAGCATGCAGACACAACTTAATACATTTTATGATGTACTTCAATTACTTAAAAAATATGGTTTTATCATTTATTTTGATAATAAAGATGATATGCTTGAAATGATTGAACAAGAAATTCAGACGTTATATCGACACGAATTAATAACTAGAGAAGAATTTCTCCAATCTAAATTATTAATTAACCAAAGAAGGATGAACAGAGATGAGTAAACATTTGATTTTAGCAGCAGATATTGGTGGTACGACTTGTAAACTTGGGATTTTTAATGATAATCTAGAACAGCTTTCGAAATGGTCGATTGAAACCGATACGTCTGATCCTACTGGTCGTGTTTTATTACGACAAATATATGATGCTTTTGTAAACCAAATGGTTAAACATAATTTTGACATGAATGACGTTCTTGGATTAGGGATAGGCGTTCCCGGTCCAGTTATGTTTAAATCTGGGATTGTAAATGGTGCTGTCAACCTTAACTGGCCTGGCCGGGTCAATGTTTCAGAAATCATGCAAGAGTGGGTGTCATTCCCAGTCTATGTCGACAATGATGCCAATGTGGCAGCATTAGGAGAAAAACATAGTGGTGCGGGCAAAGATGCTGATGATGTTGTTGCGATAACATTAGGTACAGGACTTGGCGGCGGAATTATCTCAAACGGCGAGATTGTACATGGTCATAATGGTTCAGGTGCCGAACTCGGTCATATCAGAGTGGATCATGACCAACGCTTCCAGTGCAACTGTGGTAAATCGGGTTGTATCGAAACCGTTGCCTCAGCTACAGGTGTCGTTAATTTAGTCAATTTCTACTATCCTAAATTGACATTTAAATCATCAATTTTACAATTGATTAAAGATAATAAAGTCACTGCCAAAGCGGTTTTTGATGCTGCTAAAGCAGGTGATCAATTTTGTATTTTTATTACCGAACGTGTTGCACAATACATTGCTTATTTAGCTAGTATTATCAGCGTTACGACAAATCCGAAATATATTATTCTTGGTGGTGGTATGTCGGATGCAGGAGATATTTTAATTGAAAATATTAAGACAGAATATCATCATCTTGCATTTACACCTTCACAAGAGGGTACAGAAATTGTACGTGCGGAACTCGGCAATGACGCTGGTATTGTCGGTGCAGCGGGTTTAATTAAAACTTATATTATAGAAAAGGAGCGCGTTTAAATGGCTATAGTAGATGTCGTAGTAATCCCTGTTGGAACTGAAGGACCAAGTGTAAGTCAATATATCGCAGAAATCCAAACAAAATTAGAGGCATTCAAACAAGAAGGTAAAATCGATTATCAATTAACACCTATGAACACATTGATTGAAGGCGAGTTATCCGATTTATTTGAAGTTGTTCAAGCTATTCATGAACTACCATTCGATAAAGGCTTAGACCGTGTTTGCACTAATATTAGAATCGATGACCGTCGTGATAAAGATAGAAAAATGAACGATAAATTAGAATCAGTGAGAAAACATTTACAGTAAGTGAGAGGGATAAATATGAAAATTTCCTACCTGACTTTAGGGATCGTCAGCACAAATACGTATTTTATTGAAAATGATACAGAATTGATTTTAATCGACCCGTCATCAGAATCTAAAAAAATACTAAATCGTATACAGCAATCTCAAAAGCAATTGAAAGCAATTTTGCTCACACATGCACATTTTGATCATATTGCAGCACTAGATGATGTTTTAGAACAATATGACGTGCCAGTATATATGCATCCTGAAGAATTTGATTTTCTTTCTGAACCAGAAAAGAATGGCTCTGTCCAATTCCAAGCATATGGCTTACCAATCATCACGAGCCATGCACAGCCTACTGCGATCGAAGAGGGTCATCATCAAATTGGACAATTTCAATTTGATGCATTGCATACACCTGGGCATTCACCAGGAAGTCTGACATATGTTTTTGATGAATTTGCAGTTGTTGGAGATACTTTATTTAATAATGGTATTGGTAGAACGGATTTATACCGTGGTAACTATGAAACACTTGTTGATTCAATTCAAGATAAGATTTTTAATTTAGATGAAACGTTGCCATTATATCCAGGACATGGTCCATTCACAACTGTTGAAAATGAATATATGAATCCATATCTTCATGGCTAAAAATTTTAAAGTAATTTAATCACCTCTTACGTGTATAGATGTAAGAGGTGATTTTTTATGCAATTATTATTTGACCATGTCATCCAATATGCGATTCAAAGTGAAGCAAGTGATATTCATTTTATACCTTCACAATCACAAGTTGAGGTGAAATTAAGAGTTAAAGATCAGTTAATCATGTATGACACGTTGAATAAAGAAACCTATCAAAAATTACTCACGCTTTTAAAGTTTCAAGCTGGACTTGATATTACAACACGCCACAAAGCACAAAGCGGTAGATATATTTATGAGTATAAAAATTTATATTATCTACGCGTATCTACTTTGCCACTTAATTTAGGTACTGAAAGTTGTGTCATACGCATAACACCCCAATATTTCCAAACTTCAAATTTAGACTCAGTAATAGATATTAAAACAACAATGGAAAAAAAGCAGGGCCTCATATTATTTAGTGGTCCAACGGGTGCAGGTAAAAGTACGTTGATGTATCAAATGGTCGTTTATGCAAAGCAAAAATTAAATCTTAATATTATTACAATTGAGGATCCCGTCGAACAGCTTGTAAACGGTATTACACAAATTTCAGTAAATGAAAAAGCCGATATCACATATAGTTCTTCCTTGAAAGCCATTTTAAGATGTGATCCAGATGTTATTCTAATTGGTGAAATAAGAGATAAATATATTGCCAGAGACGTCATTCAAGCGAGTTTAAGTGGCCATTTAGTATTATCCACAATTCATGCGAATGACTGCTCTGGTGTATTATTAAGGCTGATAGAAATGGGACTGTCACAGCAAGACTTGTCACAATCTATTAATATGATTATTAATCAACGTTTAATTACAACTAAAAACGATAACCGACAACTTGTTTATGAAACAATGAATCAATCTGAAATTCAATTTTTCTTAAAAAATAATTTTAAATTACCTGCAGCATTTGAAAGCTTAGTAGATAAGTTGCATTCTTTAAACCAAGAAGGCGTGATCGATGAAAAAATATTACGAAAATATTCAACATAGAAAAACATTACGCCACATACGCTCAAATCATCTATTAATAATGGAACGCCTATCACAACTTTTAGTGCATGGTTTTACCTTCGCTGAAGCGATGAAGTTTATATATGACCAACTCCAAATCAAAAACACACGATTTCATTCAATATTGATTAACGCCTTGAATCAAGGTGCTACATGTTATGAAGTTTTCCGTATTTTAGGTTATCCCCAAACCGTCTTACTCCAATTATATTTCGCTGAAAAATATGGCTCTCTCCCAGAAACACTGCAATTATGCCACCAATTTTACAGTAAAAACAGAAAGCTAAAAAAACAATTTGTTAAAACAATACAATATCCTATTGTACTTATTTTTATTTTTTTCGCGCTAATCACGACTTTGAACCACACCGTTATGCCTCAATTTAATCAAATGTATGACAATATGCAGATAGAAGCCTCGTTTTTACAAAAAATCATAAAAGCTTTTATCCAAAACTTTCCACTTACTTCAATAGTCCTACTACTTTGTTTGATCGTAATTTTCTTTTTAGTTCGCCACTTTTTTAAGCAACTTACTATTCGTCAGCAAATCCATTGGATTAACCGCTTCCCATTCCTCAGAAAATACTACAAACTTTACAACACCTATAACATTACAAATCATTTCGTTTTATTTTTTAAAAATGGCATTACATTGAATGATATTGTCCAAATTTATATCCATCAACAGGAAAGTTTATTTCTCACATATATTGGTCGTACTTTGCAATATCAACTTCAAAATGGCGTTTCCTTTTCAACTATATTTACGCAACTCAATTGTTTTGAAAATCAGTTTATTCAATATATTCAACATGGTGAAATGCGAGACAAATTGGATGTCGAACTCCAAATGTATAGCATATTTTTACTTGACCATATTGAACATTTTTTACACCAACACATTAAATGGATTCAGCCCATTATGTTCACCTTAATTGGTTTACTTGTATTATGTGTTTATTTAGTCATGATGCTTCCCGTTTTTGAAATGATGCAAACAATAAAAGAATAGGAGATATTGATATGCTTAAAAATATAATGACAAAATTATTAGTAAAAAAAGGCTTTACACTCATAGAAATGCTACTCGTATTATTAATTATTAGTGTATTACTCATTTTAATCATTCCTAACATCGCTAAACAATCTGAGCACATTCAGAAGACAGGCTGTAGCGCTCAATTGAAAATGATAGATAGTCAAATCGAAGCTTATGCTTTGAAGTTCAATCACAAACCTGCAACGATTGATGATTTAGTTAGAGAAGGCTATATTAAAGAAAGTCAAAAACAATGTAAATCTGGAGAAACGATTTCTATCAATGCAGGCGAAGCGGTTGCGTCGTGATGGCTATACACTTGTAGAAATGTTAGTTGTATTATCAATTATCATTGTTTTTCTATCCATTGTGATGACACATCCAAAATTTGATTTTTCTCATCTACAATGTCAATATGAGATTAAAAAGCTTACAAGCGAGATTGACTTCTATCAATCACAGGCAATCAAACATCATCAATCCATATTGATGCTTTTTCGCAAACAATACAATGACATTAAAATTGTTACTTCATATCCCCAAACAACACGCTTGCTTAAATTAAATCCCCTTAAATTAAAAACGAGTTCTAATCTGCCATATCTAAAATTTGATGAAAAAGGGCAAATTTCAAAGTTTGGAACGTTATATTTTGAATATCAAGGTCAAACGATTGCTCTGATTTTTCATATTGAACAAGGGAGGTATCGTATCAAATATTTAAAATAAAAAAAGGTTACTTGTTAATAGAGGCGCTTTTTGCAATTTCTATCTTGGTTGTTTTAGCGAATCAAATGCTACCATTAAATCAACAAATGTTAACCACTTATCGGAATGAAGTCGAACAATTGGAGCTTAAACGAGCGCTATACCAAATTGTTAGAAAAAATATCCCTCATGAAAGGTTAAGAATAGCACATTATGAAGTCATTCCTCAGAAACAGCGTATTTGTATACAAAATTTACAGTCTCATCAAAAATATTGTTATATCAAAAAGGGGATTCACACTCATTGAAAGTTTGATAGCATTACTAGCGCAATGCTTAATCATAATGCTTATCCCATTTTTTATCATGACATTCAGCCAACATAAACACACACTTTTTGATGATAGAACTTATGATTTAGAAATGATGATTAAAGATATCTCCGATCATTTAAACCACACTGATATTAAAGATGTATTATTACTAAAAAAGGGAATTGAAATTCAAAACAAACAATCAAAAATTAATTATTATCTCCAAAATCAAAAAATCATTAAAACTGTGAATCATAGAGGAAATATTACGCTATGTAATGAGGTGATGAACGTAGTTTTCACAAAAGTTAGTAACAAATATATTTTAATGCGAATAAAGTACCGTGAAAGGAATGGTTTTCACGAAAAAGAAATTCTCTTCTAAGAAAGGGTTCACACTACCTTTACTTCTCGTTATATTTACTGCTTATTTTTCATTTAATGCTTTTTATTTAATGATTTATAGTCTAAAATTACAAACAATAGATGCTATTACTGATGATTATGAACATCACATTAGGCAAACAATAGAAAAAGGTGAGTAACGATTGAAGACAACTAGTAAAATGCCTATCGTATTAATAGGATTCATGGGCGCAGGTAAATCCACAATTGGCAAAATTTTATCACGTGAACTCAATTGCTCATTTACTGATTTAGACAGTTTGGTTGAAGCGCAATTGAATCAATCAATACCAGAAATTTTTGAGTTAGAAGGGGAAAAAGCATTTAGAAGATATGAATGTCAATATTTAAAACATGCACTAGAAAAATATGATATTATAGCCACAGGTGGCGGTATACTATCAGACGATCAAACATTCAATTTTCTAAAAAAACAGGAAATAACGGTTGTTTGGATAGATGCACCCTTCGAAATTTTATATGAACGCATTAAAAATGATGCGAATCGACCTAATGCAAACAAAAAAAGTTATGACGCCTTAAAAAGCTTGTATTATAGTCGTAATTCAAGATATAATGAAATCGCATTCATTAAGATTTCATCCAAAATATCATTGCGAGAAACACTTAATGAAATTAAAAACACAATATTTGCGAACGATCAATATTAGAGAGCATGGCATGGGCCATCGCCGAAGGAGCAAGTAACTTGGATTACGAATCTCTCAGGCAAAAGGATAATATTGTGACGCATTCCTGAAGGGATTTCAACAGGGGAGTAGTTCAACTACTCTTCTGTTTTTTTATTAAACAATTAGGAGGGTATTTTCATGTCTGAAGGTTTAAAACAAACCCCGTTATATCAACACTATGTTGATGCTAGTGCAAAAATTGTTGAATTCGGTGGTTGGGCAATGCCTGTTCAATTTTCAAGTATTAAAGAAGAGCATAATGCTGTTCGATCTAATGTGGGATTATTCGATGTCAGTCATATGGGGGAAATTATCATCGAAGGTCCTGATGCAGCAAAGTTAGTCCAGTATGTACTTTCAAATGATACAGAACAACTAACACTTTCAAAAGCACAATATACAGCATTGTGCAATGAACATGGTGGTGTAATTGATGATTTAGTTATTTATCAATTGGATACACAACGTTATTTACTTATTGTTAATGCTGCAAACGTAGAAAAAGACTATCAATGGATTGTTGATCATAGTCAAGATTTTGATGCTAAGGTTGAAAATGTGTCATCAAGTTACGGACAACTCGCTGTACAAGGTCCAAACGCACGTCAATTAATCCAAGCACAGGTTCAAGATGATATCAGCGACATGAAAATGTTTGAATTTAAAAAAGAGGTAGAATTATTTGATAAAAAAGTCATTTTATCTCAATCAGGGTACACAGGAGAAGATGGTTTCGAAATATATTGCGATAGTGCAGACGTAGTTGCCATATGGGAAAAACTCCTTTCTCTTGATGTGGTTCCTTGTGGTTTAGGTGCACGTGATACGTTACGTTTAGAAGCTGGCTTACCTCTGCATGGTCAAGACTTAAGTGAAATGATTACACCATACGAAGGGGGAATTGCATTTGCCGCTAAACCTCTCATTGAAGCCGATTTTATTGGAAAATCAGTACTCAAAGAACAAAAAGAAAATGGTGCACCAAGACGTACAATTGGCTTGCGAATGATTGAAAAAGGGATACCTCGAACAGGTTACACCATTTACAATTTAGAAGGCAAAGAAATAGGTGAAGTCACGTCTGGAACTCAGTCCCCTTCTACAGGACACTCAATTGGTATGGGAATTATTCAACGTGATGAATTTGAAATGGGAAAAGAAGTCATTATTCAAGTTAGAAAAAAACAAGTAAAAGCGCAAATTGTTAAAAAAAATCAAATTGAAAAATAGGGAGTGAATCGTGTGAGTCATCGTTATATTCCATTAACTGAACAAGATGAGAAGGACATGTTAGAAACGATTGGGGTAAATTCAATTCAAGATTTATATAGTGACGTTCCTGAAAACATCCTTCTAAACCGAGATTTAAATATCGAAGAGGCTGAACCAGAGACACAATTGCTAAAGCGATTAAATCGAATTGCAAATAAGAATACAACTAAAGAAACACATACAAGTTTCCTTGGTGCGGGTGTTTATGACCATTATGCACCTGCAGTGGTAGATGCCATGATTTCTAGATCAGAATTCTACACTGCTTATACACCTTATCAACCTGAAATTTCACAAGGTGAACTACAAGCTATATTTGAGTTTCAAACGATGATTTGTGAGTTAACAGGTATGGACGTAGCGAACTCATCGATGTACGACGGCATGACAAGCTTTGCTGAAGCGTGTTTGTTAGCTTGGGGGAAAACTAAAAAAAGTAAAATTGTGGTTTCAAAAGGTTTACACTATCAAGCATTACAAGTATTACACACATATTCTGCAATTCGTGAGCAATATGAAGTTGTGGAAGTCGATTTAGAAGGTACAATCACTGATTTAGAAAAACTTGAAGCAGCAATCGACGATGACACAGCAGCTGTTGCTGTTCAATATCCTAATTTCTATGGTTCAATAGAAGATTTAGAAGCCATTCAAGCGCTTATTAAAGACAAAAAAGCTTTATTTATTGTCTTTGCTAATCCACTTTCATTAGGTTTATTAACGCCACCGGGTGAATTTGGTGCAGATATCGTTGTTGGTGATACACAAGTGTTTGGAATCCCTTCTCAATTCGGCGGACCTCACTGTGGATATTTTGCGACAACGAAGCAATTAATGAGAAAGATACCTGGACGTTTAGTAGGTCAAACACAAGATGATGATGGTAACCGCGGTTTTGTTTTAACATTACAGGCACGCGAACAACATATTCGACGTGAAACAGCTACATCTAACATTTGTTCAAATCAAGCTTTAAATGCACTCGCATCTTCAATTGCGATGTCCGCTTTAGGTAAACAAGGAATCTATGACATAGCTGAACAAAATATTGAAAATGCCAATTATGCTAAAGCTCAGTTTAAAAACAATGGTTTTAAAGTCAATGAAGACACTTCTTTTAATGAATTTGTCGTTGAATTCAATAAACCTATCGAAGAAGTAAACGCATTATTACTTGAAGAAGGTATTATTGGTGGCTTCGACTTAAGTGTCGTTGATCCTCAATACAAAAACCATATGCTTGTCGCTGTAACGGAACTAAGAACAAAAGCTGAAATTGATACATTTGTTAAGAAAGCGGGTGAATTAAATGGTAAGTAAATCTAGTCCATTAATATTTGAACGTTCAAAAGAAGGGCGCTTTGCCTATGCATTACCTAAAAAAGAGATAAACGAGAATGTCGCGGAAAAGTTATTAGATTCAAAATTCATTCGTAAAAATAAGGCTGAATTTCCAGAAGTATCAGAATTAGATCTTGTTCGTCATTATACAGAACTATCTCATAAAAACTTCGGTGTAGATACAGGCTTTTATCCATTAGGTTCTTGTACAATGAAATACAATCCTAAAGTAAATGAAAAAGCCGCACGCATTCCTGGCTTTGCTGAATCACACCCGCTTCAAGATGTGAATCAAGTTCAAGGTTCATTAGAAATTATTTACAGCTTGCAAGAAGAGCTTAAAGAAATTACTGGCATGGATGAAATTTCTTTACAACCCGCAGCGGGTGCACATGGTGAGTGTACTGCTTTAATGATTTTCAAAGCCTATCATTTACAAAATGGTGATACACAGCGTGATGAAGTTATTGTTCCTGACTCTGCGCACGGTACAAACCCAGCTTCAGCCGTATTTGCTGGTTTTAAAGCAGTCACTGTGAAATCTAATGAAAAAGGTGAAGTCGATATTGATCACCTAAAAGAGTTAGTCAGTGAAAAAACTGCAGCTATCATGTTAACCAACCCTAATACATTAGGAATATTTGAAACTAATATTATGGAGATTCGAGACATCGTTCACGAAGCAGGCGGATTGCTTTATTACGACGGCGCTAATTTAAACGCTATTATGGACAAAGTTAGACCAGGTGATATGGGCTTTGACGCTGTACATCTTAATTTACACAAAACATTTACTGGCCCACATGGCGGTGGTGGACCGGGTTCAGGCCCAATTGGTGTTAAAAAGGCCCTTAGAGAATATTTGCCAAAACCACTAGTTGTTAAAAATGGCGATCGTTTTGAATACGATAATGACATCCAACATTCGATTGGTCGTGTTAAACCGTTTTATGGTAATTTTGGTATCTATTTACGTGCATACACGTATATTCGCTCAATGGGTTACCAAGGTTTGAGAGAAGTGTCAGAAGCAGCTGTGCTTAATGCAAATTACATGAAAGCGAGACTTAAAGATACTTTTGTCATTCCATTTGATCAATATTGTAAGCATGAATTTGTACTAAGCGGTACAAAACAGAAAAAATTGGGTGTGCGTACATTAGATATGGCTAAACGACTCTTAGATTTTGGTGTTCATCCACCTACTGTTTATTTCCCTCTGATTGTTGATGAAGGTATGATGATAGAGCCAACTGAAACAGAATCTAAAGAAACGTTAGATTATTTCTGTGACGCTTTAATTCAAATTGCTAAAGAAGCAGAAGAAGATCCTGATAAGGTTTTAGAAGCGCCACATACAACGATAATCGATCGATTAGATGAAACAACAGCAGCACGTAAGCCTATATTAAAATTTGAAAATTTAAAAGAAGAAAAATAAAATGATCACCCTAGTACGTGCAAAGCAGCACATGCTAGGGTTCTTTTGATTGAATATAATGATTTATTAACTGTAATAGGATACGAAGCATACACAGTTTGACTCGCAATCGAACTGAGTTTAAGAGGCGATTAAAGTAACAGTAACATTTAAACACACTGGTATATAGCACAGCTCATAAGGAGTGTGAGCTCAACCTAACTGAGCATTAAAATAAAGCTAGAGCACCCATCGTCAAGTTGGAGCATTCTAGCTTTAAAAATTACTTTTTAGACTTAATTTTGCCAGTCCACTTTTTGTAACCGCCTTTTAGCATATATAAGTCTTTATATCCTTTTTTCTTTAACGTTCTTGCCGCACGATAACTTGCGATACCATTGGCATCAACCAAATAAATCGGTTGGTCTTTTCGTAAACCTTGATAGCGTTGACGGAACATGGTCATAGGTATGTTTCTTGCACCATTAATGTGACCATAGTCATAATCTGCTTTTTCACGAAGGTCAATGACTTGTGCTTTTCGAATGCCTTGTTGAAAAGCTTCTTGATCCAATTCTGTAACAGATTTTTTATTAATCAAATAATTAATTACCATCCAAATAATGACGGCAGCCAACACAATCAAAACAATCCATGTTATGTTACTCATCTTGCATCCTCCCTAAAATACCGATATTATTATTATAAGACTGATAGACTGATTTATCAAAATTTTTATATTGTGACATATGTTAGTATTTTTATATAATCACTACATATGCCAAAGTCGTTCATAGGAGGCTTTAAGTCAAATGACAGAAACTTGGCATTTTATTAATACAGGGAGCCATGACCCATATTATAATATGGCATTAGACGAAGCATTATTAAACTTTGTCTCAAGAGGGGAAATCGATCCCGTCATCAGATTTTACACGTGGAACCCACCGACATTGTCGATTGGTTATTTCCAACGTTTATCAAAAGAAATCGATATCAACAAAGTAAAAGAAAAAGGTTACGGTCTTGTAAGACGACAAACTGGAGGTAGAGGTGTCTTACATGATAAAGAGTTAACATATAGTGTGATTGTTCCTGAGTCTCATCCAGATATGCCTAAAACGGTAACTGAAGCGTACCGTGTCATTTCTGAAGGTTTATTGGAAGGCTTCAAGTCACTTGGTTTTGATGCTTATTTTGCAGTACCTCGCTCTAAAGAGGAACGTGAGAAACTTAAACAACCACGAAGTTCGGTATGTTTCGATGCGCCAAGCTGGTATGAACTTGTTGTCGAAGGAAAAAAAATCGCCGGAAGTGCGCAAACACGTCAAAAAGGCGTTATCTTACAACACGGTTCAATACTACAAGATGTCGACATCGATGATCTATTTGATATGTTTATTTTTAAAAATGATCGATTAAAAGCCAAAATGAAGGAAGCTTTTGTAGAAAAAGCGGTCGCAATTAATGATTTGTCTAATAGTCATGTATCATTAACCGAAATGGAAGTAGCTTTTAAAGAAGGCTTTAAAAAAGCTTTAGATTTGGAATATCAACCGCTTGAATTGACCGAGGCTCAACAAGAAGAAGTAAAAGCGTTGGAAGAAAAATATCGCTCGGAAGCATTTTTATACAGAAAATAAAATTAATGAAAAAAAGCATGACACATGATAATTACTGTGCCATGCTTTTTATTGTTCTTAGTTAGTATTTCTCGCTTAAAGGATTATCTGCGGCGTCGGTAACGATTTTTCCACACTCTCAATTTATAGTTTCTTTGATCGGGCGTTAAAAAGAAAAAGAAATAAATCAAATAAATCACAGCAATCATCACAATAAGCATGATAATTGATTTAAATATTCCAAATAAAACAAGATCTAAATTCAACACTAACCCGATTATCGCAATAATAATTACGATACCAAATAGGATTTTTTGCAAAGCGCTCATCTCTATTTACACCTCTTTAATTTTGTTTCAAATTATCATTCTTTACTTGAATGTTTGTCAAATTTTGACGTCCTCTTTGAATAGAAGTCAAATCTTTTTTAGCATAACCTTTTTTAATTTCAGTTAAGGCTGTTTTGATATCTTTTTGTACTTTCAACACTTGTTTATGTTGTTTTTTTACATTATCATCTTTTTTTACAATCGATAAATCATTCACGCTCTCTTTGTATTGATCAATTGCATCATCATGCGCTTCAATAACACTATCAAGTTGATCCATAACATCTTGATTCTTTTTATTCTTCATAATTTGACTATCAATCGCCTGATAGTCATTAATTGTTTTTGTTACTGAGCCATAGTATTTTGAAGATATTTGTAAGTAATCTGCAATTTTTTTGTTTGTTTTAGCTTGTCCAGTATTTTCTGAGTCTTTTTTCAACGCATCTAATTGCTTTTGTTTTTTATGATTCTCATTTTTAAGTTCTTGATTTTCTAATTTCAAATCATGATTTTTGTCACTCAAATCCGTACTTTTTTCTTCAAGGGGCAATAAATTTTGACTTCCACACCCCGTTAGTAGCACCGTTAGCCCTAAACTCGCAAACATTCTTTTTTTCATAATAAACTCCTAAACATTAATAGTTTTTCATTATACTTGTTTTTATTTTAAGGTATCATATAGTTAAGTACAAATATCAAGGAGGAAAATATCATGAAAAATAGAATAAATAAAGTAAGAAGTCTATTACAAGAAAAACATATAGATGGCCTAGTTGTTCTCACAGATTTTAATAGACGTTATTTATCTGGCTTTACTGGAACAAGCGGTGGCTTATTAATTACAGCAGATCAAGCCCGTTTAATTACGGATTTTCGCTATATCGATCAAGCAACTGAACAAGCACCATTATTTGAAATTGTTAAACAAGAAAGTGATCTTTATTCTAGTGTAATCACACAAATTCAAGAATTAAACCTTCAAAATATAGGTTTTGAAGGGCACCTTGTTTCTTATGATGCCTTTTTAAAATTAAACCAAGGACGTCACGATTTAATATCAATAGGCGATGAAATTGAAAAAATTCGTCGCGTAAAAGATACGGACGAAATTAAATTGATTCAAAAAGCAGCGGATATCGTAGACCAAGCTTACGAACATATTCTAAATGTGGCAAAACCAGGGATGACAGAAAAAGAATTAAAAGCGCATTTGGAAAGTAAAATGTTACATCTAGGTGCAGACGACACATCATTTGATACTATCGTTGCTTCTGGTAAAAGAGGCGCACTCCCACACGGTGTCGCATCAGATAAAGTCATCGAATCTGGAGATATGGTTACTTTAGATTTTGGAGCTTACTACCAAGGCTATAGTTCTGATATTACGAGAACATTTGCAGTGGGACAACCTTCTGATGAAATGATCAAAATTTATAACATCGTATTAAAAAGTCAAGAAGCTGCAATTCAGGCGATTAAAGCAGGCATGACTGGTAAAGAAATCGACTCAATCGCGCGTCAAGTGATTTCTGATGCAGGCTACGGTGACAATTTTGGTCATTCATTAGGTCATGGTATTGGATTAGATGTACATGAGCAACCAGCGCTTTCTCAAAAATCTGATACCGTTCTTGAAATCAATCATTGTGTTACGATTGAACCGGGTATATATGTAAATGGTCTTGGTGGTGTTCGTATTGAAGATGACATTTTAATTACAGAAAATGGCGGTCAATGCTTTACTAATTGTCGAAAAGACCTTATTATTTTATAAGAAGAGTGAATCTGAGGAGGAAACTGAATGATTTCTGTAAATGATTTTAAAACAGGTTTAACCATTTCTGTCGATAACGGCATTTGGAAAGTTTTAGAATTCCAACATGTTAAACCTGGTAAAGGGTCTGCTTTTGTGAGATCAAAATTACGTAATTTAAGAACAGGTGCAATTCAAGAAAAGACATTCCGTGCAGGTGAAAAAGTAGAGCCTGCTATGATTGAAAACCGTCGTATGCAATATTTATATGCTGATGGCGACAACCATGTATTTATGGACAATGAAACATTTGAACAAACAGAACTTACAACACAATATTTAGAACATGAATTAAAGTTTTTAGTTGCTAACATGGATGTTCAAATTCAAACATATGAAGGCGAAACAATTGGCGTAGAACTTCCAAAAACTGTTGAACTACGCGTAACTGAAACAGAACCGGGTATCAAAGGTGATACTGCGACAGGCGCTACAAAATCAGCTACTGTTGAAACGGGTTATTCATTAAACGTACCACTATTCGTTAACGAAGGCGACGTTTTAGTAATTAATACAACAGATGGAAGTTACGTTTCACGCGCGTAATTGTATTCATCGTTCAATATCGAACATATACCTAATTAAAAAGGGGCTTGCATCATGTTTTATACATCTGATGCAAGTCTTTTTTTGATTTGATGTTTTTCGATATGACAACACATGAATTACGACTTTTCTTGAATTGCCCCTTTCACTCAAGTAAAATAGTAAGGTAGAAATAATCAATCATAAGGGAGTAACCAAAATGAATTTTAAAGAGATTAAAGAATTAATCGATATTCTAGATCACTCTAACTTAACTGAAATTAATATAGAAGATAAAGGGACTATCGTTAATCTAAAAAAAGAAAAAGAAATTGTCACTCAACAAATTGCACCGACGCAACCTGTTGGAGCTCCTAATACATTTACTGAACAAGTATCATCAACACCTGATCAGGATATGAACCAAGCACCTTCAAGTGATGATCAACTTCAAACAATCAATGCACCAATGGTTGGTACATTCTATAAATCACCTTCACCAGAAGAAAGCGCATATGTTCAAGTTGGAGATCAAGTCTCTAATGACACGACTGTCTGCATTCTTGAAGCGATGAAATTGTTTAACGAAATTCAAGCTGAAGTCTCAGGAGAAATCGTTGAAATTCTCGTTGAAGACGGACAAATGGTTGAGTATGGCCAAGCCTTATTCAAGGTGAAGTAATATGAAAAAAATATTAATTGCAAACCGTGGTGAGATTGCAGTACGAATTATTCGTGCGTGCCACGAATTGGGTATCCAAACAGTAGCGATATATTCGGAAGGCGATAAAGATGCATTACATACTCAACTAGCTGACGAATCCTACTGTGTAGGACCTAAGCAATCAAAAGATTCATATTTGAATATACCGAACATATTATCAATAGCGACATCAACTGGCTGTGATGCAATTCATCCAGGCTATGGCTTTTTAGCAGAAAATGGGGATTTTGCTGAATTGTGTGAAGCGGTTCAACTTAAGTTTATTGGGCCAAGTTATGAATCTATTCAAAAAATGGGGATTAAAGATATCGCCAAAGAAGAGATGAAGCGCGCAAATGTACCTGTCGTACCCGGTAGTGAAGGCTTAGTTAATACAATAGAAGATGCAATTCAAACTGCAGATAAAATTGGATATCCTGTTATTATTAAAGCCACAGCCGGTGGTGGCGGTAAAGGGATACGTATTGCACGCGATGAAGATGAATTGATAAATGGCTATAAAATGACACAACAAGAAGCTGAAACTGCATTTGGTAATGGTGGTCTTTACTTAGAAAAATTTATTGAGAACTTCAGACATATTGAAATACAAGTTATTGGGGATGAATATGGCAATGTGATTCATTTAGGAGAACGTGATTGTACCATTCAACGACGCATGCAGAAGCTAGTCGAAGAATCACCATCTCCAATTTTAACTGAAGAAAAAAGAAAAGAAATGGGCGATGCTGCAATTAGGGCAGCAAAAGCCGTTAATTATTTTAATGCGGGTACCATTGAGTTTATTTACGATTTGGATGAAAACCAGTTTTATTTTATGGAAATGAATACGAGAATCCAAGTTGAGCATCCTGTTACAGAAATGGTAACGGGTGTTGATCTAGTGAAGCTACAGATTAAAGTTGCGATGGGTGAGCAACTCCCTTATAAACAAGAAGATATCAAAATCAATGGGCATGCGATTGAGTTCCGTATCAATGCAGAAAATCCTTATAAAAACTTTATGCCTTCACCGGGTAAAATCGAACAATATTTGACACCAGGTGGGTTTGGCGTTCGTATCGACTCTGCTTGTTATACAAACTATTTAATACCTCCGTACTATGACTCAATGGTTGCGAAACTTATCGTACATCAACCTACTAGAGCAGAAGCCATTATGTCTGGTTTACGTGCTTTGAACGAATTTGTAGTTTTAGGTATTGACACAACAATTCCATTCCATATCCGATTATTAAACCATCCTGTTTTTAATGAAGGTTTCTTTAGCACGAAGTTTTTAGAGATATACGATATTATGAATAACGAAGATTAATTTGAATGGAGGTATGTCATATGGTTAAACCAATTGAAAATTTCAACCCAAATCTAGGTACAGTCGAAATCGTTCCCGAGGTCATTTCTTTAATTGCTAGTATTGCTGTTTCAGAAGTAAAAGGGGTACATGGTGTTTTTTCAGACTTGAAAAATTCCACATTAGAACGTTTTGGGCGCAAAAATTTAAACAAAGGTATCAAAATTGACACGAAAGACAATGAAATTTTTATCGATGTCTATTGTTCATTACAATATGGCGTTAAAGTGTCAGAAACAGCATTGAAAGTTCAAGAATCCATTCATAGTGCTATTCATACAATGACTGCACTTTCACCACAACAAATTAATGTTCATATTACACATATAGAAATGGCTAAAAAATAGTCACTAATTTTTTAAGAACGGAGCGTAATAAATTGAGTAGAAAACAAGCGAGAAGTCAAGCTTTCCAAACATTATTTCAACTAGAAATGAAAGATTCAGAACTAACAATCGATGAAGCCATCAGCTTTATTAAAGATGACTATCCAGATTTAGATTTTGACTTCATTAAATGGCTTGTTTCTGGTGTCAAAGACCATCAAAATGTGTTAGATGAAAAGATCAGCCCACATTTAAATGGTTGGACAATTCCACGTTTATTAAAATCAGACCGCATCATTTTGAGAATGGCGACATTTGAAATTGATCATAGTGACACACCAGAAAAAGTTATTATTAACGAGGCTGTTGAATTGGCTAAACAATTTAGTGATGACGACAATTATAAATTTATCAATGGCGTATTAAGTCATATCAAAAGAAATTGAGTGATAACATGGAAAAATATTTAACAATTTCTGCGTTAACAAAATACATTAAATTCAAATTTGATCAAGATCCACATTTACAATCTGTTCTAATCAAAGGAGAGCTTTCGAATTTCAAAAGACATAGTAGTGGCCATCTTTATTTTGCTGTTAAAGATGCAGATAGCGTTGTTGCCGCTATGATGTTCAAAGCCCAAGCGGCGCATTTGGATTTTGAACCTAAAGAAGGCGATCAAGTCCTCATTGAAGCACGTGTCTCTGTTTATGAACGTCGTGGTAATTACCAAATCTATGTAAACAAAATGCAACTAGACGGTGTGGGTAACTTATATCAAAAATTCGAACAGTTAAAACTTAAGCTCACAAAAGAAGGCTATTTTGATCAATCACATAAAAAATTAGTGCCAAAATATCCTAAAAAAATTGTCATATTAACCGCAAGCACTGGTGCTGCAATTCGTGATATTCAAAACACACTCAATAGTCGTTATCCTTTGGCAGAACAGATTAAAATCAGTACCCTTGTACAAGGAAGTCAGGCTAAAAATGATATCATCGAAAAATTACAATATGCAGATCGCTTAGATGTGGATGTCATCATTTTAGGCCGTGGCGGTGGCTCTATAGAGGATTTATGGAATTTTAATGAAGAAGAAGTGGTTAAAGCTATTTTTTCATGCCAAACGCCTGTCATTTCTGCTGTAGGTCATGAAACAGATACCACGTTAAGCGATTATGTGGCAGATATACGGGCTGCTACACCGACTCAAGCAGCTATGTTAGCTACACCTGATCAAAAAGAACTTTTGCAGATATTGGCAAAAAGTCGTCATTACTTAAATCGTTTTATAAAACAATATTTAAAACAAGCAACACAGCAATTGAATCAATATCAATCTTATTATAAATTTAAGCAACCATCGCTTTTGTACGATCAACAAACACAAAAGCGCGACGACTTAGACCGAATGCTTCACCAGTCTATGCAATATCGTTTTCAATATGAAAAACAGCGCCTTCATATCATTCAGCAACGTATTCGCATTAAGTATTTTTATGATTACATTCAGCGCCAAAAACAGCAATCTTTAGACTTTAAAAATGCTTTGAATAAGCAGATGCAACGTGTGATCACACAAAAGAAACAGCAGTTTGAACAAAAGTTGCTGACGCTTGATAATTTAAGCCCAACGAAAACAATGTTAAGAGGATACTCGATTGTGATGAAAGATGATAATGTCGTCACAAGTAGCCATGATATTCATGAAGGGGACAATATTGAAGTCACAATGAAAGACGGGAAGCTAGATGCAACAATTAAAAAGGTAAGGTGGAATAATGACAACAGAAAATAATTCATTTGAAGAAATGATGCAAGAGCTCGAATCAATTGTGAATCAGTTAGATAATGATACGATTTCCTTAGAAAAATCATTAGAATTGTATCAAAAAGGAATAGCACTATCAAAGTCATGTGAAACAACTTTAAAAAATGCAGAAAAGAAAGTTTCACAACTTATGGATGAAGAGGCAGATGAAAGTGATGAACCAAAATCTGAATAACTTATTAGACCAATTTAACGAAGTATTGCATCGTTCAATTAACGATACAAGTCTGAAAACACGTTTAGAAGAAAGCATGCGTTATTCATTGGAAGCGGGAGGAAAGCGTATTAGACCCTTACTCTTGCTAGCAACCCTTCAAATGTTAAATCCAAAACAATTAAAAAGTGGATTTAGTGTCGCCTTAGGGCTTGAAATGGTTCATACATATTCGTTAATACACGATGACTTACCAGCTATGGACGATGATGACTTAAGACGTGGTAAACCGACAAATCATACGGTTTATGGTGAATGGCTCGCAATACTTGCAGGTGATGCACTGCTTACCAAGGCATTTGAAATGATAACGGGTGATGAAGACATTAGTGCAGAAAAAAAGGTGAAATTGATCCAATCCCTTAGTAAAGCAAGTGGCCATACGGGAATGGTGGGTGGCCAAGTTTTAGATATGCAAAGTGAAAATCAGGCGATTGACTTTAAGCAATTAGAACAAATTCATTCTCATAAAACGGGGGCACTTATTGAATTTGCGATTGAAGCAGCAACAATTATCGCACAACCCCCAGTTGAAGTAACACAACAACTCATTCAGTTTTCCAAACATCTCGGCGTCATATTTCAAATTAAAGACGACCTTTTGGATGTTTATGGCGATGCAGACCAGTTAGGTAAACCTGTAGGTAGTGATGAAGCCAACCATAAAAGCACGTATGTTTCTTTACTAGGTCAAGCTGAGGCTGAAGCACAACTTCAAAACCATATTCAAAGTGCGGAAGCACTGTTAAATCAGTTGTCTACAAACTATAACACAACCGATTTAATGCAATTATTAACGCTTTTTTATCAGCGACAGAATTAATTTCAATCTATACTATAAAAGTCATGTAATGTTATAATCATAATGACATAAAAATTAAGGGTGATTTCAATGGATGTAAGAAATATACAGGATCCTTCATTTTTAAAAAATCTTTCTGTAAGTGAGCTTGAATCATTGAGTCACGATATAAGACAGTTTTTAATCCAAACATGTGCTGTTACCGGGGGGCATATTGGTGCTAATTTAGGTGTCGTTGAACTGACGATTGCTTTACACAAGCATTTTAATAGCCCTGAAGATAAAATTATTTGGGACGTAGGCCACCAAAGCTATACGCACAAAATTTTGACGGGTCGTGGACATGATTTTAATACATTAAGACAGTATAAAGGATTATGTGGATTTCCAAAATTAAAAGAATCTGAGCATGATGTGTGGGAAGCCGGGCATAGCTCCACATCATTATCAGCAGCAATGGGCATGGCTAAAGCGCGAGATATACTAGGTAAGCACAACCATATTGTTCCTGTAATAGGGGACGGCGCGTTGACTGGAGGAATGGCGCTTGAAGCTTTAAATAATATTGGTCATGATCGTACGAATATGACAATTATATTAAATGACAACGAGATGAGCATTGCGCCTAACGTGGGTGCAATGCATAATATGTTGGGCCGAATTCGAATGAATCAAAGCTACAATCGTCTTAAAATCGATGCAGAGAGCGTGTTAAGTCGATTACCTGGGGGGAGCCGATTACGTGAATCTGCTGACCGTATCAAAGATAGTTTAAAATATTTAGTTGTAGATGGTGCATTTTTCGAAGAATTAGGTATTCGTTATATTGGACCTGTTGATGGCCATAATTTTGAAGAGTTGGAAAATGCGCTGACAGCTGCCGACTCAATTAATAAACCTGTATTAATTCATGTAGTAACAAAAAAAGGTAAAGGTTATCATCCAGCTGAAAACGATAAGATTGGAACTTGGCACGGCCTTGGACCTTATAAACTTGATACCGGTGAGCAAATAAAAGGACAACCTGTAGGTCCATCATGGAGTCAATTGATGAGCGACGAAATCCTTTCCTATGCCAAAAAGGATAGACGCGTCGTAGCGATTACACCTGCGATGCCAGTTGGTTCTAAACTCACTAAATTCCAATCTGAGCTTCCAGAACAGTTTTTTGATGTTGGTATCGCAGAGCAACATGCAGTTACGATGGCTGCCGGCCTTGCAATGGAAGGTATGAAGCCATACGTTGCAATCTATTCAACTTTCTTGCAACGTGCATACGATCAAGTACTACACGATGTTGATCGTCAAAACTTAAACGTTATTTTTGGTATTGATCGCTCAGGTTTAGTTGGTGCTGATGGTGAAACGCATCAAGGTGTCTTTGATGTCGGTTTCTTAACGCAATTTCCAAATATGACCGTTATGATGCCAAAAGATGAAAATGAAGCTAAAGATTTAGTTTATACTGCAATGCATTATGAGCAAGGTCCAATCGCAATTCGTTATCCTCGCGGCAATGGATTAGGTGTTAAAATTAATGAAAATCGCAGTCATATTCCTATTGGCTCATGGGAAACGCTAACCGAGGGAGACGACATAGCTCTTATTAGTTACGGCCCTACAGTGTCAACACTCATGGAAGTAGCAGAAGAATTATCAAAACTCGGCATCAAAGCCCGTGTGATTAATGCACGCTACATTAAGCCAATGGATGAGGCTACGTTAAAGCAATTAGGCGAAATAAATATGCCAGTACTCACTGTAGAGGAAGGCATGCTTAATGGTGGATTGGGTAGTCAAATTGCTAATTATTTCACTGATCATTCATTTGCAAATCGTGTTAAGCGCTTAGGTATTGATAATATTTATATCGAACATGGGAATGTGGACCAAATTCTTGAAGATTTAGGTTTAACTTGTGAACCCCTTGTTCATACAGTACAAGCATTTTTAAATAAAAATCAGTAGTCAAATATGTAGGGTATTTCAGGGTTGGGACGTCAAAAAGTCTCAGCCCATTTTTTGTCATTTTTTGTATGCATGAATGACTATTCTTACGTATGTCTTGATTAGGTAAATCATATAAGATTATGGTAAAATCAATGTATAAATATTCGTTATGAGGTGTCAAATATGCCTAAAAAATCTGTGAGACATATAAAAATCAGAGAAATTATTTCTAATGAACAAATTGAAACACAAGACGAACTTGTAAAGCGCTTAAATGATTATGAAATGAATGTAACACAAGCCACTGTGTCACGTGATATTAAAGAACTTCAACTGATTAAAGTTCCAGCCGCTAGTGGTCAATATATTTATAGTCTACCTAACGACCGACGCTATCATCCTTTAGAAAAGTTGGGTCGTTATCTTATGGATTCATTTGTAAAAATTGATAGTGCAAACAATTTGTTAGTATTAAAAACATTGCCAGGTAACGCGCAATCAATAGGTGCCATTCTCGATCAAATTGATTGGGAAGAAGTTCTAGGGACAATTTGTGGAGATGACACATGCCTTATTATTTGTAAAGACAATTTATCGGCAGATGAAATTAAGGCAAGAATATTCAATATGTTATAAGGGTGGATGTTAGATGTTACAAAGCCTCTCTATAAAAGAATTTGCAATTATAGAAACGCTAGATATTCAATTTTCAGACGGACTTACAGTATTAAGTGGTGAAACAGGTGCTGGGAAATCCATTATCATCGATGCTATTGGTCAATTAATTGGTATGCGCGCATCGTCTGATTTTGTCCGACATGGTGAGAAAAAAGCGATTATTGAAGGAATTTTCGATATTGATCATGCTGAAGAAGCAATACAAGAATTGAATACGCTAGGTATTGATATTAACGAAGACTTCTTAATTGTAAAACGTGAAATATTTAGTTCGGGTAAAAGTATTTGCCGTATCAATAATCAAACCGTAACGCTTCAAGATTTAAGGAAAGTGATGCAGGCACTGCTCGATATCCATGGACAGCACGAAACTCAAACTTTACTTAAACAAAAATATCATATCGAATTACTTGATCGCTATTCAGATGGACAATATGCAAAAGCATTAAGCCAATATGAAGAAACATTTAATCAACATCACTCAAAAATTAAAGAGCTTGAAGCACTTGAATCTGCAGACCAAGCTTTGCTACAACGTTTGGACTTAATGAAATTTCAATATGACGAATTAAAAGAAGCCCAATTAAAGGAAGGCGAAATCGAACAATTAGAAATTGATATTAAGCGAATTCAAAACTCAGAAAATTTAAGTGTTGCGCTTAATGCGGCTTATGAGACGTTGACCGATGAACAGGCCATCCCTGATAGACTTTATACATTAAGTGCACATTTGCAGACAATTGATGAGATATTGCCAGAAACATTTCAAAAACTGAAAGAAGATGTCGACCAATTCTACTATACTTTAGAAGATGCAAAACATCAGCTTTATGATGAAATTAATCAAACTGATTTCGACGAGCAATATTTAAATGAACTTGAATCTCGAATGAATTTATTAAACAACTTAAAAAGAAAATACGGTAAAGATATTTCTGAGTTAATCACATATCAGGCCAAAATCGCAGAAGAAATTGATAAGATTGAAAACTATGAAGAAAGCACTTCACAATTACGAAATGAGATTAAACAGTTATCTGCTCAGTTAATTGAGCACGGCCAGGTTTTGTCTAAAGAAAGAAGGCTTGTCGCGCGACAACTAAGAGATCGAATTGTTAATGAAATACAAAATTTACAAATGAAGGATGCAAATCTTGAAATATCATTTAAACCCTACGACCAGCCACAAAGAGAAGGACTTGAACGTGTTGAATTTTTAATTAGTCCAAACAAAGGTGAACCTTTAAAGAGTTTAAATAAAATTGCAAGTGGTGGCGAATTATCACGTATTATGCTGGCATTGAAAAGTATTTTCGTACGTTCTAGGGGTCAAACAGCGATTCTATTTGATGAAGTGGATTCAGGTGTTTCAGGCCAAGCTGCTCAAAAAATGGCTGAAAAGATGAAAGAAATATCTGCTGTGATACAAGTCATCTGTATTTCTCATTTACCACAAGTTGCATCCATGAGTGACCATCATTTATATATCGCCAAACAAGAAAAAGAGGGGCGTACAACGACATCTGTACAAGAGCTCAACGGGGAATCTCGTATTGCTGAAGTCGCTCGAATGATTTCAGGCGCAACTGTAACTGAGCTTACAAAACAAAATGCGAAAGAAATGATAGAACAAAATCAAAGGCTTAAAGGATGATGTGATATGAATTTTAAAGCATTACTAAAAGGGCATCAAAATTTCAGTGGAACCATTGCGATGATTAATGCAACTGAAGAGCCATTAATCAACGTGATTGTCGAAGTTTTGAATAAAACTAAAGCGGAATTT
Source organism: Staphylococcus schleiferi (assembly GCF_900458895.1). Taxonomy (NCBI): domain Bacteria; kingdom Bacillati; phylum Bacillota; class Bacilli; order Caryophanales; family Staphylococcaceae; genus Staphylococcus; species Staphylococcus schleiferi. The sequence continues at coordinate 1,338,050 of NZ_LR962863.1, forward strand.
ATATTATACAATTATCAAGATGCTTCAGAGTTGATACGTTCATTTGACCTATCACCAGAGTTATTGACACGCATTCATATTCATACATTTGAAACGCAAGATGAAGCGATAGAACACTGTTTAGACGATCTCTATCATCAAAAAGCACATATCTTGATGAAAGGGCAAATTCCGACTGCTCAAATTTTATCAGCAGTGTTAAAAAGAAATGCAGTGGATTCAAAACCTTTCCTCAATCATCTTGCAATATGTGAAATACCGACTTATCACAAATTACTTATGATTTCTGATGTGGCCTTAAATATCACTCCTTCAGTTGAAGATACGAAAGCAATGATTAATAATATTGTCCGTTTTGCGAGACAACTAGACTACGACTCATTAAATATTGCACTTTTATCATCAGTTGAAAAAGTTAGTAACAAAATCCCTTCAACTTTAAAAGCGCAAACATTACAGCAATTTTATGCGTCGCACCCAATCGATGAGGATATCCTAATTGAAGGTCCGTATGCTTTAGATAATGCAATTGATAAGAAAAGTGCAATCCAAAAAGGGATTCACACGAAAGTAGCAGGTAATGCTGATGTTTTAATCGTACCTGGCCTTGATGCTGGGAATGTTCTCTATAAATCGCTTACTTACTTTGGCCATGCAAAAGTTGCAAGCTTGATTTTAGGTGCACGCTTTCCTATTGTACTTACATCTAGAGCAGATAGTATAGAAAATAAAGTGAACTCAATATTGGTTGCGCTAAAGTTTATTTAGCGTTGTGTTTCGCAACCATAAGATAAAAAGGAATTTGTTGAAGTTTTGAAAGAAGGTATTCTATGGTAACGACACTCGTTTTAAATCTTGGTAGTACATCGAGTAAATATGCAATCTACCGTAATGATGAATGTATTTTAAATGAAAACATTAAACATTCAACCTCTGTTATTAATCAAACTTTGTTAGAACAAGAACAAACACGTCAGCAATTGATTGAACAAGATTTATTATCTCATCATCAAACACTTGATAATATGGATGTTATCGCTTGTCGTGGTGGTTTACTAAAGCCCTTGTCAGGCGGAACCTATGAAGTGAATAGTGCAATGTATAATGACCTTAAATCATTTGATTATGGCGCTCATGCTTCGAACTTAAGTGCAATGATTGGTTATCGTTTAGGCCAAAAATATCATATTCCTGTATTTACAACTGATCCTGTTGTTGTAGACGAATTAATCGATGAAGCACGTGTGACAGGGATACCGGATATCCAACGACGCAGTGTTTTTCACGCACTCAATCAAAAAGCGATGGCTCGCAAATATGCGGAAAGCGTCAATAAAAACTATGAAGATGTGCATGTGATAGTCGCACACATGGGTGGCGGTATTAGTATTGGTGCCCATCAACAAGGTCGTGTCATCGATGTCAATGAAGCACTTTATGGCGAAGGCCCCATGGCTATGGATAGAGCAGGAATTATACCGAATGATTTACTAATCACTTATATGGAGAGGAATCAGTTATCTGCTGAAAAGTTAAATGCAATCCTCAGTCGTGAATCTGGCTTAACTGCGTATTTTGGGACTTCAAATTTGAAAGAAATCATGATGTCTTATGATACGGATGAAAAAGTACGACTTTTCATTGGGGCAATGGCACTTCAAATTTCAAAAGTGATTGGAGAACGTGCTGCAACTTTGAAAGGTAAAGTTGATCAAATTATTTTAACAGGTGGAATGAGTTTTAATGAGCAACTCGTTGAATTGATTTCAACTTACGTAGATTGGATTGCACCTATTTCTGTTTATGCCGGAGAACATGAAATGACAACATTGGCCGACCAAGCACAACGTGCATTTAACCAAGAAATATCAATCCAAACGTATCGATAGGAGATAAATATTATGACAAAAGAAAAATATGATGTCGTTATTTTAGGTGGTGGCATTGCAGGTTATTCTGCTGCAATAAGGGCGAGTCAATTAGGAAAAAATGTGGCCTTAGTAGAAAAATCAAAAAGTTGGAGGCACATGTTTACATAGGGGATGTATCCCAACAAAATCTTTTCTCAAATCAGCTGAAGTCTATCATTTAATGCAAAATGCCGATCAATATGGTATTCAAGCGGAGCCTTCTACATTTCAATTTAGCCTTCCACAAGTGATGGAGCGTAAAAATCGAATTGTTGAAACAATGTATCAAGGCGTTCAAGGTTTAATGAAGCAACATAAAATCGATGTATTTAATGGGGTCGGTCGCTTGTTAGGTGCCTCTATTTTCACACCACAAAGTGGGACAGTTTCAGTTGAATATGAAGATGGATCTTCTGAATTATTACCTAATGATTATGTTTTGATTGCAACAGGATCAAACCCACTGGCGCTGCCATTTTTACCTTTTGATTACGAGCAAATTTTAAGTAGTGATGACATGATGACGTTAACCGCATTACCTCAGTCAATGACGATTATTGGGGGTGGCGTCATAGGGTTAGAATTTGCATCCTTTTTGAGTAAAGTCGGTGTCAAAGTCTATGTCATAGAGGCAGGTCCAAGAATCCTTCCTACTGAAAGTCAACAGAGCAGTCGTCTGATTCAAAAAGAATTAGAACAACAAGGCGTTACTTTCTATACAAATACAGCACTCAATGAGGAAGATATTGAAATTCATACCGATAAAGTAACTTTTAATGTTGATCAATCTTTCTCTACTGAGAAAGTTCTCGTTTCAATCGGTAGAAGGGTTAATACGCAGGACATAGGACTTAACAATACAAAAGTTGAGCTAAATGAAAAACAGATGATTTTAACGAATGCGTGGATGCAGACTGCGGATCAACATATTTATGCTGCAGGTGATGTGATTGGTCATCTACAATTAGCGCATGTAGGTGCACGAGAAGGCGTTATAGCCGTTGAGCATATGTTTAATGAAAATCCTTTACCAATAAACTATGATCAAATGCCAAAATGTGTTTATACATCACCAGAAATTGCATCTATAGGGGTAAACCAAGAAACAGCTAAACAAAGAGGATTAAACTTTAAAGTTGTTAAGGCACCATTTAGAGCGAACGGTAAAGCGATGATTGAATCAGCCAATCAACCTGAAGGCTTTGCTGAACTTTTATTTGAAAAAGATTCAGAAAGTTTTATTGGTGCGTCACTCGTAGGTCCCCATACGACTGAATTAATTAATGAACTCAGCGTATTACATTTTATGAATGGTTCATCTATAGAATTGGGCTTATCTACACATGCACATCCATCGATTTCTGAATTAATGATGGAACTCGGTCTTAAAATGAATAATCAATCTATCCATATATAGATATAAGGAGGGAAATGAATATGAAAGATTATAAAAGTGTAGGACTAGAAGTTGAGGATTTAAAGGTAATCTATCAAGCGATGGACTTAGGAAGAAAACTTGATGAGCGAATGTGGTTATTAAATCGAGCAGGTAAAATCCCATTCGTAATTAGTTGTCAAGGGCAAGAAGCAACTCAAATTGGGACTGCTTATGCACTACAAAAAGGAGATGTAACAGCCCCTTATTATCGAGACCTCGCACTCGTTACTTATCTAGGGATGACACCATTAGAAACAATGCAATCGGCATTCGGTAAAAGAGATGATATTAGCTCTGGCGGAAAACAAATGCCTTCACATTTTAGTAAAAAAGAAGTAGGAATTATGTCTCAAGGTTCATCTGTTGCCACTCAAATATTACATGCTGTAGGTGCGGCGTTAACATTTAAAATGGATAACAAACAACAGGTCGCATTGACAACACTTGGCGAAGGAAGTTCAAACCAAGGTGACTTTCATGAAGGGCTTAATTTTGCAGGTGTTCACGATTTACCATTTATTTGTTTAATTGAAAATAATAAATATGCTATCTCCGTTTCTAAAGATTTACAGTATGGCGCTGAACAACTTTCAGACCGTGCTAAAGGTTATGGCATGTTTGGTGAAACAGTTGATGGAAATGATCCTATTGCGGTCTATGGGGCTATTAAATCGGCACGAGAACGCGCGATTAACGGTGAAGGCGCTACACTCATTGAAGCAATGTGTACTCGATTAACTGCACACTCCTCTGACGATGATGACCGTTATCGCTCTAATGAAGAAAAAACGCAAGATAAAGAAAATGATTGTAACTTAAAATTCAAATCTTATCTCATCGATAATGAATTAGTCGATCGGGATTGGTTTGATAAAATCGAGCAAGAAAATCAAGCCATTGTCAATAAAGCAACGAAAGAGGCTGAAGCTTCACCTTATCCTGATGCATCAGAAACTTACCAATATGTCTATGAACAAGGAGGGCTTTAAACATGGCTAAAATCACTTACTTAGAAGCAATTAAACAAGCATTGGATCTTTCATTAGAACAAGACCCTCAAACATTTATATTAGGTGAAGATGTGGGTAAAAAGGGAGGCGTATTTGGTGTTACGGCAGGTTTACAAGATAAATATGGCAAGTATCGTGTATTAGATACACCACTGGCTGAATCAAATATCGTCGGTTCAGCTATAGGTGCAGCCATGATGGGCAAACGTCCTATTGCTGAAATACAATTTGCTGAGTATATTTTACCTGCAACAAACCAAATTATGAGTGAAGCCGCAAAATTACGTTATCGTTCTAATAATGATTGGCACGCACCTCTAACAATTCGTGCGCCGTTTGGTGGCGGCATACATGGTGCTTTATACCACTCCCAAAGTATTGAAAGTGTGTTTGCGTCTACACCAGGTTTAACAGTCGTTATTCCTTCAACACCGTATGATGCGAAAGGTTTGTTACTTGCTTCTATCGCATCTAATGATCCTGTACTCTTTTTTGAACATAAAAAGGCGTATCGATTACTAAAAGAGGAAGTACCTGAAGCGTATTACACTGTACCGTTAGGCAAAGCAGATGTTAAGCGTGAAGGTAATGACATTACAGTATTTTCATACGGGCTTGCAGTGAACTATTGCTTACAAGCCGCTGATATATTAAAAGATGAAAATATTGATGTTGAAGTTGTAGATTTACGTACGGTATATCCAATTGATCAAGAAACGATTGTTCGTTGCGCGAAAAAAACAGGGAAATGCTTGTTAGTTACTGAAGATAATAAAGAAGGCAGTATTTTATCTGAAGTCGCAGCAATTATCGCCGAAAATTGCTTATTTGATTTAGATGCGCCAATTATGCGACTTGCTGGTCCTGATGTGCCAGCAATGCCATTTTCGCCTCCACTCGAAGACGAATTTATGATTAATCCAGATAAAATTAAAAATAAAATGCGTGAACTTGCGCGCTTTTAAGGAGGGTCATCATGGAAATTAAAATGCCAAAACTTGGAGAAAGTGTCCATGAAGGAACGATTGAACAATGGCTAGTCAATGAAGGCGATCAAATTGAAGAATATGATCCTTTATGCGAAGTTATTACAGATAAAGTTACAGCCGAAGTACCTTCTTCATATACTGGTACAATCACTAAAATTATTGCGCAAGCAGGCGAAACAATTGAAGTCGGTGCAGTGATATGTGAAATGGAAGTGGCAAATCATGATGCAGATTCCTCTGTAAGTACATCTAGTGAGCAACAAGAAGCATCAGGAACGACTGAAGCAGTTCATGCACCTCAATCTGTGACTTCTAATCAAGATAAGGCGGGTACTAAAGTTAAAAATAACGGCCGTTTCTCACCAGTCGTATTTCGTCTGGCATCGGAACATAATATTGATTTAGCAAATGTAGAAGGCACCGGTTTTGAAGGTCGTGTGACAAAGAAAGATATTGAAGCGTATATCGCAGGTCAAGGTACTACATCACAAGCTACGCAAACATCACAAACTTCTGGAACACACAACCAAACTGTTGAAGAACCCGTCGTTCAGGAGCTAGCTACAAGTCATGAGAATACGCATGTCTTTTCACATGACAACCATTCACAAGCTATTCCAATTAACGGTGTTCGCAGACAAATTGCTAAAAAAATGGTACAAAGTGTTCAAGAAATTCCACACGCTTGGATGAAAGTAGAAGTGGATGCCACTGAATTAACTAAAACTAGAAATCACTATAAAGGACAGTTTAAAGCACAGGAAGGCTATAATTTAACTTATTTTGCCTTTTTTGTAAAAGCTGTCGCTGAAGCTTTGAAAAAATATCCACTTCTCAATAGTACGTGGCATGAAAATGAAATTATTCTTCATTCAGATGTGAATATTTCAATCGCTGTCGCACATGAAGATAAACTATTCGTACCTGTTATTCACCATGCAGACGAAAAATCCATCAAAGGCATTGCGCGTGAGATCAATGAATTAGCACAAAAAGCACGTCGCCATCAATTAACACATGAAGATATGCAAGGTGGTACTTTTACTGTCAATAATACAGGGACTTTCGGTTCTGTAAGCTCTATGGGCATTATTAATCATCCACAAGCTGCAATACTTCAAGTAGAATCCATTGTGAAACGACCTGTTGTCATTGATGATATGATTGCAATCCGTCAAATGGTCAATCTCTGTCTCTCTTTAGATCATCGTATGCTTGATGGTTTACAAGCAGGACAATTTCTAAATGAAGTCAAACAACGTATTGAAAGCTACACTTTAGAGCATACGCAAATATATTAATCTGTAAATAACGAATCAAACCTATAACACAAGCTAAAATCATTCGTTACACATAGAAAGTACAATGCAAGTTATTTAAATAAGCATCAACATTTTATATAAACATTAAAAAGAAAAGGTTGGGCATGGCGCGCTCAGCTTTTTCTTTTTATAAAAATAAACACATCTGCTTTTGGTGGATGATACAGGGAATCATATAGGATACCTTCTATATAAATGTTTTCTCGACATTAAAAGCGAACATAGAATGATTGCAGTCCACATGAACGTTTAGTAAAATAAAAATAGTTCAAGCCTAATGTATGGAGGAATGTCAAAATGGATTTAAATTTTGATTTATATATGAATAATGTCGTTCAGCAAGCGCGTTCAGAAATGGACCATGCTGGTTATGAACAATTAACGACAGAAGAAGAAGTGGATCAAGTTTTCAAACAAGAGGGTACAACTTTAGTCATGGTGAATTCTGTTTGTGGCTGTGCAGGAGGAATTGCACGTCCAGCTGCAATGCACGCTTTACATTACGATGTATTACCTGACCGTCTTGTTACAGTATTTGCGGGCCAAGATAAAGAAGCGACACAACGTGCAAGAGATTATTTCGAAGGGTATGCACCATCTAGTCCTTCTTTTGCGCTGATGAAAGATGGCAAAATTACTGAAATGGTGGAACGCCACCAAATCGAGGGACACGATACAATGGATGTCATCACTCAATTGCAACGTTTGTTTGATCGCTACTGTGTTGAAAAGTAGGGTGACGTCGCATGTTACGTTTAAATCCATATCGTATCGGATTAAGAACGATTAAAACTGCGATAGGCATGGCACTAGGTGTAATCATTGCACAGCTTTTAGGGTTGGATAATTACGCATCTAGTGCTATTTTAGTTGTTTTATGTATCAAAGATACAAAAATGAACTCTGTACACGCCATCGTTTCTCGTTTTATTTCCTGTCTTATCGCTATCGCCTTTGGAGCAACAATTTTCACTTTACTCGGTCAACATGCTTGGGTACTCGGCTTAATTGTTTTATTTTTTATTCCTACAACAGTAATGATTAATATGCAAGAAGGTGTCGTCACAAGTATTGTCATTTTACTTCACTTTTTTAATGCAAAAGTAATAAATTTTGACCTTGTTATTAATGAGATTTTATTGTTGATCGTTGGCTTATCCATCGCTTTTACAATGAATACGATTATGCCAAATCTCGATCACGCATTATCTAAATATAAGCGAGAGATAGAAGCTCAAATTAAACGGATTTTTTATGTTTACAGCGATGCTTGTGCTCAACATAATAATCATCCTAATGTTTCATTTAATTCTCTTTCTAAAACAATACAAGAAGCAAAATCACTCGCTTTTAGGGATGTTAAAAATCACTTTGTACGTAATGAAAATAGTTACTATCATTATTTCGACATGCGAGAAGACCAAGTTGAAATTTTAAAACGGATAAAGGACCATATCGAACATATTCATGCTGATGATGTTATGAGTGCGCGTGTCTCTCATTTATTTAAAGAAATGGCGGAAAATGTGAATGAAAATAACTATACTGCGTTACGCCTTCACACACTTTACCAAATTCGTTTGGAAATCGAACAATTGCCTTTACCCACTACGCATGAAGAGCTTCATACGCGCTCAAGTATGATACAAATTTTATATGATACTGAAGAGTATTTAACGATTAAATCTAAATTTGGATCACTTAAAATGCACCACGAAGTTCAATAGTAGTCTGAATTATCCCATAAAAGAAATATAAAAGAATCTGGGACATAAATACCAAAATAAATAGCTCGAAGATGATTTTGATAAAAATCCTCTTCGAGCTTCCTTTTTATTGTCATGCTTCGTATTATATAGGCTCGCTTTCCGAGGGGACAGCCTCAGCCTGTAGTCTTCGGCTCGTCCTGTTCCCTCAGGAGTCTCGCTATAAATACTTCGCTTATATATGTAATCATTCACCATTATCCTTTAAAAAATAAGGCACTTTCGTATAATTTAATTAATCACAACAAAAACTAAACTAACGAGGTGCCTAAGGAAATTAGTCGCATCTAGTGCGGCTAAACTGATGATAAAAGGAAAAAAATCCGAGATTTTTCGTTTTTTACGAAAACCTCGGATTTCATCGATTATTGAGACAATTTTGTCTCAGGCTCTTTTAACATCCACTACATGCTTAACAAAGGTGCGACACCTGTTAAAATAAGTGACGCGACGATAGCTAAAAGCATGACAATTAATAAAACTTTTCTAACCTTTTTGTTTAACAAAATCTACGCCTCCAAGTCATCATCTCGAAATTTGACTATACAAACATGGTTTTAAAAATGACATCAACTGTACTTCATCCCTCGATGAAAACCATCGATAACATCATAATAAATAGCCAATTCATTGATATTTACGTTTAATACGCCATTATTAAATGAACTTAATACCGTTGACGCTTATCATCAATGACTAATAACGAAATTATAACATTCATTAATTCAAAACGCCAAAGCAATTTTAACTCTGATTTAAAATTAGATATTTTGCATAATGAGGGTTTTTCGATAAAATGACATTAAAGTTCAAAGGAAGGTGACATAATGGTTAATGAAGAAAGATTGTTAAATACATTTCTTGAATTAGTACAAATTGATTCTGAAACAGGGCATGAAGAAATCATTCAACCCATCCTAAAACGTAAATTCGAGGCTTTAGGATTAAAAGTTGTTGAAGACCAAGCACAACAAGAAACAGGATTTGGTGCAAATAATTTAATCTGTACATTACCAGCCACTCATACAGAGTATGACAAAATTTATTTTACGAGTCACATGGATACTGTGGAGCCAGGTCGAAACGTGAAGCCTATTATCAAAGAAAATGGTTTTATTTATTCAGATGGAACTACTGTTTTAGGGGCAGATGACAAAGCAGGTTTAGCGGTTATATTTGAAGTTCTTGAAGTGATACAAGAGCAAAATCTTCAACACGGACAAATTCAATTTGTGATTACAGTCGGAGAAGAATCAGGCTTAGTAGGGGCTAAAGCATTAAGAAAAGACGATCTAGATGCTGATTATGGATATGCTATTGATTCTTCAGTTCCTGTCGGACATATCACTACTGGGGCGCCTTATCAATCAAAAGTCAATGCAACAATTCATGGTAAAAAAGCACATGCGAGTACCCCTGAAGAAGGTATTAGTGCTATCAATATTGCAGCGAAAGCCATCAGTCAAATGAAATTAGGGCAAATTGATCACGAAACAACAGCAAATATTGGAAAGTTCCAAGGGGGCGGGCCGACAAATGTCGTCACTGATCTCGTGAATATATGGGCAGAAGTACGTTCTCATTCAAAAGAAAAATTAGATGCACAAATCGAACATATGGAGAAAACCTTTCAATCGACTGCTGAGCAATTTAATTGTCACGCAGAAGTTGAAACTTCACTCTCTTATCCAGGCTTTCGAATTCAGCCTGAAGACAAAGTGTATCAAATTGCTGAACAAGCTTCTCGTGCGCTTGGCTTTGATATGCAAGTCAATGTCGGTGGGGGCGGTTCAGACGGTAACATCATTAATAAATTAGGCATTCCTTCTGTCATTTTAGGTGTTGGCTATGAAAAAATACACACAACTGACGAACGTATTTCAACACAATCTTTAAATGATTTAGCAAATTACGTCCTTAAAATCATTGAAATCGCTAAATAAGATTGCGAAAGTGTTTCATGACTTATTATATGGTACAATAAGTCCGTAATTTATAAATAAGAGAGGTTAGTAAAATGACACAACAAATTGGTGTAGTAGGTTTAGCCGTAATGGGTAAAAACCTAGCTTGGAATATTGAATCCCGTGGCTACAGTGTATCAGTATTTAATCGTTCTTCTGAAAAAACAGATTTAATGGTTGAAGAATCAAAAGGAAAAAACATTGTTCCAACATATTCAATTGAAGAATTTGTAAATTCTTTAGAAAAACCACGTAAAATATTATTAATGGTTAAAGCTGGTGAAGCTACAGATAAAACAATCGAAAGTTTATTACCTTTACTTGATAATGACGATATTTTAATTGATGGTGGCAATACAAACTATTTAGATACGATTCGTAGAAATAAAGCATTAGCTGAAAGTGGTATTAACTTTATCGGCATGGGTGTTTCTGGCGGTGAAGTCGGTGCCTTAACTGGTCCTTCAATGATGCCTGGTGGACAAAAAGAAGCTTATGAGAAAGTGGCAGACATTTTAGAAGCTATCTCTGCTAAAGCGAAAGACGGTACACCTTGTGTGACTTATATTGGACCAAACGGCGCTGGTCATTACGTTAAAATGGTACACAATGGTATCGAGTATGCAGATATGCAACTTATTGCTGAAAGTTATATCATTATGAAAGATTTACTCGGTATGCAACATGAAGAGATTTCTCAAACATTCAAATCTTGGAATGCTGGCGAGTTAGAAAGTTATCTTATTGAAATCACTGGAGATATCTTCACGAAATTAGATGAAAATGGCGATCCGCTTGTTGAAAAAATCATGGACCAAGCTGGACAAAAAGGGACTGGTAAATGGACATCGATTAACGCTTTAGAATTAGGAGCGCCATTAACAATCATTACTGAATCTGTATTTGCACGTTTTATTTCTTCATTAAAAACACAACGTGTCAATGCTTCAAAACTTTTAAATGGTCCTTCTGCTTCATTTGAAGGGGATAAAGAAGCATTTCTTGAAAAAATCCGTCGCGCTTTATACATGAGTAAAATTTGTTCATATGCGCAAGGATTTGACCAAATGAAATCTGCAAGTGAAGATAATAATTGGAATTTACAATTAGGCGAACTTGCGATGATTTGGAGAGAAGGTTGTATCATTCGTGCGCAATTCTTACAAAAAATTAAAGATGCATACGACAAAGACAATCAATTACAAAATCTTTTATTAGATGATTACTTTAAGGATATCGTTACAGAATATCAATCTGCTTTGCGTGATGTCGTGGCAACAAGTGTTCAAAACGGTATTGCAATTCCTGGTTTTGCAGCAAGTATTAACTACTATGATAGTTATCGTTCAGCTGAATTACCTGCCAACTTAATCCAAGCACAACGCGATTACTTTGGTGCACACACTTACCAACGTAAAGATAAAGAAGGTACATTCCATACACACTGGACAGAGTAATCCATTTTGGATGATATCAAATGATTAAAAAAGAGACTCCGCAAGCAATAAGTTGCGAGTCTCTTTTTAGTATCTTTATTTGTAACTTCAAATATTACTCATCGTCAATATTGACTGGTACGCAAAGTTGCACTTTCGTAAATGGATCCTCAAAAGAAATCTCAAATGGATAAATTTCAACGTAAAGACTATTACGTTCAAAAGGTAAAGTCAGTTGTAAACTGGTTTCTATGTAATGCCACGCTTCACTCGTGACATAATCAATCTCTCCTTGTAAATTAAACAATGCAAATTGACGTTCAGCAAAGAAACGATCTTCTAAATGTGCAGGCAAACGCTCACTTGGCACACCTACAAAAACTTCCAAGCCCTGATCTAAAGGACAGCTTACAACAAATAATTCGCTAGGACTGCGATCATTATAACGTATCATATCTTTCAATCGGCCATCTGCTTTCAAATCCTCAAGAAAGTCAGGCACAATAAAATGATTATCTAATTCATTTGAAGGGATAAAACGAGAGTGCCCCACTAAAGTAAAGCCTCCCATATTATCGAGACGATAAGGAAGTGGGGGACGAGAAGTCGTTGATAATTTCAAATACAATCTTTCTTGCATTTTCAATTGGTCTTGCTTCAATTTAGCTTGTAACGGTGAAACCCCATGATAATCACTAAAATCATGTGCAAAATCATTTACATCTTCATAATGATAGCGTTTAGCCACATTGATTAAACGATTTGCACCTTGAATTAAATCTTTGGCAGCTAACGTTAATCGTCTCGCTCGACAATATTCACGAGGGGTTTGGCCTATAATCATCGTAAAAGATTGTTCTAAATGATAAGGAGAAATTTCAACGTATTCACTTAACGTTTGCAAATCAAACGATTCTAAAAGATGATCTTCCATATAGACTATAGCACGTTGCAACTGTTTGATAACGTCCAAAATTTTCACTCCCTATACTCTTAAAACTCACGACGCACGATTTTTCGTATCTAGTTATCAATTATATAACAAAAAACAGCTAAGTGATACTAAAACCGTATCTCTTAGCTCATTTTCTATTAGCCTTATGTTTTTAAATTATTGAATGTCATTCCACCATTTAAAACCATCTCTACTTAACAATAAATCACTATCTAACGGACCATCTGTTCCAGATTCATAGTTAGGAAATTCTGGTTCAAATTTGTCCCAAGCTTCTTGAATTGAATCGACAAATTTCCATGTTGATTTCAATTCTTCCCAATGCGTAAAGTTTGTCGCATCGCCTTTTAAGCAATCATACAACAAGTTTTCATATGCATCGACAGTATTCATTTTATCTTGTGCACTCATCGCATAAGACAATTGAACGGGTTCAGTTTCAATTCCTTGTACATATTTTTTACCGTTCAAGTGAATAGAAACACCTTCGTTCGGTTGAATATTGATAACAAGCAAATTAGAATCTAAATGTTTATCTTTTTGATAATAAAGGTTCATCGGAACTTCTTTAAATTCAACCACGACTTGAATGGATTTACGTTTTAGACGTTTACCGGTACGGATATAAAATGGAACGCCAGCCCATCTAAAGTTATCAATGAGCACTTTCCCAGAAACGAAAGTTGGCGTCTTAGAATCAGAAGCTACTTTATCTTCTTCACGATACGCTTTCACTTGTTGACCGTCAATCGTTCCACGATCATATTGACCTCTAACAAACTGTTGGCGTACTTCTTCTGGTTTTAATACGTGCATAGATTTTAATACTTTAACTTTTTCTGCTCGAATGTCAGCACTATTCAAACTAATAGGTGGCTCCATTGCCAATAATGCTACCATTTGTAGCATATGGTTTTGCACCATATCTTTCAAAGCACCGCTAGATTCATAATAGCCACCACGATCTTCAACACCTAATATTTCTGATGAAGTGACTTGAATATTGGAAATATATTTATTATTCCATAAAGGTTCAAACATCGCATTACTAAAACGTAAAACTTCAATATTTTGAACCATATCTTTTCCTAAATAGTGGTCAATTCTAAAAATTTCTTCTTCTTTGAAAGAACGTCGTATTTGTTTATTTAATTCTTCCGCTGATTTTAAATCACTACCGAAAGGCTTCTCAATGACTAAACGTTTAAAGCCTTTTGTGTTTGTTAAGCCAGAAGATTTTAGATAATCTGTTACGATGCCAAAAAATTGGGGCGCCATCGCAAGATAAAAGACACGGTTCCCCCTTAAAGAGAATGTACAATCTAAAGATTCACTTAACTCTAAAAGTGTTTGATAACTTGCTTCATCATTCACATCATGGGGTTGATAAAAGATATGTTGCATAAATTTGTCTAAATGTTTTGTATCTTGGACATGCGCTTGAATAGATGCTTTTACTTGTGCTCTAAAATCATCGTTAGTCAATTGACGTCTACCGATACCAATAATCGCTACTCTTTCATCTAAATTATCTTGTTGATAGAGATGAAAAAGGGAAGGGAATAATTTACGGTGACTTAAATCACCAGTTGCGCCGAATATGGTAATAAGCGCTGGAATATGATTATTTGTCTTATTCAAGATTCAAAACCTCAATTCTTTTTATATTAAATATGTGTACATTATAAAGCATATCGCCCATAATGACATACAATTCTGCTTTAAGCACATACAGTCAGATTTCGTTACCGATTCATCGGCAATTATGGTAATATAACGCTAAGGAGGCACGAAGCATGGAAATTACATTTTTTGGTACCAGTGCAGGGTTACCTACTAAAGAGCGTCATACACAATCTATCGCTTTAAAACTCGAGCCTTATTTAACAGATATTTGGCTTTTTGATGTGGGCGAAGCAACCCAACACCAAATACTCCACCATTCCATTAAACTCGGAAAAGTCAGTCACATTTTTATCACACATATGCATGGTGATCATGTTTTCGGCTTACCGGGCGTTTTAACCAGTCGTTCATTTCAAGGTGGAGAATCAAAGCCACTGACTGTAATTGGGCCAAAAGGCATTAAAGATTTTATTGAATACAATTTATCATTAACTTATTCACATTTAAATTATCCGTTACACATTATCGAAATAGACAAGCGTCTTGATTTAAGTATTAATCATTTTGAAGTCAATGCTAGGCCTTTAAACCATGGTATCCCTTGCTACGGATATCGTATTAAGGCACCGAATACGCCAGGAAAATTAGACGTTTCAAAATTAAAAGCGTTAGGTATTCCGCCAGGCCCGCTCTATCAAAAGATTAAGTCTCAAGATACATTTGAATATGAGGGCAAAACTTATGATGCGAATCAATTCAAAGGACCTGAAAAAACAGGGAAAACCATTGCTATTTTTGGTGATACAAAACCGAGTGAGCATGCACTTGAACTTGCACATCACGTTGATGTATTAGTTCATGAATCCACATATATTGAAGGCGATAAGTCATTAGCCAATGCTTATCATCATAGTCATATTGAAGATGTCCTTCAATTAATGGCAGATGGTCAAGTTAAGCATGGGTTGCTGACGCACTTAAGTGGACGCTACACTAAAGAAGACATTCAATTGATAGAAGCACAAATTCAAGCTGAATCTGAACAATCGTTTCAGTTTGTTGAAGATTTTGATAGTTATACATTTTAATAGCAATCTCGCTAACAATAAATTACGTCCGAGACATAAAATTCTTGAAAGCCTTGCATTTATGATCTCGCTGCATGAGAGCTGAAGTCTTAACTCAATTTGGATTAATCGAAGCAGAAAGGCTAGAACAGGACAGCCGAAGTATACAGTCTGAGGCAGTCACCTTGGAAGGTAAAGTCATACAATACGAAGTTTTATCATGAAAATAAAGCGCTAAGACGATTTTCTAGTAAAATTCATCTTAGCGCTACTTATTTTAGAATTAATATCCTAGCCTCAATACTTATATATGAAACCTTTTATAATTACATATCATCTTCTTGCGCTGATAATTCAATACTACGATTGACAGCCGCATTCAAGCAATCTTCAAATATACCTTCTAAATTATATTCAGATAATGCATTTAATCCAGCTTGTGTCGTACCACCTTTTGAAGTGATATTTTTTCTTAATTGTTCCATGCTCAAATCAGAACGCTCAATCATCTTACTCGTGCCTATAATCAACTCGCGTATAGACTCTTCTACTTGAGCTCTTTCAAGACCTAATTTTGTACCTGCCATCACATATTGTTCGAACACATGATATAAAAATGCAGGACCACTTCCTGTTATTGCAGTGACTTGGTGCAAATGTGCTTCTTGAACTTCGATTGCAGACCCAAATGCATTGATGACTTCTAAAACTTCTTCTTTAGAAGTTGGACCAAAATTCGAAGAGAAACTCACACCGGTCACAGAATGGCCGACATGTGCATTTGTATTTGGCATAATACGTGCAATCGGAGCATGCGTATCAAGTTTTTGTTTAATATAAGAAATCGGTAGTCCTGCCATGATTGAAATGAATTTATTTTGATTATGAATATTTCCTTTAATGCGTGTAGCAAGTTGATCAAAATCGTGTGGTTTTGATCCAAGAAAAACATAATCGGCATCTTTTAATAAGGCTTCATCATCATAACTATATTGAATCCCTAAATTTTCTTGATAAGATTGCAACATTTCTTCATTCGTACGGTTCGTTAAATAAATATCCTCAGGCGCCAAAATTTTTGAATTAATAATACCCGTAAAAATAGCATGTGCCATATTGCCAGCACCATAAAAAACGATTTTCATACGACATTTCACTTCCTTATTTAGTACTTTTACATTACAGTTATTCATAACGTTATGGGAACGATTTAAAAGATAAAGGGTGATTTTATGCAAAAACCACATTTTATTATGACTGGTAGTACGAGTGGTCTCGGATTCGCATTGGCTCAAGCCATGCTTCAAGACTGCTGTGAATTAACATTAATTGTACGGGATATTAACAAAGCACGTGCGTACTTTTCAAATCAGAATGTGCATTTGATTGAATGCGACCTTTCTAATATCCAACAAGTGCGTGAGATCAATCATCAATTCAACCCAGACATCCAATATGACGGGCTTATTCATTGTGCTGGTTTAGGCTATTTTAAATCATTGCTTGAGCATGAAGATGCTGAAGTAGTAGAGACTTACCAAATCAATATCGTGTATTTTGCGATTTTACTTAAACGATGCGCACCATTCTTTAAAGCCCATGCAAGTGTTGTAGGCATCAGTAGCCTCGCTGCATTTGCTACACAACCTTATGCTGCTCATTATGGTGGCAGTAAAGCAGCGCTTAATCATCTGCTTAATGCGTTGCGAATGGAACAGCCTAATTGGCACGTTATGACAGTAAACGTAGGGCCGATTCAAACACCTTTTCATGGTAAGGCGGATCCATCAGGGCAATATGCCCATCAAGTGAAACGAATCATGCTACAACCCGAATTTGTAGCAACGCAAATCATCAAAGCGATGAAACAAAAGAAAATTGAAGTCAATCTTCCGAAAGGGCTCCACTTAATGTTGAAATGGTATCAACTTGCTCCCAGATGGATTGAAAAATTTGCCAAACCTCTTTTTCTAGGTAAGAAAAGGAAGGGTTTTTAAGTTACATTTCCCAATGTTCTGCATAATGAAGGCGTTTGACAACATCCATTGCAGCTTGAAGTTGTTCGTTAGTAACCGTTGAATGATACTGTTGAATATTTTCACGCAATTGCTCAGGTGTACTCGCACCAACGATAATCGATCCTAATACTGCGTGAGACTTTAAGAATTCAAAGGCAAGCGCAGTAAGCTGAGGATTAATCTGTTGAAGCGACTGAATTGTTTGTTTCAATTCATCGAAACTGTAATCAAAAATGCCTTCTTTAAATTTATGATTTAAAGTGACTTCCGCTTTGTTGGTGAGCAATCCTTTAAAAACTGGGCCTCTAGCTAAAAGTTTCACACCTTTTTGATTAATCTCGTCAAGTAAATCGAGCGGGCGATTATCAATTAAATTAAATTGCGACATGATCGTTTCAATTTGGCTATGTTCCAAATAGTAACGAATAACATTAGGGCGTATAGATGAAATACCGTAGGCTTTGATCAATCCTTCTTGCTTTAATTCATCAAATGCACTAATCGTTTCGTCTAATGGATCTTCAATTGTTCCACCATGAAGCATGTAGAGGTCAAGTTTTTCTAAGCCAAGTCTTTTTAAAGATTGTTTCACATTATTTTTAATATATTTTTTTGAAGGGTCCCAAAAAGTTTCTCCGTTATCTTTCAAGTGATTGCCGACTTTTGTTCCAATAACAATATCACCGTTTTGTTGATATTTTTTTAATATTTTCCCAACAATCTTTTCATTTTCACCTTTATCGTAAATATCTGCCGTATCAAAATAGGTAATACCCGCTTCAATAGCTGTCTCTATAATTTTAGAAGCATCACTTTCATCTGTACCTAGACTCATACATCCCAATCCTAATTCTGACAAAGTCAGACCACTTTTCAACGTGTTTTTTTGCATGTTAAAGCTCCTTCCGATAAAATTTATGTATACTAATGATAGCAAACTGTGAGAAAAATTGAAAAGGGGCATATCACTGATGAATTTTGAAGAAAAAACAATATCAAAAGAAACGATTTATGAAGGCAAAATTATAAATGTAGAGAAACATGAAGTCCGCTTACCCAATCAAAAAACAGCCTATAGAGAAATCGTAAAACATAATGGTGCCGTTGCGATTTGCGCTGTAACACCAGAAAATGAAGTCATTCTAGTGAAGCAATATCGCAAACCTTTAGAACAAACATTACTAGAAATACCTGCTGGAAAGCTTGAACCTGGTGAAGATAGAAAAGAAGCGGCAATGAGAGAACTTGAAGAAGAAACAGGTTATCGAACTGACCGATTAGATTTGATTGGCGAAGTTTATGGGACACCTGGTTTTGCAGATGAAAAAATATCTATTTATTTTACGGACTCACTCCAAAAGGGCACTGTTCATTTGGATGAAGATGAGTTTGTTGAGAAAGTTCATTTTTCGATGGCCGATGTTAAAAATGCAGTAGAAACACATGAAATAGAAGATGCTAAAACACTGATTGCATTCCAATATCTATTATTACATTATAATCATTCTAAATAAATAACCGATATGAGTTGCTTTTTTTCTCAATTACTGGTAATTTATAACAAGTAAAACAATCAATTTGTAATAATTATAATTTTCAGTAGAGGGGGGAGGCTTCCGTGGAGGAAAGACTTAATCGCGTGAAGCAACAGTTACAACAGTCTTCATATAAGTTAACACCACAACGTGAAGCAACGGTGCGTGTTTTAATTGAAAATGAGACTGATCATTTAAGTGCCGAAGATGTTTACTTAAAAGTAAAAGAAAAAGCACCTGAAATTGGTTTAGCCACTGTTTACCGTACACTAGAACTTTTAGCAGATTTAAAAGTCGTGGATAAGGTGAGCTTTGGTGATGGTGTTGCACGTTTTGATTTACGAAAAGAGGGCTCTAAACATTTTCATCACCATCTTGTTTGTATGGAGTGTGGTAGAGTAGATGAAATAGAAGAAGACTTATTACCACAAGTAGAAGAACGTGTTGAAAATGAATTTAATTTTAAGATTTTAGATCACAGACTTACATTTCATGGTATTTGTGAAGCGTGTCAAAAAGAGGGCAAAGGCACGAAAGCGCAAATGTAATGATATTGACAAGAATTGAGGTCAATGCATGGAAGAAATTCGAGATGAATATTTAAGATTTATTCAAATAGAAAAAGGTTTGTCCAACAATACAATCGCTGCGTATCGTCGTGATCTTAACCACTATTTAAACTATTTGAATGAGCAAAAAATTACTCATTTAAATTTTGTTAATCGGCAAATCATTCAAGAGTGGTTTGGTTTTTTACATGACGAAGGACATTCAGCGAAATCCATCGCAAGATTCACTTCGACAATTCGAAGCTTTCATCAATTTGCTTTGAGAGAAGGCTATACGACGCACGATCCAACAGTCCTTATTGCGACACCCAAATATGATAGAAAGTTACCTGATGTGCTATCTATTGATGAGGTTGACCAATTATTAATGACACCTGACACTTCAAAAATTAACGGTTATCGTGATAAAACAATGCTAGAACTTTTATATGCGACTGGGATGCGTGTATCTGAACTTATTCATATAGAAGTCCAAGATGTCAATCTTATCATGGGCTTTGCAAAAGTGTTTGGTAAAGGAAGCAAAGAAAGAATTGTGCCTTTAGGTGAAACGGTCATCGATTGTTTAGCACATTATATACAAGAGATAAGACCACAATTGTTAAAACATACGACTACCCATGTTTTATTTTTAAATATGCATGGTAAGCCAATGTCAAGACAAGGCGTGTGGAAGATGATTAAGCAAGTTGGGCTTAAAGCAGGCATTACCAAAAGACTAACACCACATACATTACGTCATTCATTTGCCACACATTTATTGGAGAATGGCGCTGATTTGCGTGCGGTACAAGACATGTTAGGACATTCAGATATTTCTACAACACAATTGTATACGCATGTGACTAAAAATCAGATTCGTAAGATTTACCAAGACTATCATCCTAGAGCTTAGTACTTTATTCGAAGTTAGCGTTTGGGCTTTAGAGATGAAAGTATAAAAGGAATAAAACAGAAGTTCATTTAAGAATCATCTGTTTTATTCCTTTTTTCTTTGTGTAAGTGCGTGGTGACGTGCTGCGATAACCTCTGTCCGATCTCTCAGTTGATGATGATGTAAAATATAAGGCGTACTGACAACATGCTTCGTTACACAATAATTCGGAAACTCACTTTCAATTTGTTGTTCCATTTCTTCTGTCAGAGGCAGTTGAATCGGAGAAAAAGGGATTTCTAGAGAAGTCGCGCTTATTAAATGCTTTAATACTTCCTTATATTCTGCAATATTTAAACCTAAATATACCAGTTCATTCGGTTTATAGGATTGAATGATTTGATAAGCTTTATTAAAGGTTTTGTGGGCGCCTTTATAGTTACCTCTACGATAGTGATAACATCCTGTAGCCAATAGGATTAAACTTACAACCGCATCTTGTTTCGTAAACTCAGATTGTAGTTTCCACGCCTCCTCTAAAATATCATGGCATAAAAAATAATGCTGTTCATAATGAAATTGATAATAAAAATGAACTAAATCACTTTCTTTCATTTTATCACTCCAAAAATTTATTGTTATACATAAACATGCTATAATATTTTTTGTTATTATGCACATGACTTGCAATATGAAATGAGGATCATCCATGTATGAAGTAAAACTTGATGCCTTTAACGGGCCGCTGGATTTGTTGTTGCACTTGATCAATGAATTCGAAATTGATATCTATGATATTCCTATGCGTGAATTAACAGAGCAATATATGCAGTACGTTCATGCAATGAAGCAACTCGAAATTAATATCGCAAGTGAATATTTGTTAATGGCTTCTGAACTCTTAATGATTAAAAGTAAAATGTTATTACCTGACACACCCCAAGAGGATTTATTAGAAGAGGATCCACGTGACGAACTTGTTGAAAAATTAATTGAATATCAAAACTACAAAGCCTATTCTGAAATGTTAAACGAGCAACGCGAACTTCGTGCGCATTATTACACAAAAGCGCCGACAGATTTGTCACATTATGAGCAATCTGAGCGCATGTCACCCGATACTCAAATCGATTTAACCGAGTTAATCGTTGCATATCAAAAAATGAAAACCCGTGTTGCACTTAAGAAGCCAACAACAGTAGATATAAGAAAAGAAACGTATACGATTCAACAATCGACCCAGCACATATATGATCAGTTAAAAACATCTACTCGCATTTCGTTTTTTGACTTGTTTACATTTCATGAATCGATTGAACATGTCGTCACGCATTTCTTAGCTTTGTTAGAAATGTCCAAAAATGGCATCATTCAATTACAACAAGTTCAAGCATTTCAGAATATCGAAATCAGTAAAGGGGTTAATTATGACACTTAATACAATAGAAGCACTTGCCGCAATTTTGTATACAGTCGGTGAAGATGGCATTGATGAAGCACAATTACTCGAAACACTAGCTGTTGATTCAGACACGTTAAACACGGCAATTTCTCAATTAAATTTACCTGGACTTGAAATCCATCAATATGGTAATCGCTTTATTTTAACAACGCAAAGAGAAGCTGAACCTTATATAGAGTCGCTGATTATTAATAAAGCATCAACAAAACTTTCACAAGCTGCCATGGAAGTCTTAGCTATCATAGCTTATAATCAACCTGTTACTAGAAATGATATAGAATTAATTAGAGGCGTCGGTTCAGATGGTCCAGTTAAGACGCTGATTGGTAAAGGTTTAATTGAACCTCGAAATAACCCTGAAGCCCGAGGTCAACAATTATATACAACTGAATTGTTTTTAAATGTGTTTGGCTTAGAAAACTTAGAAGCATTGCCTACAACTGATGAGGAAGAAGAGGAAATCGAATCCTTTTTTAGTCAGTTAGTGAATCAAAAAGGAGAATCATAATGAGCAAAGAATTAGAAAGATTACAAAAGCGGATCGCAAATAGCGGCTATACGTCAAGACGTAAAGCAGAAACATTAATCCAAGAAGGTAAAGTACAAGTGAATGGTGTTACAGTCACTGAACTTGGAACGAAAGTCCGCCCTTCCGATGAAGTCAGTGTGGAAGGGATTCCTCTTGAACTGGAAGATAAATTATATATTCTATTTTATAAACCTGCCCAAGTCATTACGAGTGTTTCTGACGATCGTGGTCGAAAAGTGGTCACTGATTATTTCGACGATCTTGAAACGCGTATCTATCCAGTAGGGCGCTTAGATTATGATACTTCCGGTTTATTATTGTTAACGAATGATGGTGCTTTTACGCATTTAATGACACATCCTCGTTTTAAAATACCAAAAACGTATGTTGCTAAAATAGAAGGATATATTTTAAGAGATCAAGTGAAGGCATTAGAAAAAGGAATTATGCTTGAAGATGGACTCACACAACCTGCAAAACTGAAAGTCAAAAAACAAAATAAAAAGAAAAATAGTTCTTTAGTAGAAATCACAATTACAGAAGGACGTAATAGACAGGTGAGAAGAATGTTTGAACATTTTGGTTTTAACGTTCAAAAACTATCTCGCGTTTCATTTGGACCGTTAACATTAAAAGGATTAGGTGCAGGAGAAGGCAGAGTATTATCACCACATGAGGTTAAATCATTGAGACAACTCGCTGAAAGCGGTACGAATCAATAAGTGAACACAGTCCGTTTGCGTGATACCATGTTTCATTGAAAACAAACCGTGTGTGGACGTCGTCTAATTGTTAAATCAAATTATTTTTCCTTTTAAAAGTGTGATGCTAACAAGCACATCTTATTAAATCTTTTGTTTTAAAAAAATAATACTTTTTTAAGATTAAAATTACAGGCATACTCTTTTTTATGGAATTTTAATTCAAATTCATTGTTTTATTATCAAGCAGATATTTCGATATGCTATAATAAACTTTAGGTTAGAAATGTCACCATGTGTGGGAGGTATGTCATGATGACTAATGAAATCTTAGTCGTAGATGATGAACATCGTATTAGAAAATTATTAAAATTGTACTTAGAAAGAGAAGGTTACGAGATAGCTGAAGCGAGTGATGGTCGCGAAGCATTAGAATTAGCAACGAAATACGATTATGCATGTATTTTATTAGACCTGATGTTACCTGAATTGGATGGTCTTGAAGTTGCGATGAAATTACGCGAAACGAAAGATACGCCAATTATTATGCTTACAGCAAAAGGCGAAGAAAATAATCGTGTTGAAGGTTTCGAATCCGGTGCAGATGATTATATTGTTAAACCTTTTTCACCTCGCGAAGTCGTTTTACGTGTCAAAGCACTTTTACGCCGGACACAATCAGCAACAGCTGAACAAAATGAACCTCATGCGCGTGATATGATTGAGTTTAAACATCTCACAATTGACAATGATGCGCATAAAGTTTTAGCGGATGAAACACCAGTGAATTTAACACCTAAAGAATATGAATTACTCATCTTTTTAGCTAAAACGCCAAATAAAGTTTTCGATAGAGAGCAATTATTAAAAGAAGTTTGGCACTATGAATTTTACGGTGATTTAAGAACTGTGGATACACATGTCAAACGCTTGCGTGAAAAACTGAATCGAGTTTCTGCAGATGCAGCTAAAATGATTCAAACTGTATGGGGAGTAGGCTATAAGTTTGAAGTTATTCAGTCGGATGAAACGACTCAATAATGTCGTTATAAAACTGTGGTTAACTATTTTATTAATAGTAACGACAGTTTTAATTTTATTAAGCGCTGCACTCATCACATTTTTCCAATATTATTTTACGCAAGAAACAGAACGCTCTCTCTATAAAAGTGCTGAAAATGTAAGTAAAGTGATTGAAAATAGTCACAATCGTAAAATAGCAATCGAACATAGTGAAGACCTATTGGAAAATAATAAAGGTCTCATTATCTTACCCGATCGCCTTCATATCAATGAGCATGATGTAGTTAAATCTAAAATGTTAAAAGAAATCAATCAACATGCATTATTTGAAAAAGTTTTAACACAAAATAAATCGAAACTTCAACATGTCATGTTTAATATTGATGGTAAAAAACATACTTTTGTATTGCTAGGGTATCCGTCGAAAGATTCAACCGGCAAAGCCTCTGTTATTTTTATTTATCAAGACTTAAAAAGCATCGATGAAACAAATAATATTATTACTATCATTATTTTAATCACAGCTGTCGTCTTTTTAGCGATTACGACCATTTTCGCATTTTTCTTATCAACACGTATTACACATCCTTTGCGTCAACTTAAAACGCAGGCAAGGGAGGTCGCGCGTGGAAATTATGATAAACGTGTACCCGTTCAAACAAAAGATGAAATTGGCGAATTGGCAATGACTTTTAACAAAATGAGTCGGAGTATCCAGAGTCATATCGATGCATTAGTCACTTCTAAAAATATTCGAGATACATTAATCAATTCAATGGTTGAAGGTGTGTTAGGGATTAATCATCATAGACAAACCATCATCTCAAATCAGCTCGCACAACGGATGTTGTCAGAAATGAACGCGCATGATAAAGAGATGTTCGATCAACAAATTGATGATACTTTTAAAAGTCAAAGTACAGAATTCAGAGAATATGAGATGAATCAACGCTTTTATGTGGTCATTATGAGTTACATTCATAATATTCAAACGAATGGTGAAGGCGGGCTTGTGGTCATTATCAGAGATATGACGAATGAACATGAGCTTGAACAAGTGAAGAAAGATTTTATTGCTAGCGTCTCTCATGAACTTAGAACGCCTATTTCATTATTACAAGGCTATACTGAGTCAATTGTTGATGGTGTGGTTACAGAACCTGATGAAATTAATGAATTTTTGTCTATCGTTTTAGATGAATCTAAACGCCTCAGTCGACTCGTTAATGAACTGTTAAACGTAGCAAAAATGGATGCTGAAGGTCTAAATGTAACGCAAGAAGTCCAGCCGATGAGTGATTTAATTAAAAAAATGGCGATTAAATACAGACAACAAGCTTATGAGCTCGATTTACATCTAGATTTTCAACTCGATGGCGAAATGGCCTTACCTTGGTATTATGACTTTGATCGTATGGAGCAAGTGCTAACTAACTTAGTTGATAATGCCTCTCGATACACACAACCAGGGGATACGATAGCTATTCATGCAAAATCAACTATAGACCAACAAATTTTAATCGTTAAAGATACAGGAGTAGGTATTCCTTCCGAACATTTAGAAAAAGTTTTTGAACGCTTTTATAAAGTTGATGCTGCTCGTAAACGCGGAAAACAAGGTACTGGACTTGGGCTATTTATCACGCGAATGATTATTGAAGCGCATGGTGGCCACATCGATGTTGACAGTCGCATCAACGAGGGAACAACCTTTACCATCACACTGCCTAAAAAGAAGGCATAAAGTTTAAAAAATATTTAAGTGCCTGTTTTTTTGTGTACTTGGTATTTATCACGCTTTAGTAGGCTAATAAAATTAGGGCATCAGTCGCAAAATCAATAGTGCTCAGATGATTTTAAATAGAAATCGTCTGAGCGCTTTCTTTATATGATAAAAAAATTTCGTGACTCTATTATAAATAGGCCTGACGAGCCAATCACCAAGCCTATTTTTGATACAAAAGGCGCGCAATCCTGCAATTCTCTCTGTAATTAGAAGCATCCAACCCCTCATAATTAAGAAGATAATGCGCTTATATCTGTTTTTACGTCAATGACACTTGGCAGTAAACGATAAATTTCAAATAAAACCATCCCATCAAAGAATCTTACTGTCAAATGATTGCAAAAACATTGTTTTGGGCTGCATTCTCATGTACACTATACTCATTAAAATAGAAAAACGAATTCATCTTCGGGGTAGGGTGCAATTCCCAACCGGCAGTAAATTAAAGCCTGCGACCTGCAAAAAATCAAAATCTTGATATTTTGTGGCTGATCTAGTGAAATTCTAGAGCCGACAGTAAAGTCTGGATGGGAGAAGATGGAGGTTTATTTGTGTTGCTTTTTAATCCTCCTATTCAACTAAGATGAATTTAATAGGAGGTTTTTTCATGAAACAAAAGCAAACACGACATTTGATTATTGTGGGAATGTTAAGTGCCATATCGGTGGTCTTAATGTTTATTAAATTCCCGCTTCCATTTTTACCACCGTATTTAACGATTGATTTTAGTGATGTTCCACCTCTATTAGCTACTTTTACTTTAGGACCCATCGCTGGAGTTTTAGTTGAATTAATTAAAAATTTACTTAATTTCTTTTTCAATGTGAGCGATCCTGTTGGGCCGGTTGCCAACTTTTTAGCTGGAACAACATTATTATTAGTGAGTTATTGGGTATATCAATCACGTCAAACAACACGTCAATTAATCATTGGTCTTATCGTTGGGACATTAGCTATGACTGTATTACTAAGTGTTTTAAATTATTTCGTACTACTTCCACTGTTTGGAATGATTATGAATTTAGCCGATGTAGCGAATAATCTTAAGCTTATCATTGCAGCGGGTATCATTCCATTCAATATCATTAAAGGTGCATTAGTATCAGTCATCTTTATATTGTTATATAAACGTATTGGCCATATTCTAAAATAAAAACATATTCAAACGAAGCACATGACTAGGAAGTCTGAGACAAAGTCTATTCAGCCTAGATGATTCTGCTTAACGTTGATGTTGTCATTAAACAAAAAAGAGATGTATCTTCTACAATTTGTGAAGACACATCTCTTTTTTATGCGAAAAATTTTAATGACAAGTGGAGCTGAATGCACATTTATAACTTTAAAATAAATAAGTTGAGTAGGATGTACAACATGAAAACATCCACTCAACTTCAGTCTATTCCTAGACATTCGATTGTTTTATATTTATATTAAAGACATCTTGTCTCTAGCAATCATCGCTGTTTATCGTCTACTCAAATTTGAGTGCATCGCCATCAAATGATTCCTCTTCAACTTTAATAGAATCAGTAGGGCAACCTTCAAAAGCATCTTCAAGGTCTTCATACAACTCTTCTGGTACAGGTGTTGTACCTTGGTTGTCATCTAAAATCACATATGCGATACCCTCATCGTCGTAGTCATAAATATCTGGAGCCGCTGCACCACATGCACCACAAGCGATACAAGTATCCATATCAACTATCGTATATTTAGCCAATTTTTTCGCCTCCCTTTTCAAAGTGCCACACTAACATTATAATTTTATTGTAGTTCTGTGTACTTAAATTTTCAATATATTCGTTTTAGAATGAGGTCAAATGATGAAACACTTAATTAATTATGCATATCATCATGCATCAGCCTATAAAACTAAAAAAAGCATCTTTAATATTATCATAGGAAAAAAATCTCATCAAACTTTTTTTGATGCGGTCTCTTTAAATCTATTGTCTTTATATGGTTGTGCACCAAAGCTTAAGATGCAAACTTTTGAACAAATCATTAAAGAAGAAACCATAACGACTGAACTAAAAATAACGAATCAAGTTACTTTTCCATGTTTACAAGCTTCTTTTAATGCCATACAACTACTCACACAAACTTATTCTTATGCCAGACACAATCAAATGGCTTTTCAACCGATTTCGTCTCAAACTGAAGTCCATCAAGTTGTAAAGCAAATTTATCAATCTGACCAAATAGAAAACATTTTATCTCAATTAGAGCAAGAATTACGTACGCTTTATCAAAACTTAGAAGCGCAACGAGAAAAAATATATAGCCATTATTTATTAACAGGTTTTGATGAACCGATGTATACTTTTACCCAAATCAGTATGATTGAATCTATCGAGAGTGAAGATTTATTCAAAATGTTTTATGAAGAACTTGTTCTAATTTATCTAATGATAAACGAAAGTAGTGACTTTCCTATACTTTCTCAGTGTGCACTGAGACTTCACGTTTCACAACCTGTACATCAGACGGCACAATTATTAAATCAAGGTTATAACCTCCAAAAAATTGCTCAAATTGAAGGTGTGAGAGAAAATACAATCGAGGATCATATTTTAGATTTATTTATGAAAAATCAAATGTATAACTATCAAGATTTTCTACATCATTTTAATCAAGAATTTATTAATCAATACAATGCTGAACCGTATCAGCGTTTAAAACGTTATAAAGAACGATTTGATAATATGTCGTACTTTGAAATTAAACTTGCAATTGTAGGGATTGCTAAAGGAGAATTAGATGCTTAAAGCAGCTTTAAAACAATTTTTCGGCTTTACATCATTTAGACCAGGACAAGAAGAAATCATTACCAGTGTGCTACAACATCAGAATACACTGGGCATATTACCAACTGGTACAGGTAAAACACTTTGTTACCAATTACCTACTTATATGAAACAACAGCCAACGCTCATTATCTCACCTCTTATTTCTTTAATGGATGATCAAGTGATGCAAATGAAGATGAAAGGAGAGCAAAAAGGTTGTTGCCATTCATTCTGGTTTAGAAGATGCAGAAAAAAGGCTGTCGATCGCAAAAATAAAGTCGTCACGTTTTGTCTTTGTGAGCCCAGAGTTCATTTTACAACCACATTATTTCAACCAATTTAAAAATATTCCTTTTGGTATCGTTGTATTAGATGAAGTCCACTGCCTTTCTGAATGGGGGTTTGACTTTCGACCGCATTATGCTTTAATCGGAAAGATAACCCAACAATTTGAAAACGCAACTGTATTAGCATTAACAGCAACAGCGACAATTCATTTACAAGAAGACATTGAAAAGGTCATTCAACAGCCGATGCACAAGATTCAATTTTCAATGGACCGTCCAAATATCGCTCTATCCGTTGAATTAAAGTCTTCGCATGAAGAGAAAGTGACGTGGTTAATTGACAAAATTGCGTATTCTGGGCCAACCATCGTTTATGTCTCTTCAAAAAAAGTTTGCCTAGAACTCGCACAGACCATTTATCAAGCGGGCTATTTAACAGGGATTTATCATGGAGATTTGTCTTATCAAGAACGATTAACGGTGCAACAACAGTTTTTAAAAAATGATATTCGCATCATTGTAGCGACGAGTGCTTTTGGAATGGGCATTAATAAACCGGATATCCGGACAGTCATTCATTTCCATCTTTCTCCAAGTCCTTCTAGCTATATGCAAGAAATTGGACGTGCTGGTAGAGATGGACAACAAAGCCAAGCGATTGCATTGTTTCAACCAGATGACCAATATTTAATGGAAACTCTCGCAACAGGAAATATTATAAGAGAAATAGATATTCAACAATATGAACTCGGACAATTGATAGACTCAGAAATCATAGAGATTTTAGATGTTTTGAGCGAAGCCTTTACACTCGCACAATTACGTGCTATTTTCAAACAAAATGAAGAAATAAAATTGCGCGCTTTCCGTCATATGCATCATTATGTTTTAACTCAAAAATGCAGAAGACAACATCTCCTTTCTTATTTTCAAATGCCTAATGAAACCGTGTCACAATGTTGTGATCGTTGCGAAACAATCGAACCGATATATGAAAAAAATAAGAAAAAAGTGAAGCGAAAGTTAGATTGCAGTGAAAAATTAGAAAATTTATTTCATTAGTTTTTACAATGCTTTACACAGCGTTTTTAAAACCGCTATAATCAATATAAATACTTAATAGCTATTTCAATCATCGGGATATGTAAACGGTTGGTAAATTTTCTTTAATAATTGAGGTTATCATGTTTTAAATTCCTTAAATATAGCTATATATTTAATATACGTAGAAAGGATGAATGTATGTGTCAAAAGATAATTTTAAGGATGAATTCGAACAGAGTCGTCAAGAAATAAAATCTCACAATCATGATGAACCATCTAGTGAGACACATGTAGACGATTCAGAACAACAAACTGAAAACAACCAACAATTCCCACCTCGAAATGCATCAAGACGTCATAGAAAGAGAGAGCATGGTCCATCACCTGTAAATGAAGCAAATCAAGCAGATCAACAAACTGATTTGAGCGAACAGGAAACTAATGAAAAATCGCAAAAAAGACCAGGGAAAGTAGGGGGCTTTGTTAATCATCAGGATGAACATACAAAAGCTGAAAACGATCAACCTATCGCAAAAGATGAGGCAAAATCGCATTCAACGCAAGAAGTTCATCAAAATGATCAAAGTATAGAAGATCATAAAGCAGATCAAACGCACGATGAAAATCATGATTCAGAGACACATGATGACAAAAAAAACGATAGTAAAGACAAAGCTGCCTTAACAGGTGCTGCCGCTGTCGGGGGGTGGCGCAATCGCTAAACATCATCACGATAAAACAACGGCTCATCATGAGTCTTCAGAAGGTGTCCATTCAAATCAAGATGATCCATCATCAAATGATAAAAAAGCACAACATGAAAGTAACGCAGATAAAGAGAATGTAATTAATGGCGCAGCAGTAGGGGCAGGCGCGTCACAAACACATCCATCATCTCATACAGGCACTGAAAACAGTCAACCCGCTCATGAAACACATGTTTCAAATGGCAGATCAAGCGGTGGTAGATTCAAGAAATTGTTACCTTTATTAGCAGCGATTATTCTATTAGGTGCTTTAGCCATTTTTGGTGGTGTTTATCTCGTTAATCATAATCAACAAGGCGATCACGCATCACACGTTGCTCAAAAACATGAAACGAAAGAGCACAGTAAATCAGATAAAGAGAAAGATAAAGAAGCTAATAAAGATAACTCGACTAAAGATGATGATAAAGCACAATCAGACAATCAAGATGATAATAATAGTGCTGATAATAACAATGCCACTGATGACTCAAATGCTTCAGATCAAAATAACAACGGCGCACAAGATACTACAGGTCAAAATCAACAACAATACAATCAAAGTAATCAACAATATGGCCAACAAAATGGACAAGCGAATAATCAACAAGCCCAAAACAATACTGGCCATACCCATACAGTAACAGGTAACCAAAACTTATATCGCATCGCTATTCAATACTATGGTAATGGTTCTCCTGAAAATGTTGAAAAAATTAGACGTGCAAATGGTATCCAAGGTAATAACATTAGAAATGGACAACAATTGATTATTCCATAATTATTATATTTTATATGACAGAGGGGACGCGCAAACAGCGCACTCGTCGTCAACCAATACAAATGATTAAAAATAAGACTAGGAAATCTAAATGTATCAAGATTTCCTAGTCTTATTTATGTTTTATATATTGAGTGCATCTTAATAATAAGCTATATAAAAGCAGGAAAACACCCATAAACCAGTATGCAAGTCACTTCGTTAACCTGAAAAAATTTAACATTATGTACATACATTTCAATTTAGATTCATAAAAAAACTTGTTATGAATACTTAAGGAAAATAACAGTTCTTATAATATACTGTGCTAGTATGTGAATTAGGAGGCTATATAGAACATTAAAGTAGCATAATATGTGGTAACTCACCATCATTTTTTAATGTTCTTGTTTAAAAATGAAAACTGTAGAGAGTATCATCATCGGTGGCGGTCCTTGTGGCTTAAGTGCTGCTATAGAACAAAAGAAAAAAGGGATTGAAACACTTATTATTGAGAAAGGTAATGTAGTCGATGCCATTTATCATTACCCTACACATCAAACATTTTTCTCTTCAAGTGATAAACTCAGCATTGGTGATGTTCCTTTTATTGTTGAGGAGCTTAAACCTAGAAGAAATCAAGCACTTGTTTATTATAGAGAAGTCGTAAAGTATCATCAGTTAAATATTAACGCTTTTGAAGAAGTTTTAACGGTAAAGAAAATAGACGATCATTTCACTTTAACTACTACGAAAGATGTTTATCAATGTCGTTTCTTAACTGTTGCAACGGGTTATTATGGTCAACATAATACATTAGAGGTTGAAGGCGCTGAACTTTTCAAAAGTTATGCATTATTTCAAAGAACCCCATCCTTATTTTGACCAAGATGTCGTTGTGATCGGTGGGAAAAATTCAGCAGTCGATGCTGCAATTGAATTAGAAAAAGCGGGCGCACGAGTGACCGTAATCTATCGTGGTGCAGATTATTCACCTTCTATTAAGCCATGGATTTTACCAAACTTTGAATCATTGGTCCGTAGAGGAAACGTGAAAATGCATTTTAATAGTGTTGTCACTCAAATTACTGATAGTCATGTTACTTTTGAAAAAGAAGGCGAACGTATCACCATTCCAAATGATTATGTATTTGCAATGATTGGCTATCATCCAGATTATGAATTTTTGAAATCTATTGGTATCGAAGTGCATACAAACGATTTTGGAACAGCTCCTGTTTACCATCATGATACGTATGAAACAAATATCGAAAATTGTTATATTGCAGGTGTTATTGCAGCAGGAAATGATGCGAATACAATTTTTATTGAAAATGGTAAATATCATGGCGATGCGATTGCGCAAGATATTTTAACGAAAAAACAATCTCCATTAGAATCATAAATGATACGCTACCTTTAGTGTATCTAAATAGAGCAGTCGTTGTCTAAGGTAAGCATAACATAGACAACGACTGCTCTATTGTTTATTCATATTCTTTTCATAAATCCAGATAGTTTCTTCTACAATCACTTTTATCCTATCTTAAAAAATCCAAATGATATCGTTTTATTCATTAAAATAGTTTTGTATTTGTTGATGCGTCAATTTGTTACTCCAATGCCACTAACAATTTAAGTCTAGCTTTTTGACCATTTAATCCATTAGAGAAGATAACACCTTTTTCATACAGTTGATGACCGCCACCTTCATACGCATACACAGCACTTACAATACCGTTAAAAGAACGTGAAACTAACACAATGGGCATACCTTGTGCTAAACATGCATTCAGCCCTTGCATTGCAGTAGGTGGCAGATTACCTTGCCCTAATGCTTCGATGATTAATCCATCCACTTGTGTATCTGCATAAAATTGCAACATCTCACTTCCCATTCCCATATATGCTTTAACCAGGGGGATGTTCAGAGTAGAATCAACCAGATGCAAATTTTGACTTTCATATGGTCTGTGATGAAAATAAATGCCTGCTTTCGTTATCACACCCAGTGGCCCGTGATTAGGACTTTGAAATGTATTCGTATTTGATGTATGTGTTTTAGTTACATTACGTGCAGTGTGAATTTCATCATTAAATACGACCATTACGCCTTTATTTTCAGAGTCATCCGATATCGCTACACGTATTGCAGCGATGAAATTGTATAAACCATCAGAACCAATTTCGTTTGAAGACCGCATGGCGCCCGTGATGACAATCGGTTTAGAAGTAGCAACTGTTAAATCTAATAAAAAAGCTGTTTCTTCTAATGTATCCGTACCGTGAGTAATGACAAAGCCATCATAATAATTTAAGTTTTCTGGTGCTTCAATCGTATTTTTTAAAATCTTCACATGCTCAATTGTCATATGAGGTGACGGCACGTTAAAAGGCATAATTTCATCAATTTTTGCATATTTCGCAATGACATCTTGATGATGTGAAATAGGGTTGTCAGTAGTCGTACTCACTTTATTTGATTCATCTTCCGACATACTTATGGTGCCCCCTGTATGTATGACTAATAATTTTTTCATATAAGTTCCTCCTCGTAAAGCCATCCATTCTTATGATAAAATAATGTTAAACAAACGACAAGGAAGGTAACAAATGACAGCGATAAATATTGCATTAGATGGACCAGCAGCTGCTGGTAAAAGTACTATAGCGAAAAGAGTTGCAGGACAACTCGGAATGGTGTACGTCGATACAGGGGCTATGTATCGTGCGATTACTTATTATTACTTACAACATAAGGATCGCATTGTGCATTTTGACAAAATGATGGATCAAATTGATTTAAATCTTGCATATGATCCAGAAAAAGGGCAGCGTGTCTATTTAAATGATGAAGATGTCACTGATTTTCTACGAGAAAATGATGTTACGCAAGAAGTATCCTATGTTGCTTCAATTAAAGAAGTGCGTACGTTTTTAGTACAAGCACAACAAAAATTAGCGGCTAAAAAAGGCATCGTTATGGATGGCCGAGATATTGGCACAACTGTTCTTCCTGATGCCGAAGTAAAAGTATATATGATTGCATCTGTAGAAGAGCGTGCTGAGCGCCGCTTCAAAGATAACCAAGAACGCGGGATTGTATCTTCAATTGAACAATTAAAAAAAGATATTGCCGAAAGAGATGCCTATGATATGAATCGTGAAATTTCACCATTAAAAAAAGCAGCTGACGCTGTAGAAATTGATACAACAGGATTATCCATTGAAGAAGTCACAAATCGAATTATAGCGCTAGTAAATAAAGTTTGAATTATTTTATTCAAACTTATCTAAATTTCTTGACAATTCAACGCTTTTATAAGAAGTTATTATTATGTAGTAGTATAAGGAGGCATTCATGATGACTGAAGAATTCAATGAATCAATGATTAATGACATTAAGGAAGGCGATAAGATTACAGGTGAAGTACAGCAAATTGAAGACAAACACGTTGTTGTACATGTAAATGGTGGAAAATTTAACGGCATTATTCCTATTAGCCAACTATCAACTTATCACGTGGACAACGCGAATGAAGTTGTTAAAGTTGGAGATGAAATCGGTGCATATGTTACTAAAATTGAAATCGATGAGGAAAATGAAACAGGAAGTTACATCCTTTCTAAACGCAAGTTAGAAGAAGAGAAATCTTATGCGTACTTACAAGAAAAATTAGATAACAACGAAACAATTGAGGCTAAAGTAACAGAAGTTGTTAAAGGTGGCTTAGTTGTGGATGTTGGTCAAAGAGGATTCATTCCTGCATCGTTAATTTCAACTGATTACATTGAAGATTTCTCAGATTATGAAGGTAAGGTGCTTGAACTTAAAGTTGAAGAACTTGAACCTGAAAAAAATCGTGTCATCTTAAGCCGCAAAGCAGTAGAAGCAGAAGAAAATGAAAAGAAAAAAGCAGAACTTTTAAAATCTATTAAAGCTGGCGACATTATCGAAGGAAAAGTAGCACGATTAACAAACTTTGGTGCCTTCATCGATCTTGGTGGCGTAGATGGTTTAGTCCATGTATCTGAATTATCTCACGAGCATGTAAAAACACCTGAAGAAGTCGTTACAATTGGCGACACTGTAAAAGTGAAAGTTCGTTCTGTAGAACAAGATTCTGAACGTGTTTCACTTTCAATTAAAGATACTTTACCTAGTCCTTTCGAAACAATTCAAGAAAAATATAGTGAAGGTGATGTTGTAGAAGGTAAAGTTATGCGTTTAGCCTCTTTCGGTGCTTTTGTTGAAATCGATCACGGTTTACAAGGCCTTGTTCATATCTCTGAAATCAGCCACAAGCATATTGGCACACCTGGTGAAGTACTTGAGCCTGGACAAACAGTTCAAGTTAAAATTTTAGGTATCAATCCTGAAGAAGAACGTATTTCATTATCAATCAAAGCGGCCTTACCTAAAGAGGAAACTGAAGAAGCTTCAGAGGAAACAACACAACAATACACGCAACAATCAACTGATGAAAATGAAAACAATCCTACATTAGGAGATGTTTTTGGAGATAAACTTAAAGACTTAAATTTATAATATAAATTTATTGAGATTACAATGCGTCAACATGAATCATTAATCAGATATGTGTTGATGCATTCGTCTGTATTCGTGGAGTAAAGTATGAGTCTAAGCAATTACAATTGACTTGTACTTTACTCTTTTTCTTTGGATGCATTAATGAAGTGAAAAAGACTGTGATACGTTCCATTTATATCCATTACTTCACATGATATAATACGATTGTTGTATTTAGCATAGTGCTTGTAGTCGATGCGCTTACATGGATATGTTAAAATAATAAAGATATTAATAGAGAGGAAGAACAATCATGACGAAACCTGTAGTTGCTATCGTTGGTCGTCCTAACGTTGGAAAATCTACTATTTTTAACCGCATCGTCGGCGAGCGTGTGTCCATCGTAGAAGATACACCTGGTGTGACACGTGACCGTATTTATGCAAGTGGCGATTGGTTAACACACGAATTTAATATTATTGATACTGGCGGTATCGAAATAGGGGATGCACCTTTTCAAACACAAATTCGCGCACAAGCCGAAATTGCGATTGATGAAGCAGATGTCATTATATTTATGGTCAATGTGCGTGAAGGTATCACTCAAAGTGATGAAATGGTTGCACAGATGCTATATAAATCAAAAAAGCCGGTCGTATTGGCTGTCAATAAAGTAGATAATCATGAAATGCGCAATGATATTTATGACTTTTACTCCCTTGGATTTGGAGAACCATTCCCACTTTCGGGCTCACACGGACTTGGTCTTGGAGATTTATTAGAAGAGGTCGCAAAACATTTTAAACCTGAGGAAGAAGATCCATATGATGAAGACACGATACGATTATCATTAATTGGAAGACCTAACGTGGGTAAGTCTAGTTTAATCAATGCGATTCTTGGTGAAGATCGTGTTATCGTCTCTAATGTTGCAGGAACAACACGTGATGCTATTGATACTGCATACAGCTATGAAGGTCAAGAATATGTATTAATTGATACGGCAGGTATGCGTAAAAGAGGTAAAGTCTACGAATCTACTGAAAAATATTCAGTGTTACGTGCATTGAAAGCAATTGAACGTTCTAATGTCGTCCTTGTAGTACTCGATGCAGAACAAGGCATTATTGAACAAGACAAACGTGTTGCGGGCTACGCACACGAAGAAGGAAAAGCTATCGTAATCGTTGTCAATAAATGGGACACATTAGAAAAAGACAGTAAAACAATGAAAAAATTTATGGATGATGTTAGACAAAACTTCCAATTTTTAGACTATGCACAAATCGCTTTTGTATCTGCTAAAGAAGGTACGCGTTTACGCACGTTATTCCCGCTTATTAACGAAGCAAGTGAAAATCATAAAAAACGTGTACAAAGTTCAACGCTGAACGAAGTTATTACAGATGCCATTGCAATGAATCCAACACCTACGGATAAAGGCCGCAGACTGAATGTATTTTATGCTACACAAGTCGCTATTGAGCCACCAACATTTGTGGTGTTTGTGAATGATGTTGAATTATTACACTTCTCATACAAACGTTACCTTGAAAATCAAATTAGACAAGCGTTCGGTTTTGAAGGTACGCCTGTTCACATTATTGCTCGAAAACGAAACTAAAT
The DNA here is from genome assembly GCF_900458895.1 of Staphylococcus schleiferi. Taxonomy (NCBI): domain Bacteria; kingdom Bacillati; phylum Bacillota; class Bacilli; order Caryophanales; family Staphylococcaceae; genus Staphylococcus; species Staphylococcus schleiferi. The sequence goes on from NZ_LR962863.1 coordinate 1,375,816, forward strand.
CGGAGGGGTTTATATGACTAACATTACCGTGTTTGGTACAGGTAGTTTTGGTACTGCATTAGCAAATGTTCTAGCAGAGAATAGCCATAACACACTCATGTGGGGTAAAACTTTATCAACAGTTGAAGAGATTAACACACATCATACTAACCATAATTATTTGAAAAACGTGGAATTAAATCACTATATTAAGGCGACAACAAATATCGAAGCGGCAATTGATCATGCAGATATTTTCCTTGTTGCCTTACCCACAAAGGCTATCCGAGAGGTAATGACACAAGTCAATGGGTTGTTAACGACTCGAAAATCGTTTATCCACGTTACGAAAGGGATTGAAAACGAGACATTTAAGCGTGTATCTGAAATGTTAGCAGACACGATTTCTCCTGAATATAATGCTGGCATTGGTGTTCTATCAGGACCGAGTCATGCTGAAGAAGTCGTTATTAAACAACCTACAACTGTCGCAGCTGCATCAAGTGATTCTGAGTTACGTAAATGTATCCAAGACCTTTTTATGACTGACTATTTACGTGTTTATACGAATGATGATTTAGTTGGCGTAGAACTCGGAGGCGCTTTGAAAAATATTATTGCGATTGCGAGTGGTGTATTAGTCGGTATGGGCTTTGGCGATAATGCAAAGGCAGCTTTAATGACACGAGGGCTTGCTGAAATAACAAGACTGGGTGTCAAATTAGGAGCTGACCCTCTTACTTTCCAAGGTTTAGGAGGCATTGGAGATTTAATCGTGACTTGTACTTCAACACATTCTCGTAACTTCACATTAGGTTATCAGCTCGGTAAGGGGAAAAAGTTGAAAGAAATTATGAGTGAAATGAATATGGTTGCCGAAGGTGTTTATACAACTGAATCTGTGTATCATTTATCTCACGCTGTACAAGTGGAGATGCCAATCACTGAGGCGTTATACCGTGTACTGTTCGAGGATGAACCTGTTGAACGCGCAGTAAAAGCCTTAATGGGAAGAACTAAAAAATCAGAATAACTTTCCTTGAAGTGTGTCATTTTAGTCATAAATCTCTAAAATTTAACAAAATGCGATTAAATCAACGTTTTTCGCATATAAATCGTTGCAGTCTTGTATGGCGTTGTGTTAAAGTCATACCATAATGATAATTGAATTATCATTACATAACCTTTGAGGAGGTGAATTGACATGAACAAAACTGACTTAATCAACGCTGTTGCTGATCAAGCTGAACTTACTAAAAAAGAAGCTGGTCAAGCAGTTGATGCTGTTTTTGAATCAATTCAAAAAACACTAGCTAAAGGTGAAAAAGTACAACTAATCGGTTTCGGTAACTTTGAGGTACGTGAACGTGCTGCACGTAAAGGACGTAACCCTCAAACTGGTAAAGAAATTGATATTCCTGCAAGTAAAGTTCCAGCTTTCAAAGCAGGTAAAGCATTGAAAGATGCAGTGAAATAATTCAATTATTTACAAGTAAAAAAGCCCTTTATAGGGCTTTTTGCTTTAATTAAAGTAATTTTCCATATCTTTTCACAATACAACCATCTCAAAACTTCAATATCTCTTATAGAAAAGTAATTCAGATTTAAATTTTTGAATGATAGTGTTAAGATAGAGAGTGATTAAAAATAGAGGTGGGGCATATGGAGAATACTTTAACGTATTTACAACGACAAATTGATAATCGACTGAATCAATTGAATCAACCAGATAATATACATATTAATAAACCATTAAGTCATTTGTTAGATCAGTTATCAGTCCCTTTAAATGCGAAACTTGCATGCCTTTCAATTGATACATCGATGAAGCATTTAGATCGGATTAGCTTCTATCATTATGAACGGGATGCAATTTTAATAGGTGATTTAATGAGTGCCCACTATTATCAATTAATAGCGGATTTAAAAGATGTTCATTTTCAACTTAAAATGAGTCAGGCGATTGTTAAAATAAATGAACTGAAATCATTCATACAACATCAAGGCAAAGCGCTAAGCCAAAAAGAATTTTTGGAGACAATCATTACGATTGAAACCCTCTTAATTAAAGTTCTAATTGACCGATTCAGCAAAGAAACTGAATTTAATACTCTTCGTGCCTACCTGATTAATCATCTTGAAATTCAACATTTAACCTATCTCATCGATTTTGATACGACTGAGATTGAAGAGACGATTAACCAACTCCAAAATTATATTAAAGAATAAATGAGGTTTCTAAAATGGCAAAAAACAATGTAAACAAAGCCCATGTTCATGAGGTGTTTCAAAATATATCCGGTAAATATGATCGATTAAACAACATCATTAGTTTTGAACAACATAAAGTATGGCGTAAAAAAGTGATGAAAGAAATGAACGTAAAGCCTGGTTCAAAAGCATTAGATGTGTGTTGTGGTACTGCTGATTGGACAATTGCGTTGAGCAAGGCTGTAGGTCCAGAAGGTGAAGTCACAGGACTTGATTTCAGTGAAAACATGTTAAAAGTAGGTGAAGAAAAGACTGCCCATATGGATAACATTCGTCTAGTACAAGGCGACGCAATGGCACTCCCTTTTGATGATAATGTTTTCGATTACGTCACAATAGGATTTGGATTGAGAAACGTTCCAGATTATTCTAAAGCTTTATCTGAAATGTATCGTGTCCTTAAACCAGGGGGCCATGGTCGTATGTTTAGAAACAAGTCAACCTACTATTCCAGTATTTAAACAAGTTTATAAAATGTATTTTAAATTTGTAATGCCATTATTCGGTAAAATATTCGCCAAATCAAAACAAGAGTATGAATGGTTACAACAATCAGCATTTGATTTTCCAGATCGTAAAAAATTAAAAGGTCTTTTCGAATCAGTGCATTTCCAAAATGTTAAAGTGCGCAGTTTTACCGGTGGTGTATCAGCTATGCATTTAGCATACAAACCGAAATCGAAATAATTAAAAGGTGATTATGCATGTCAAAAATAAATTTGAATCAAGAAATTAAAAAAATTGAAAACTCTTTAAAGCAGTTGATTCAATCGGATGATTCAACACTTGAAAATGCTGCTAATCACCTCCTATCCTCTGGTGGCAAGCGTATTCGACCTCTTTTTGTCATTTTAAGCAGTTATGTTGGTCAAAATCCTGCTAACACAGCTGCTTACCAAGTAGCGACATCACTCGAACTTATTCATATGGCAACACTTGTACATGATGATGTGATTGATTTAAGCGACAAAAGAAGAGGGAAGTTGACGATTGAAAAAAAGTGGGATCAACCTACAGCCATATTGACTGGAAACTTTTTGCTTGCCCGTGCATTAGAACACTTATCTCAAATTGAAGATCATCGCATCCATCTAACGCTTTCAGAAGCCATTATTGAAGTTTGTCGAGGTGAGTTGTTTCAATTTCAAGATCAATTTAGAGCCACACAATCAATGACCAATTATTTAAGACGTATTAATCGTAAAACAGCATTGTTGATCCAGTTAGCAACTGAAGTTGGTGCAATGACAGCTGAAGCCGATACTGAAACTGTAAGAAAAATGCGCAATATTGGCCATAATATCGGGATGAGCTTTCAAATTATTGATGATGTGCTTGACTTTACGAGTACAGAGAAAAAATTAGGGGAAGCCCGTCGGAAGTGATTTGCGCAATGGACATATGACGCTTCCTGTTTTATTGGAAATGAGAAACAATCCGACGTTTAAAGAAAAAGTTGTGACTTTAAATCGTCAGTCCGATACTGCTGATTTTGAGTGGTGTATCAATCAAATTAGAAATTCTGATGTCATTCAACAATCACTAGATATTAGTCAAAAATATTTGGATAAAGCGACAAGCCTACTCGATACTTTGCCTAAAAGTGACATTACACCGCATTTTAAAAAATTAATTAAACGACTCCAAAACAGAATGCATTAGATAAGTTTGTTGTTGAAAGCGCTTCAAACTAATGATAGGATATTCTTGTAATATAAATACACAGGGGGATATCTCAACATGGAAAAAAGCTTTGTAATGATTAAACCAGATGCTGTTCAACGTAAATTAATAGGTGAAATTGTACAGCGCATTGAGCAAAAAGGTTTAAAACTTGTAGGTGCCAAATTGATGACAGTTTCTAAATCTCTTGCAGAAACACATTATCAAGAACATGAAGGGAAACCATTTTATTCTTCATTAGTTTCTTTCATTACTTCAGCACCTGTATTCGCAATGGTTGTAGAAGGAGAAAATGCTGTTGCAGTCGCACGACACATTATCGGTAGCACAAATCCATCTGAAGCTACACCAGGCTCAATTCGAGGAGATTTAGGCTTGACTGTTGGCCGTAATGTCATCCACGGCTCAGACTCTGTCGCATCTGCAGAACGAGAAATTGCTTTATGGTTTAACGAAGAAGAAATCAGTACATATCATACACCAGATGAAACTTGGTTGTATGAAGGTTAATTATTAAGAACCCGAGATTTTCGTGAAAACAACGAAATCATCTCGGGTTTCTCTTTTGGATATGCGCCTTATCAGTATCTGCCAGTATTCTTTTTGTGTCTTTCAAACATATAGATAGCTGTTGATACATCTTCCTTCTATGATATACATTTGTGTTCGAGTAAAAGTAGTTTGTTTTTGCGCGATTCATCATTTTGCCATTTCCATCAATTCGAATTTATTTAAACTGTGAAACTTTGAACGGAGCACTTCATACAGAGCCACTTCAATACTACGATTAAAAAGTGGCATATTGACAGAGAATTTCGGGTTACACTTTAGTCATTAAAAGCGATAAACAAAAAAGACTGAATTGTATTAATTTATCTTTTATTTTATGCTATGATATGAGGCATACGAATTTTAAATTCAATTTATTAATCGCAAATTGATTAGGAATATAAATCTAAGGGGGCGTGTCAGTCATGTTAAGGTTTTTAACTTCTGGAGAATCACATGGACCGCAATTAACAGTTATTATTGAGGGATTGCCTTCAAATATGAAAATCGACATCGATCAAATCAACGAAGAAATGTTTAAACGTCAAGGCGGTTACGGCCGAGGTCGCCGTATGCAAATTGAAAAAGATACAGTTGAAATTGTTTCTGGTGTGCGTCACGGCTATACTTTAGGAAGTCCTGTTACCATTGTCATAAAGAACGATGATTTTACACATTGGCGCAATATTATGGGGGCTGAACCTATCTCAGAAGAAGCGCAAGACAATATGAAACGTGTCATTACTAAACCGCGTCCAGGACACGCTGATTTAGTTGGCGGGATGAAATACAACCATCGTGATTTACGCAATGTCTTAGAGCGCTCATCTGCACGAGAGACTGCTGCAAGAGTGGCTGTGGGGGCACTTTGCAAGCAAATGCTTAACCAATTAGGTATAGATGTTTATAGTCGTGTTGTTGAAATTGGTGGTATTAAAGATCAAGGTCTTTATGATATTGAAACAATTATAGAAAATGTAGATCAAAATGATGTCCGCGTGATTGATTCTCAAATTGCTCAAGCTGTCCGTGATAAAATCGATCAAGCTAAAAAAGACGGCGACTCCATTGGTGGTGTGGTACAAGTAATCGTAAACCATATGCCAATCGGTATAGGAAGTTATGTGCATTATGATAGAAAATTAGATGGTCGTATTGCACAAAGTGTCGTTGGTATTAATGCATTTAAAGGTGTTAGTTTCGGCGAAGGCTTTAAAGCGGGTGAAAAGTTAGGCAGTGAAATACAAGATCCCATTTTGTTTTCAGAGGAAAAAGGTTACTACAGAGACTCCAATCATCTTGGTGGTTTAGAAGGCGGAATGTCAAATGGGATGCCAATCATTGTGAACGGTGTTATGAAGCCAATTCCTACATTGTATAAACCACTTGATTCAGTAGATATTGATACGAAAGCACCATTTAAAGCAACGATTGAACGTTCAGATAGTTGTGCTGTTCCTGCTGCGAGTGTCGTCTGTGAACACGCGGTATCTTTTGAAATCTCGAAAGCAATTTTAGAAGAATTTGGTTCACATGATTTCGCACGCTTAGCTCAACTTGTAACAGAGAGACGCGAACTTAACAAAACATTTTAAAGAATAGGTGATCGACATTGGAATTTACAACCACATACGCACAAAATAATTATCCTATTATTGTCGCACATTCATCCTTAAACAAGCTAACCGAATTCACTTCGAGTTATCAGCACACTTTCGTCTTCGTAGATGCATCGGTATATCAACTCTGGAAAAGTAAAATCGATCAACTTGTGACCGCTCAAGCGATGACGTGTATCACGATTCCATCAGGAGAGCAAGTCAAATATTTCTCATATTATGAAGAGTACTTAGAGTTATTATTATCATATCATCCCACTCGAAATACCTGTCTTGTTGCTATTGGAGGTGGCGCTACAGGAGATTTTGTGGGCTTTTTAGCTGCTACACTTTTGAGAGGCGTAGATTTTATACAAGTTCCTACGACACTTTTGGCACACGATTCAAGTATCGGAGGTAAGGTCGGCATTAATACAAAGCAAGGTAAAAATTTAGTAGGCGCATTTCACCGGCCAAAAGCAGTGCTATATGATTTAGACTTTTTAGAGACATTACCTGAAAATGAAATATTAAGTGGCTATGCTGAAGTTTATAAGCATGCTTTATTGAGAAATGAAAATGCAACAAAAGCATTAGAAAATCAATATCCGAGTCAAGTAGAGCTCAAATCTTTAAAACAAATCGAAACATACTTAATTCAAGGGATCCAAACAAAATTACAAATTGTCGTTGAAGATGAGAAAGAAAAGGGACAACGGCAGTTTTTAAATTTAGGTCATACTTTTGGACACGCAGTGGAATATCACCATCGACTCCCACATGGTTATGCCGTTATGATTGGTATATTATATCAATTTATCGTATCAAATATTTTATTCAACACTTCGTTTAATCTTCAACACTATTATCGTTACTTCAAATCATTAGGTTATCCGTTGGAAATCATCGCGTCGTTTCAATTTGAACCGTTATATGCGTTGATGTTACATGATAAAAAAAATGACGCTGATGGTGTACGCATGGTTTTACTAAAAGACATCGGCAGTCCTATTGCAGTCCATGTGAATCATAACATTTTACATCAAGCATTTACGCAACTTAAGCAACTCCACAAAGAGGTGAATTAAATGCAAACCATAACATTAAAAGGTCCTCTAAAAGGGGAAATCACGGTCCCCGGAGACAAATCAATGACACACCGTGCAATCATTTTTGCTTCTTTAGCGAAAGGAAAGTCAGTCATCTATCAACCTCTGTTAGGTGAAGATTGTTTACGTACAGCTAAAATATTTGAAAAACTAGGGGTCAAGATGACTATCACATCAGAAAAAATAGTGATTGATTCACCAGGGTATCAAGATTTTAAAACACCCCGTCAATGTTTATATACAGGTAATTCAGGTACAACAACGAGACTATTAGCAGGATTATTTGGCGGGATGGGGTTAAGAAGTGTGCTTTCAGGTGATGCATCGATTGCAAAAAGACCCATGAATCGTATCTTACAACCTCTTCAAAAGATGAATATCAACATGAGTGGTGTTGATGAAAACTATACACCACTCATTGTAATGCCAAGTCAAGTTAGAGGCATAGATTATCAAATGCCTGTTGCAAGTGCGCAAGTTAAAAGTGCTATTTTATTAGCGGGTTTGTTTGCCAATGAAGAAACCGTTATACACGAAATAGAAATGTCTCGTAATCACACAGAAACAATGTTTGCCCATTATCAGATTCCTGTTGAAACAAATCAATTAACAGTGACATTACCCCCGAGAGGGATTGACCACATTGTTGCGCGAGATTTTTATGTTCCAGGTGACATCTCTTCGGCCGCTTTTCTTATTGTTGCTGCCTTAATAACACCGAATAGTGATATTACGATACACAATGTAGGAATCAATCCTACACGTGATGGCATCATTGAAATTGTACAAAAAATGGGAGGCTGCCTTACATTAACGCAACAAACGGACGGACCTGAGCCTACAGCGACCCTTCGTGTACAATATACACCTCATTTAAAAGGGATTGAAATTGGCGGTTCACTTATCCCACGTTGTATTGATGAATTGCCAGTGATTGCATTACTCTGTACACAAGCTGCAAGTTCAAGTATCATAAAAGATGCTGAAGAATTAAAGGTAAAAGAAACCAATCGAATTGATACGACAGCAAATGAACTGAGTAAACTTGGCTTAAAATTAAAACCGACAGAAGATGGACTTATCATTGAGCCTTCAACAGTTTCTAGACTTTCAGATCTCGATAGCCATACGGATCATAGAATCGGTATGATGCTAGCAGTTGCTTCATTACTCACTGAACAATCTGTACATATTCATCAATTTGAAAGTGTAAACGTATCTTTCCCGGGGTTCTTACCTATGTTAAAACAATTAGAAAATGAGGGATAGTATGCAAGACATCTACAAATTAATCGATGATATCAATCTACAAAAATTAAATCAGCTTGATTCTCGAGTACAACAAGCATTGGAATCTGACGATGATGATGCGTTGTTCGTTTTAGGTGAGACACTGTACAATTTTGGTCTAACACCTCAAGGTCTTGAAGTTTTTAGAACACTTTATATGAAGTATCCCGATGAAGATGAAGTACTAATTTATTTTATTGATGGATTGATTTCCGAAAATCATACAGACGAAGCTTTAGAATATTTAAACGAAGTCCCACTTACTCCCGAACGTTTAATGTTAGAAGCAGATTTATATCAACAAATCAGTATGGTCGATATCGCAATAGAAAAAGTACAACAAGCGATTGATATGCAACCTGCGGATCCGATTATACATTTTGCGCTTGCGGAGCTTCTTTATTTCGACGGGCAATATTTACGTGCTTCGCGAGAATATGACACTGTTCTTGAAAGTGGTGAATATGAAATCAATGGTATCAATTTGTTTTCTAGATTAGCCGACAGTAGCCTTCAAAGCGGTAATTATACCGATGCATTGCGTTGGTTTGATGAAATCAACGAAAAAGAGCTTCATTCTGAAGACTACTTGAAAAAAGCAATTGCTTATGAAAAAAATGATTTAACGCATGAAGCGATTAAACTCATGAAAACTTTATTGCAAAAAGATCCGGATTTCATTCAAGGGTATTATTATTTACAACAATTATATGAAAATGAAAAAAGTTTTGCAGATGCCATTGAGATTGGCCAAGAGGGGTTACGACTCAACCAATTTTATAAAGAATTAATGTATAGTACAGGCGCACTACAAATTGAACATGGTGACCAAAACGAAGGTGTCGAATTGTTAAAACAAGCCCTTGAAGTTGACCCAAGTTATCAAGAACCTTTATTGATGCTTGCAGACTTATTTAGAAAAGAAGAAGAGTATGAAGCGATTATTGAGTTGGTGCAATTCGTCAATGAAGAAGATATGGATCCTCAATTTGTATGGCAATTGGCATATGCATTTGGAGAAGAAGAACGTGATAAAGAAGCGCAGCATTTTTATGAACTCGCTTTCGACACGTATAAAGAAAATATCGACTTCTTAAAAGATTACTATTATTATCTCATCGAAGTCGGTCAGACAGATCAAGCAAAAGGAATACTCGAAACACTTATTGAGAAAGATAAAGGTAATGCAACATGGATTGAAGAACAAGAACGTTTAATGTAAGGTGATGATTCATGTATGAAGTGCATTTAAATTACGAAAAAAGAAACTTTATTGATTATCTGCTATTTCATTATCAATTTAAATCAAGAATTAGCGTTTGGCTCTTAAACCTTATCAGAGCTAATAGCGAAAGACTCGAACGCATTCATTTTGTTGATCATATTGTACAGGGGCATCCCACGCTTGAAATTGCAACTGAAGATGCCCCGTTTGTTGCAATTAAGTATCATGATACACATACGATTTTAATGAATTCAAACGAGATTTTTCACAATATCGTGCAGCACGATGGGATTATTGATATAAAAATCCATTTTGGACATACATCCCAACGCGATAAGAGAATGGATCACCTATTATTACATCAAATCATTACTTCTTACAATAACCATGATTACTTAAAAGATATGTATACCATTGAATTATCTAAAAATATTGAGCATCAGTTAATTCACACTATTCAATCACAAATCGATTTAAGCCTTAACATGAACGATGTAGAGGCTTTTCATCATTTTTCAAACGTTTTGAACTTATTAGAACTACGCCACATGAATGACTAATACGGTCAAATTCATTTAATTAAGAGAGGTGACACCATGCTATGGACGCAAATCCAAAATATGTTAATTTACAATCGAGCGCCATATTTATTCCTCATTTTATTTAATATTTTAGGTACAATTTATGGCTATATTTGGTATCAACCCAGATTGGCTACGACACCTTGGTATTTTTGGCCGTTTGTTCCGGATAGTCCAACAGCAACACTTTTTTTAGTAGTGTCACTTATCCTATTGTATGTTAATAAAAAGAGTGCCGTTATCGATGCGCTTGCTTTTGTAACTTTAATTAAATATGGTGTTTGGGCCGTCTTGATGAATATCATTCTATTTGTGCATGACCAAACGATTTATGTGATGGGTGTTGTACTGCTGATGATGCATGCTATCATGGCAATTCAAGCCTTTTTATTTTTACCCCTCTTTAAATTTACCGAATGTAGCATGATTGTCAGTATCATTTGGGTCTTTCATAATGATGTCATTGATTATGTCTTCCATCAATATCCAGTATATGGAGGACTCTCACAGTATGAAACACAAATAGGTTACATTTCGTTTTGGCTTTCAGTCATTTCCATTTTGTTTTTGATTTATTTTACAAGACAAGGTAAAAAGATTGACCCTATTTGAAGTACCACGTAAAATATAGTCTAAAGGAGTGAGCATAATGTCTTTAATGTCTTTAATTATTTATTTTGTAATACTTATGATCCTCCCAATGTATGCACAACACCAAGTTAAATCTAACTATGAAAAATATTCTCAAGTTAGATCGACAAGTGGCAAGACGGGAAGAGAAGTCGCATTAGAAATTTTACATGCGAATGGCATTTATGATGTGGAAGTAAAAGAAGGTCAAGGATTTCTAACTGACCATTATGACCCTAAAAATAAGGTAGTCGTTTTGTCACCTGCCAACTATAGTCGACCTAGCGTAGCCGGAACTGCAATTGCTGCACACGAAGTCGGACACGCGATTCAAGACTATCAAGGTTACTTCTTTTTACGATTCCGTTCTGCATTAGTACCAGTTGCTAACCTAGGAAGTTCATTGTCATATATTTTCATTATGGCTGGAATTGTGTTAACCGGATTACAAATGGCAATTGGTTCAACTGCTTTATGGATTGGGATTTTCTTAATGGCTTTTGCTGTATTATTTTCAATAGTGACATTGCCAGTTGAATTTGATGCAAGTAAACGTGCTATGAATCAGATTCAAAAGTTAAACATTGTAAATGAAAAAGAATATAAACACGCTGGACGCGTTTTAAGAGCTGCAGCTATGACTTATGTGGCAGCAACAGCAGTCGCAGTCGCTGAGCTATTACGATTTATTTTAATCGCGCGTTCATCAGATCAATAAAATAGAATGCAAAAAGAGTTGGAGAAATTGCTCCAACTCTTTTTTATGCTATAAAGCAATGTTATGCCATGAATGGGAGTTGGAATAACATCAATCTCAAATCACCTGTTTTTAAAGGTTCTTTGTCAACGTCGGTTGGCGAGACGATAACGCATTAAGCAACGTTATTTTGTTGTTTAATGCGTTTTTTATATTCACTTACAAATACCTTGGAAATGATTAAGATTCGATTCCTAAAATTCCAGAAATTTCTATAACCATAAGAAACCCGTTTAATCAGTTTTATTTTATTATTAATGCCCTCAATTGGCCCATTCGTTAAATGTGGATAACGCATCGTATTTGAGATATAGGGCAAATATTTGATGAATGTTTGAATGACGCGCTTGAGTCCTTGTGAAATATCTTTTGTTTTTGAATCCTGTAAGATGAAGCGTAATTGCTGGATATCGTTTACTTTCAGAGCACTTAAAAGACGATGCCCCGTTTCATATGTCTCTTTGAGCCTCTCATCAAGCTCCAATAAATACTGAACTAAACTGTATTGACTCTGCCAAGACTTAAAAAGTCCGTATGACTGATATATCATTCGATCTAAATCTAAGGGCGCTTTTAATAGTAACTTCCAATAACGCTTTAATTTATTATATTGAGGTCTATCTTTTGCCCTAAAACCATTCATAACTTGAACTCGGCATCGATTGATTTCACGATTGATAGCCTGCACGATATGAAAGCGATCCATAATTATCTCCGCATGAGGAAATAAGTCTTGAATGAGTGCGATATAAGGTGGAAACATATCTATAGAGATGGTTTTCACTCTTTCACGTTGCTTTCTAGAGAACTTTAAAAAATAGGCTTCTAATTTATGTTTGCGACGATCAGGTAAAATATCGATGATATCATGGGTTACACTATCACAGTAAATAAAGCTCATCGCACCTTCGACATCTTTCGTTGATTTGAATTCGTCAAAAGCTAAGTGCTCCGGTAAAACATGATGTGCCTGCGTCTTCACCGAATCACTTACCTCTTTTAAATGGCGATGGACAGTTGAAGGTGATACACATAGACTTTCAGCGACATCCTTTTCAGAGATGACTTTAGATAGTTTCCGGGTCATCATGCGTTTGACCTCATTTGAGATGGTACATCGGGGTTGAATATAGGGTGTTTGAGCTGTAAAGGTTTGTTGACAAGCTTTACAGTAAAAGCGCTGTTTCTTCAATTTTAAATAGGCAGGTCTTTCAAAAATTAATCCCATATAAACTTTCGTTTTACGAAAGCCATGTTTAATAATTAAATGGGCATCATTTTTAATTCCACAACACGCACAAGCACTGGGATGATATGTCAATTGGCCTTCGTATAATAATGCCTTTACGTTTTTATGTACATCTAATCCTAGATTTTGAGTGATTTTTAAATTTTTGACTTTAATTCCAAGCATTTCTGATATATCATTACACATAGGCACAATATCTCCTTAATCGTTGGTTTGGTCACTTACAATTATAGAGATATTTGTGCTTTTTTAATATCAAAAATTAAAATAACGGTCAGTGAATATTTCACCAACCGTTAAAAATATACAACCTTTTTAAATCATGATGCATGGTGCATAGTGAATCACTCATTTTAATTTCATGTAAATCGTATTGAGTTGATTCTTAAAAGAGAATGAGCTTGATAGATTGCCCAAATCGATTCATTTCATGTAAGATAAAAGAGAATGAATTTAGAAAGGAAGTCATCAAATGACCAAATCACTCTCTGAAATGCAAAAAGAAGTTGATACATATATATCACAATTTAAAACAGGTTATTTTTCTCCGCTTGCAAATTTGGCACGCTTAACAGAAGAAGTCGGGGAACTTGCACGTGAAATCAATCATTTTCATGGTGAAAAGAAGAAAAAAGAGAGTGAAGCTGATAATACAATTGAAGCAGAGCTAGGCGATAATCTATTTGTATTACTTTGTTTAGCTAATTCTTTAAATATTGATATGACGGATAGTTTTAATCAAACGATGCAAAAATTTAATACACGTGATAAAAATCGTTTTGAAAGAAAATCATAAAGGAGATTATTGACGATGAAAATTGGAATTACTTGTTATCCATCTGTGGGAGGCTCAGGTGTGATTGCAACGGAATTAGGTATATTAATGGCCGAGCGTGGCCACGAGGTTCATTTTATTACTTCTAATATGCCTTTTCGACTTACAAAGCCGATTCCTAACATTACCTTTCATCAGGTTGATGTCAATCAGTATTCTGTTTTTCAATACCCACCTTATGATATTTCGTTAAGTACAAAAATTGCGAACGTCATTAATGAGTATGATTTAGATGTATTACATATGCATTATGCTATCCCTCATGCCATTTGTGGTATTTTAGCAAGACAAATGTCGGGTAAAGATATTAAAATCATGACAACTTTACATGGAACAGATATCACTGTTTTAGGATACGATCATTCGTTAAGAAATGCGATAAAATTTGGTATTGAACAAAGTGATGTCGTGACAAGTGTAAGTCAATCACTTAAAGCACAAACAAATGAGATTATTGCGCCGAATAAAGAAATTATTCCTATCTATAATTTTGTGCGAGAATCAGAGTTTCCAACAAGATATAATCCATCTTTTAAAGAAAGCTATCATATTGAACAAGATGAAAAAGTTTTAATTCATGTTTCAAACTTTCGACAAGTGAAACGCATTGACACCATCATCGACACATTTAGTAAAGTTAGAAAACAAATAAAAGCTAAATTATTATTAATCGGGGACGGACCAGAATTATTAGATATGCGAATGAAAGTACGTGAACTCGGCTTATCCGATGAAGTGCTATTTTTAGGCAAGCAAGATTGTATGAGTAATTTCTATCAAATTGCAGATATTGTGTTATTAATGAGTGAAAAAGAAAGCTTTGGTTTAACCTTATTAGAAGCAATGAAAACGGGTGTTATTCCAATAGGAACTTATGCAGGTGGTATTCAAGAAGTAATTCAACATGAAAAAACAGGCTATCTTGTAGACATAGGAGATAGTGATACAGCTGCACATTATGCATTAAAATTATTAAAAGATCCAGAACTTTATCAAACAATGCAACAACGTATGCTAAAAGATGTTGAGACACGCTTCCATTCTCAGAATATCGCAGATCAGTATGAATATTATTATAAACAAATGTTAGGAGAACTTTAATTCATGAATCGTATTCAATTTGAAGTCGCTCAACCCATTATAGATCGTCTCACCGAAAATGGTTATGAAGCGTATTTCGTTGGTGGCTCAGTACGAGATTACATTATGAATCGCTCTATACATGACGTTGACATTACAACAAGTGCGACACCTGATGAAATCGAATCACTTTTTGAACATACGATACCTATAGGTAAAGATCACGGCACAATCAATATCGTATGGAATAAAGAAAATTATGAAGTGACGACTTTTAGAGCTGAAGGTACTTATATTGAACATAGACGGCCTTCTGAGGTTTATTTTGTACGTGATTTATATCGAGACGTTGAAAGACGTGACTTCACAATGAACGCTATTGCTATGGATATTTCTTTTCAACGTTATGATTACTTTAACGGTGAACAAGATATTCAGCAGCGATTGATTCGAACTGTAGGCGACGCTGAGACACGATTTAATGAAGATGCTTTAAGAATCTTACGTGCACTCCGCTTCAAGTCACAGTTAGGATTCCATATCGAATCACAAACGTATGATGCGATGCAAAAACGATTATCAGATATACAATTTTTATCAATTGAGCGTATCATCGCAGAACTTACAAAATTACTTAACGGTTCTTTTGTTGCTGAGACATTCCCTTTACTACAAGCTTTGAACATTTGGCAATATATCCCTTTATTCAAAGATATGAATATGTCTTCTTTGAAAATTGTTACACCACTTACATTGGAAGCATTTTTAGCACTGATTCTGTTAAAAAATGGGGAAGCCACTCTAAAATCGTTGAAACTTAGCAAAGCTCAGAACCATTCGGTCTCAGCAATGGTCAAAGCGATAAACACAAGTCAATCGATAGAGACCAAAAATGCATTAAAATTATTTGTTTATGATTTTGGTTTGGATTTATCACTTGAACTTCTACGTTTAAAGGAAATATGGCTAGCAAACCAAATCTCATTACCATCCCCTTTAGTTTATAATGAAGGCACCCTTCGAACAGTATGGGACGAACTTCCGATAAAGGATCGTCAGTCTATGGCTATTAATGGCGCTATTTTAATGGATGCACTTCATTTAAAAGGTGGACCTTGGCTTAAAAAAGCCTTGCGAGAAGTTGAATGTGCGATCATTAAAGGCCAACTGGGGAATCAACAAGAAGAAATTATTGAATGGGTGAAAGAACATGTCGAAATATCGTGAAACTATATTGGAATTACTTACCGAAGCAAGACCTGACTATATCTCTGGCCAAACCATTGCGGAAAAACTGAATATTTCGAGAATGACTGTTAAAAAAACAATTGATCAACTTAAGTTAGAAGGCATTTCAATCGATTCTGTCCATAATCGTGGACATAAACTAAATGAACTTCCAACACAATGGCACGAAGGCGTCTTAAATGGGCTATTTAAAGATTCTACATTTATAGAGAAATTCGAATGTTATGCGACGGTCGATTCCACACAACAAATTGCCAAAAAATCGATTGTTGATTTTGATGGGACTATGTTGATTTTGAGCGATGCGCAAACTGCGGGAAAAGGGCGGTTCAAACGCGTTTGGCAATCTCCAAAAGAGAAAGGGTTATGGATGTCTGTCGTTTTACGCCCAGAAATTTCTTTTTCAATGCTGACAACATTTAATTTATTTATTTCTCTTGCAATCTGTGAAACGATACAAACTTATCTCACAGATCAAGTTCAAATCAAATGGCCCAATGACATCTATATTGGAACTCAAAAAGTCTGTGGCTTTTTAACTGAAATGATTGCCAATGCAGATGGTATAGAAGCGGTCATTTGTGGTATAGGTATTAATATTAATCATGAAGATTCAGACTTTGACCCAAGTTTAAATCATACAGCAACAAGCCTTAAAATACATAGCGGTCAAGACATCAATCGTTATGACTTTTTGAAGGTACTCATGCGTAATATTGAGCAACGTTATTTACAATTTTTAAATGAGCCATTCACTGCAATCAAAGAGGAATACATTGCACATTCAAATATATGGAATAAGCAATTGCGTTTTACAGAAGGATCACAGCAGTTTTATGGTAAAGTCGTTGAAATTGATGACCAAGGCTTTTTACATGTCGTTGATCGTCAAGGTGATCTTCACAGATTAATGAGTGCTGACATCGAATTATAAACGACAAACAGAGAAAGGAGGCACCTTTTATATGGCGCAATCGCCTTGTTATGCCGTCATCGACCTTGAAACGACTGGCAACCAAACAAATTATGATGAAATCATACAAATTGGTATTACATTTGTACAAGACAAACAAATTATTGATAGTTATCATTCAATGATAAAAACAGATATTCAAATCCCGACATTTATTCAAGCTTTAACCTCAATAGAAGAAGAAATGTTACAACAAGCGCCTTATTTTCATGAAGTCGCAAAAGAAATATATTCAAAAATAAAAGATTGTATATTTGTAGCACATAATGTGAATTTTGATTTGAATTTTTTGAAACGTTCTTTTAAAAAGTGTCATATTCATTATCAACCAAAGAAAGTGATCGATACTTTAGAGCTTTTTAAGGTGGCTTTTCCTACCGAAAAAAGCTATCAATTGACAGAGCTGTCAGAATCTTTAGGTGTGCCTTTAACTAACGCACATCGCGCGGATGAAGATGCCCGGACGACAGCACGAATTATGATTTTAGCCTTTGATAAATTTGAAACACTCCCGCTCAATACTAAAAAGCAGCTTTACTATTTAAGCAAACAACTCAAATATAACTTGGATGACTATTTTTTCGAATTGGTTCGATTACATCAACCTTCATTAGAACAAAAGCAGTTACAACAATTTGAGCAGCTTTTTTATAAACCACAACCGGAATTTCATGAAGCGACATTAAAGTTTGAAGGGGACTTAAATGACCTATATCAATTAATTATCAATCATTGTGGATATCAGTATAGAGAAGAGCAGCTTTATATGGCACAAGTCGTTTTTGATCAATTGATGCATAATGATAAAGCCTTGATTGAAGCAAACACAGGAAGCGGTAAATCTTTAGCTTATTTGATTGCTGCATTAATGTATTATATCGAAACAGGCGAGCATGTAATGATTTCGACTAATACTAAAATGTTACAAAATCAGCTTTTATCTCATGATATTCCGATGTTGAACGATGCTCTAAATAGTACGATTAACGCAACACTGATCAAAAGTAAGCAAGACTATATTTCACTAGGACTTATCAGTCAAGTGTTAAAAGATGAAACATCGAATTATGATGTAAATTTACTTAAGATGCAGTTATTAATTTGGATTTTAGAGACACATACGGGTGATATAGAAGAACTCAATCTACGTGGTGGACAAAAAATGTATTTTGAGCAAAAAGTTGAAACTTATGTGCCGATTCGTAAAGATATTCATTATTATAACCACATACGGACGAATGCTTCGAAAATTCAAATTGGTATTACAAATCACGCACATTTATTATATTCTTCACCAGACCATACGATCTATCAATTGTTTAATCATTGTATCATCGATGAAGCCCATCGATTGCCTGATTATGCGATTGATTGTGCCATGCGTGCTTTTGGCTATTCAGACATTAAATATCAACTAGGACTCATTGGTAAAACAGAAAACGAGAAGTTACTCAAACAAATTGATCAGTTGGAGCAACAACGAATACTCGAAAAATTAGATATTCCGCCAATAGACGTCTTTAACATTAAACAAGATATTAACGCAATACATGATATGAACGAACAGTTCTTTGAAACATTGTTTGAGATGGTCCATAATGCACACATTTATGACGACGAAACATCAAAACTGTTTTATGTTTATGATATTGATGTTAATGTATTGATACCATCATTACATCACTTTATTTCGCAAATTAATTTAACACTCGAAAACTTTAACAGTATGAAACATAAAGTGATTAAGACGATGCGCAAACATTTACTTTATATTGTCGATCAATTACGGCACATTGAGAATGGTTTAAAAGATGGACATATGGCTTATCTATCGCTCAAAAATTTACAACAAAAGTCAACTATCAAAATTCATATTAAAGATCATTCTGTGAAGCATCTATTATCAGAGAAGATACTCAATAAATTTGACTCTATTTCGTTCGTATCCGGAACCTTAACTTTTAATCAGTCATTTAAAACTTTTAAAAAGTGGTTTGAGGATGAAACATCATTTCAAACCTATCAAATTCAATCCCAACAAACATTTCAACCGAATGGTCATATCTTTATTCCAAAAGATATTAAGCGCTACAATTATCAAAACCAAGATGAATATATCCAAACCATTGTCGATTATATCGCGCGATATGTGACCACAGTTGAAGGAAAATGTCTAATATTATTTACTAGTTATAAAATGTTATATACGGTTATGGATTATTTAAACCAAATGGTTGAATTTGAAGATTATGTGATTTTAACGCAACAGCAAAATCAAAATTATAAAATTGCCCAACAATTTAATCATTTTGATAAAGCGATTTTATTAGGAACAAGCACATTTTTTGAAGGATTCGATTATCAAGCAGAAGGAATTAAATGTGTCATGATTGCTAAATTACCATTTATGAATCAACATGCAACGAAGCCTATGCTACTTGCAAATGAGTTTGATAATGTCTTCAAGGATTATGTGTTACCAGAAGCTGTTTTGCGATTTAGACAAGGACTGGGTCGTCTTTTACGGAACGAAAAAGATAAAGGCGTCATTGTATCTTTTGATAATCGACTTATCCATAGTCAATATAAACAATTTTTCCAAAATACATTAACGCATTACAAACAACATCAAGGTAATATTCAGCAATTTGAACGATTACTCAATCGAATGCAATCGAATGATTCGACAGATTAGTCATTAGGTAGAAGTTCGTAACTACTTTTGTTAAAATAGTAACAGTATTAATAAATAGGAGAATGGTTATGAAAACAACGATTAAAGAAGCAAAAAATAAGATTGGCCAAGAAGTAACAATAGGCGCTTGGTTAGCAAACAAGCGTTCAAGCGGTAAAATTGCATTTCTTCAGTTACGTGACGGCACAGGCTTTATGCAAGGTGTTGTAGTAAAAGCAGAAGTAGATGAAGAAACATTTCAACTTGCAAAATCTATAACACAAGAGTCTTCACTTTATGTAACAGGTGAAATTACTGAAGATCAACGTTCAGATTTAGGTTATGAAATGCAAGTGAAAAAAATTGAAGTTATCCATGATGCTCATGATTATCCTATTACACCTAAAAATCACGGCACAGAATTTTTAATGGATCACCGTCATTTATGGTTACGTTCTAAAAAACAACACGCTGTGATGAAAATTCGTAATGAAATTATTCGAGCAACATATGAATTTTTCAATAATAACGGCTTTACAAAAATTGACCCACCAATTTTAACTGCGAGTGCACCAGAAGGGACAAGCGAATTATTTCATACAAAATACTTTGATGAAGATGCGTTTTTATCACAAAGTGGACAACTTTATATGGAAGCTGCAGCGATGGCGCATGGTAAAGTGTTCTCATTTGGGCCAACATTTAGAGCTGAAAAATCTAAAACAAGAAGACATTTAATTGAGTTTTGGATGATTGAACCTGAAATGGCATTTACAACACACCAAGAGAGTTTAGAAGTGCAAGAAGCTTATGTTGCTTTTATCGTCAAATCAGTACTCGAAAATTGTAAAATCGAATTAAAAGCACTTGGTCGTGATACTTCTAAATTAGAAAAAGTTCAAACGCCATTCCCACGTATTTCTTATGATGATGCGATTAAATTTTTACATGAAGAAGGTTTTAACGACATTGAGTGGGGCGATGATTTCGGTGCGCCACACGAAACAGCTATCGCAAATCATTATGATTTACCCGTATTTATCGTTAACTATCCAACTAAAATCAAACCATTTTATATGCAACCGAACCCTGAAAATGAAGAGACTGTCCTTTGCGCTGATTTAATCGCTCCAGAAGGCTACGGTGAAATCATTGGTGGTTCTGAACGTATCAATGATATTGATTTATTAGAAGCACGCATTGAAGCGCACCATCTCGATGCCGAAAGCTATCAATATTATCTTGATTTACGTAAATATGGTAGTGTGCCACATAGTGGTTTTGGTCTTGGTCTTGAACGTACTGTGGCATGGATTTCAGGAGTAGAACATGTTCGTGAAACTTCACCATTCCCACGTTTATTAAACCGTTTATATCCTTAATTAACAATCGAATTGAAGTTGGGCGCACATGGATGAATTCAACGATCAGTTGTCTTGCATGATAAGTCAGTACGTTATTTTCACTTATCATCCCCATGTGATAAAGGTCTCAACCTCGTTCGGGGTGAGATGATGAAACCTGTTTTTGAGAGGTTTCTCACTCACTCTTTTTTTATCGCTCATGTTTGATAGATCAGTGCGGACTTCATTTAAATATAGTGAGGGGGAAATGGTATGAATGCACGTGAACTTCAAATTAGACCTGTTGTGATTCGATATGAACTCCTTGAGCATTATCATGACTTAGGTTTGAATGAGAATGACTTAGTGATACTCCTTAAAATTTTGCATGCTTACGAGCACTCGAATGAACAACCTTCTATAGATACGTTAAAAAAAGGGACAACTATGAAAGCGTTCGAAGTGACAACCATCATTCAAAAGCTCATTCAGCTCGGTTTGTTAGAAATGAGAGTTGAGAAAAACGCAGAAGGTAAATTCACTGAATATATCAACTTAGAAGGGTTCTATGAACAATTTTCGCAAGTATTATCACAAGTTGAACAAACAACGCAATCTACATCTCAAGCAGAGGCTTTTAAACAATTGTTTCATCGCATAGAAACTGAATTCGGACGTCCGTTATCGCCTTTAGAAATAGAACATATTAATCAATGGCTAGATGTTGATCACTATGACATTAAAATTATTGATGCTGCACTGAACGAGGCCCTTGCACATCAGAAGACATCATTAAAGTACGTAGATAGAATTTTATTAAATTGGCAAAAAAATAATGTGACTACCGTAGAAGATACGCAACCGATTCGTGCAAAATTTAAAAAGCAATCTCAATCTCAACAACCTGTTAAAAAAATAGAAAACCTTCCAAAATTTAATTGGTTGAAAGGAGAGAATCCTTTTGATAAGTAAAAAGAAAGCACTTGAAATGATTGATGTGATTGATCAAATGTTTCCCAATGCAGAGTGCGAGTTAGTTCATGATAATCCTTTCGAGTTGACCATTGCGGTTCTATTATCAGCGCAATGTACAGATAATACCGTCAATAAAGTTACGCATTCATTATTTCAAAAATATCATACTCCAGAAGATTATTTAGCTGTTGATTTAGAGGAATTACAACAAGATATTCGTTCGATTGGACTTTATCGAAACAAAGCAAAAAATATACAAAAATTAAGTCGATCTTTACTTGATCAATTCGATGGGGAAGTTCCACATACACTTGCTGAACTAGAAAGTCTTGCTGGAGTCGGTCACAAAACGGCAAACGTAGTGATGAGTGTCGCATTTGGTGAACCTGCACTTGCAGTAGATACGCATGTTGAACGCGTATCTAAACGTTTAGGCATTTGTAGATGGAAAGATAATGTAACTGAAGTTGAACGCCGATTAACGTCAATCATTCCAAAAGAACGCTGGACAAAGAGCCACCACCAACTTATCTTCTTCGGTCGCTATCATTGTCTAGCTAAAAAACCGAAATGTGGTGTTTGTCCATTATTTGATGATTGTCGAGAAGGTCAAAAGCGTTATCGTGCATCACTTAAAGCAGCAGGAGGGCACTAGTTGATGGAACAATTAAATCAAATGACTACTTTAGAAAAAGAATTAGATCAATTCGCCAAAAGTCGTCAAATTGGCAGTGTACAGGCCAAACCATTACTTAATCAATATTACTCATTGTTAATGGACTATTTTTACGCAATTAACCAAGTCGAACCTACTTCATTAGCACAACTTGATTTGGATACACTCACAATCGTTCCGTTTAATATTGTTGATCGACTTGCATATATTGAAGAAAGAAAGCATCACTATATGGGCTACCAACAAATGAAAACACTCAAATCAGAACTGATTAAAATGTATGCCGCTTATCGTGCGCGACATCACATTGAATGACTCTTCTTCATCTTCATACAATGATTTCAAACATCAATCAAAGACAAAAAATATCCCAGTTTTCTCGCATTGAGTAAACTGGGATATTTGTATGATTTATCGGTTAAAAAGATGACCGAAAAAACCACCATTATTATTTGAGTTATTGTTACCTTGTTGTTGTGGACGGTTACCGTTATTCAAATTCTGACTTTCATTGTTGCTATCACTTGATCCAGATGTCGAATTGGAGTTAGAACCTCCGCTTGACTCTGTAAAGTTACTTGTTGTATGGCCATCCGGTGATTTTGATACATATAAACTTTTACCGCTACCACTTACAGAATCAGGGCGTTTGAAATCTTCACCATCGTGTGGACTAATTTCACTCATGACATCTTTAAATAGAAGTTGAGGATATTTTTGTTCACTACTACCGACGAATGAGTTTTCACCATATTGCTTAACTTTGTCAAAGCCCATCCATACTGACATTGTGTATTTAGGTGAGAAACCTGTAATCCAGACGTCTTTAGCGGCTGAGTCAGGTAAGTTATATTGTTGATACGCTTCTTGACCATATGTGCCTGTACCTGTTTTAGCTGCCATGTGGACACCTGAAACACTGTTACCATAAGCTGAACCATAAGCTTCAAACGTACCTTTTAAAATTTCAGTTATCATATAAGCCGTATAATCACTCATCGCTTTATGACTTGTATGATCAAATTCAACTGTATCGCCATTTGCCTCTACAACTTTCTTAATAGAGTGTGCTTTATTATAAGTTCCTCCATTAGCAAATGAAGCATAAGCTGAAGCGAGTTGCGTAGGTGAGAATTCAGAAGATGAACCACCTAGAACTTCAGATGGACCAATATTTGAATTTTCATATTCGAGTCCTACTTTTTTCGCAAAATCAGTTGGTGCTTTACTTCCTGCTTGTTCTTTTACTTGTTGCCAAGTTTTTAAAGCTGGAATGTTAAAACTTTGACGTAATGCATCATAAATCGAAACTGTACCGTGACTCTTCTGATCATAGTTTCGGAATGTACCACCGTCAATGTTGTACGACTGCTCATCTTGGATAGAATGGTTTGTCGCCCATTGTAATTTTTCGATAGCTGGACCATAAGCTAAGAATGGTTTCAATGTAGAGCCTGTAGGGTGTGCGTCAGTCGCTTGGTTACGCTGAACAACATCTTTATAATCTCTACCACCAGAAATAGCTGCAAGGGCACCTGTTTTACTGTCTACAATTGTTGAACCGACGAGCTGATCATCATTTTTATAATAGCCGCCATTATCAATATGACTTTGTAAAGAATTTTGAGCATCTTTATCCATATACGTATAAATCTTAATACCGCTATTTAATAAATCTGCTAAATTTTCATTTTTAAATTCAGGGTTACCCATTAATTCCTGCTTCACAAAATTGACGTAAGAATTGTATTGTTGTGAATCATCATCCGGTTTAACTTGACGCTCTTCAGCTGAACGTTTAACTAAGTTCGCTGTAATTGGCGTATCTTGTGCTTCTTTCTTTTGCTTTTCAGTAATACGGTGGTGATAAGCCATTAAATAAAGCACTGTGTCTTTACGTTTTTCAGCTTCTTTAGGATGATCGTACACATTGTATGTGTTTGGAACTTGTGGCAAACCAGCAAGATAAGCAGATTCTGCTAAATTAAGATCTTTCAAGTCTTTATTGAAATAGTATTTTGCTGCGGCTTTAACGCCATAAACACCATCAGAATAATAAATTTTATTCAAGTACATTTGGAAGATCTCATCTTTAGAGTATTCTTGCTCAAGACGATAAGATAAATATGCTTCTTGCGCTTTACGTTCGATAGATTTTTGGTCAGTCAAAAATGTTCGTTTAACAACTTGTTGCGTTAAAGTTGAAGCACCTTGTGAACCA
Source organism: Staphylococcus schleiferi (assembly GCF_900458895.1). Taxonomy (NCBI): domain Bacteria; kingdom Bacillati; phylum Bacillota; class Bacilli; order Caryophanales; family Staphylococcaceae; genus Staphylococcus; species Staphylococcus schleiferi. The sequence continues at coordinate 1,400,762 of NZ_LR962863.1, forward strand.
AAACCACCAGATACATTTTTAAGTACAGCGCCGAACAGACGTTTATAGTCTATCGCACCATGATCATAAAAACGGTTATCTTCAGTAGCAAGTACAGCATCTTTCATCGTATCTGGAACATCTTTTAAATCAACATGTTCACGTCTTGCACCATTATCAAGCGTCTTGACTAAATCGCCATCTTTATCATAAATTTTCGCCGGACTCGGATCTTGTAATTTTGATTCGTTAAAAGCTGGAGCTTTCCACGCATAGTAAGCAAAAAGCAAAACAGCTAATAACGCTAAAATGACAAATGCTAGAACTAAAAAGCTCAGCACCTTAATAATCGTACGCTTAATATTTTTATTCTTTTTTTGACCGGACTTCTTGTTGGCGTGACTAGAAGTCCCTTTCTTTTCCGTCATAATCGGTCCTCACTTTCATCTAATATCAACTTATCAACTGCATTGAGGTAATCTAATCTGGGTTGATACTGATAAGGAATATAGTAACCATTTTCTTGAATTTCTTCAACCTTAATTGATTTTTTTCCATTTTTTATGTAACGCTCCCAAAATGGAATAAATCGCTTAAACGGTAAAAGATAGACTTCATCGATTCCTTTAAAACGAAATAACAAAAATGCAATACCGCCATGCGCCACAACTTGCTCCATATGTTTCACTTGATGTTCATGAATGTTTTGTAATGGAAAGGACGTTTTATTTTTTGTTTCTTTCGCTTCAAAGTCGATATAAAAGCCTTTATAAACACCATTATAGTCAGTGGTTGAAGGCGTTCTAAAATAAGCCTCTTTTATTACAGCTTGACTCCGCTTAGGATAATCGACTTGAACAATTTGCACAGGTGTCGGTTTCTTGTGTATCACAGCTTTATTCGTTCTCAAATAGAACTGATTAGAACGTTCAATGTCATTTTCTAATGTCATCCCACGGCCACCGTATTTTATTTTACTAGAACTATGACGCACAGGGCTTCCGTCTTGAGTCCGACTTGGTTTGAAAGGCTTACCATTTGGATAATTCATTTTTTCACCTACAGTCCATGTTTGCTGTCCTATTAAACATGATAGGATAGGCGTTTTATAAATCAAAAAAACGATTCATAAACTGTCATTATTGTAACATAGATAGGTCTTGACCGTTACCCCTAAACATATCTGGTTAAAACTTTGAATTTGAATATGATAAAATCGAAGTAATCTAACATGAGGTGATACCACTTATGCAATCTGCAATCGAAAAACTTCTTGATGACTTGAACCATATCTCTTTGCGTTATCAACAGGCTAGGGAAGGGCACCCATTTGAATTTTACGAAGACATTGCACCTTTTGTTGCACAAGTCGATCAAGATGTAGCATCTTTAAATTTGTATGAGAATCAAATTCAAGATCTTCCATATTTTAATCGTCAAAAATTTGTGCGTATGCAATCACTTATTTCAGAGCTTGCTATCAGCTGTCACCAATCCACAACAAGTAAAAAAATATTTATAGATCGATTTAAAGCGGTTCAACACGACTTGAATTATCTCATTCAAAACGGGGGTCATAAAGATGTATAAAACGATGTATATTACAGGTTATAAATCATATGAACTTCAAATCTTTGATTCCCAAGCGAAAGAAGTGACCTATTTAAAAAAATTTATTACTCAAAAACTCATTCAATACATTGAAGAGGGGCTTGAATGGGTATTAATACAAGGACAGTTGGGAATTGAAATGTGGGCTGCAGAATGTGTCATTGAACTTAAAAAGGAATACCCAGAGTTGAAACTCGGTGTCATTACGCCTTTTTTAGATCATAGCTCTAAATGGAATGAGGCTAACCAATTACAGTACCAACAAATCATAGCAGAGAGCGACTATGTTAATAGTATTTACCAATCTGCTTATCAAGGCCCTTTTCAATTTCAAGCTGCAGATCAATTTATGTTGGACCATACGGATGTCACAGTCTTAATTTATGATGATGAACAAGAGGCAAGCCCTAAGTTCTTCAAACAGAAGTTAGTTGATTTTGTTGAAAAAACAAACTATACTTGTGATATTGTGACGTTTGACGAAATTATGAGCTTTATCAATGATTTACAATGGTCAGAAGAAATTTAAATCAAATGAGGTGGAACAAATGTCAGATGTTTCGTTAAAGCTTTCAGCAAAAGACATTTATGAAAAAGATTTTGAAAAAACGATGGTACGTGGGTACAGACCAGAAGAGGTTGATGCATTTTTAGACGATATCATCGCTGATTATCAAAAAATGGCAGACCTAAATAATGAAGTGATTAAATTATCAGAAGAAAATCACAAGCTGAAAAAAGAAATTGAAGATCTACGTATTCGTGTTGCTTCAAGTAGACCTCAAGATAATAAGAGTTTCGCTAACCAAAGTTCAACTCAAAGCAATAACGTAGACATATTAAAACGTATTTCTAATTTAGAAAAAGCGGTCTTTGGAAAATAGTCATTGCTTTTGAGATTAAAAATGCTATAATTTTTAAGGATATTTCGTGTAATCGCTATATGGTTTACATATAGAGGAAAGTCCATGCTCACACAGTCTGAGATGACTGTAGTGTTCGTGCTTGATGAAACAATAAGTCAAGGCAATATCAATGATATTGACGGCAATGAACTAACCTAAGTCATTAGATATGGTTATATTAGTTTGAAAGTGCCACAGTGACGTAGCTTTATTAGAAATAATAAAGGTGGAACGCGGTAAACCCCTCGAGTGAGCAATCCAAATTTGGTAGGAGCACTTGTCTAACGAAATTCAACGTATAGACGAGGAAAGGTAATATCCCTTTCAGACAGATGATTACAACTGGCGTACCAGTGCTGCTAGTGCACGTAATGAGTACAATAGTACAGAACATGGCTTATAGAAATATCTCAACTAGTTCGGGCTGGGACATCGAGTTCCAGCCCTTCATTTATGCAAAAAATAAATGAAGCAGCTTAATCGTGTGTTAAAATAAAATTGTGTTAAAAAATTCACTGAAAATATTTTTTCAATGGTTTACAAAATAATAGTTAAAAATCAATCGCATCCCTAAAAGTGACGATTAAATTTTTAAAATTTTTAACTTGCTGAGTTGGAGAAGGAAAGCGTCCAAAAAATTAGAGGTTTTATAGGACGCGTCTTGCCATGAATCATAATGTTATTTCAGAAATTAAGGACCCTTGACTTAATCACGTATACATGTAAGTCAGTTTCTTTACAATTCTAGCCTTCCTTACATGCCGGGGAAGGACTTGATATTTTATAGGCAGTTTAATTCCAAATATGTATGTTAGGAGAATGATTGTGTATCAATTATTAGCAGTATGTCCAATGGGGCTTGAATCGATTGTTGCCAAAGAAGTACAAGAGTTAGGATACGAAACGCGCGTTGAAAATGGACGCATTTACTTTCAAGGTGATGCATCTGCATTAATTAAAGCCAATCTATGGTTGCGTACAGCAGATCGTGTCAAATTAATTATCGGTCAGTTTGAAGCAAAAACTTTTGACGATTTATTTGAACAAACTAAAAATCTTCCTTGGGAAAACTATATTTCTGAAAATGGACAGTTTCCAGTACAAGGTCGTAGCTTAAAATCGACGTTACATAGCGTACCAGATGTCCAAGCCATTACTAAAAAAGCAATTGTAGAAAGACTTAAAAAAGCATACGAAGTGTCAGGCTGGTTAGACGAAAGCGGCGCGAAATATCCTGTAGAAGTCAATATTTTAAAAGACCGTGTTCTTTTAACAATTGATACATCTGGTTCTGGACTTAACAAACGCGGTTATCGACTCGCTCAAGGTGAAGCGCCGATTAAAGAAACGTTAGCCGCGAGTTTAGTTAAACTTGCAAACTGGAAAGGCGATACACCATTAATCGACCCATTTTGTGGTTCTGGAACTATCGCAATAGAAGCTTGTTTAATCGCCCAAAATATTGCACCTGGCTTTAATCGCTCATTTGTTTCAGAACAGTGGGATATAATTCCTGATGGACTCTTTGATCAACTGAGAGATGAAGCAGATCAACAGGCTGATTATGATAAAGAAATAGAAATCTATGCTTCAGATATTGACCCTAAAATGGTTGAAATCGCAAAACGAAATGCTGATGAAGTAGGGGTTGGCGATATCATCAAATTTGAAGTTAAAGACGTCAACACTTTAACAATAGCGCATGAAGGGCCAATCGGGCTAATAGGGAACCCGCCTTATGGTGAACGTATTGGTGACCGCGATGAAGTAGAAGCTATGTATCGCTATTTAGGTACATTATTGCATCAAAATCCTCAACTTTCACTGTATATTATGACAAGCCATAAAGCATTCGAACATTTAGTTAATCGTAAAGCAACAAAACGACGTAAACTTTTTAATGGCTATATCGAAACGACTTATTATCAATATTGGGCAAATAAAAGTGAATAAGCAATTCATGAAAACTTTTTTAGAAAAGAGGGACTGATTTGTATCAAGATCAGGCGTTTAAACGTGGGATTTTTTATTCAGTAATATCTTATGTCATGTGGGGAACACTCCCACTCTATTGGACATTAATTCGTGGGATAGATGCGACTGAAACGTTAATGTTTCGTATTGTATTATCACTCATATTTATGGTTATTTTAATTCCGTTAATAGGCCAACAAAAGCAAGTCTATCAAGATTTTTCAAATTTAATAGCTAAACCACTCAAACTTTTTATCATTATATTAGCGGGATACGTTGTAGCAGTGAACTGGGGGACATTCATCTTTGCAGTTAACTCTGGTTATGTGCTACAAACAAGTTTAGGTTATTACATTAATCCGCTAGTCAGTATTTTACTGGCAATGATCTTTTTTAAAGAACGTTTTAATCGTTTAGAGTGGCTTGCAATTCTCTTTGCTGCTATAGGTGTCGTTTATATGACAATCAAAGTAGGGGAATTTCCAGTCATTTCTTTACTTTTAGCTTTTTCATTCGGCATATACGGCCTGCTCAAAAAATTAGTGCCTATGCCTGCAGTAAGTAGTATTACGATTGAGTCATTAGCAACTGCACCAATGGCGTTGATCTATCTCATATATCTTGGACAAACGTCAGGGTTAAGTGTCGGAATCAATATGTCATCATTTTGGCTCCTTTTTTCAGGCGCAGTAACCGCGATACCGCTTCTTGCTTTTTCAGAGGGCGCGATTCGTATTCCACTATCACTTATGGGTTTTATTCAATATATTGGGCCGACACTTATTTTTATACTGGGTATTTTTGTATTTAAAGAGCCATTTAATATGGATCAGTTTATCACATTCTGTTTTATTTGGACTGGCATTCTCATTTATGTCATTTCCCAACTCCTTAAAATGAAACGTCGTCCAAAACCGCTTGAATTTCAAGAATAGACAGTATTTGGCGCAGTATATTAACTCAATAGTATATTCAATAAGCAGCAACGTTACATTCATGTGACGTTGTTTTTTTAATCTGCATTTTAATACAAAGTAAGCGTTAATGAAATTGAGCTTAACAGAATAATTAAGAAGCGCTCACAATGTTTTGACTTCATCATAATGTCTTCCTATCGATATGCATATCGCTTCAAGTGATAAAATAAGTATGACTGTACAATGTTACAATTAAATTCATATAATAGAACTATAGAGTGCTTTATAAACAAGGGGAGTCAGTTTACATGCAGAACCAAGAAGAACTAGATATTTTATATAAATTAAAAAAAGAAGTAGAAAAATCAGATCATTATACGTTTGTTCAAACGATTAATCAAATAATTAAAAAAGTTTACCTAAATCAATATACCGTGACCTTTGTAGGCCACTTTTCATCTGGAAAATCGACAGTCATTAATCGTCTTATCGGTCAGGAGATATTACCCAGCTCACCCGTTCCAACCACTAGTAATACCGCACGTGTGACTGTTGCTGAGCAATCAGGGATGACCGCAAACATTGAAGGTCAAAAATACACTTCCCTTCAAAATTATGACGAAGTTAAAGCGATGAACCGGGAAAATTATCAAGTTGAATCCATTGATATTCAAATACAAAGTTCAAAGTTCAAAAATGGCTTCACTTTTCAAGATACGCCAGGTGTAGATTCCAATGTACAATCACATAGTGCGCAGACTGAGCAATTTTTATATACAAGTAATATTGTTTTTTACACAGTTGATTATAATCACGTTCAATCTGCTTTAAACTTCAAATTTATGAAAAGATTAAATTATGCAGGTATCCCGGTTGTCTTTGTTGTTAACCAGATTGATAAACACAATCATCAAGAAATCGACTTTGAAACTTTTCAACGTCGTGTGCAACAGTCAATTCAAGAATGGGATATTCAACTTTTGAAAACATTTTATATTACTAAATTTGAGCATCCTTATAATGAATTTGATGCCCTTTCATCATTTATACGAGAACAAGACCAACATAGAGAACCCGTCAAAGATTATGTTGCTCGAATGAAAGAGTTTATTCAACAACATCAAAAAGATTATTTACAGCAAGAAATGCAGATGCTTCTAGAACGTTTAAATATTACGGCTGAACAATTTGATCAAGCATATCAAACACATCAAAAAAATGAAATGATAAGTGAAGAAACACAACTGTTAAATACCCCTTCAGCCCTTAAGCAATATTTAAAAGATAAACGCAGATCTATTATTGATAATGCTTATATTATGACGCATGATATGCGGGAAACCATTCGTTTTTATTTAGAAAGTATGACTAAAAACTTTAAAGCAGGGGGACTTTTTAATAAAAAAAGAAAAACAGAGGAAATTCGCGCTGCACGCCTTCATGACGTTATACAACAACTGCAGAAGCGGATTGCGCATCAAATTGAAAAGCCTATGCAAGATGACTTATCATTTTTGACACGCTTTATCAATAATACACAATTGAATCAGCAAATTTTAAAGCAACACTTTGAAATTCCTGAAAGTCTTATCACTGAACTGTATCAAACACAAATAGAAATTACGAATCAGTATGTGCTCACTTTCTCAGAGCATTTAATGAAAGAAATCAAGCAATATATCTTGAAAATGTCTGAGCCTTTAGATGAAGAAATCATTGAAAATGTCCATGCAGAAGAGCATTTAGTTGAAGATTCCACTGATATTCAAGACTATAAGCGCTATATCGATTTGCGGAAATTAAAGCAATCTCTAGAAACAGAAAACTATCGCCATTACTATATTCATATGTCAGACTCTCTTGACCAACTGATTGATCGGACACGCATTCATTTCCAACCACAAGAAACGGTATCCGACTCAACCTATGAATCCGATAATCATCAAAGTGTGGTCACAAATGAGCGAAGTTTGCATACAACTCAAATCCAACAAGGATTAGACGTTGTTCGCAACATCCCGCTTTTTAAAACAAGTGTCAAAAACATTGAAGATACATTAACGAGAATGACACAACAAAAAATTAAAATAGGGATTTTCGGTACATTTAGCGCTGGAAAAAGTAGCTTGATTAACGCGCTACTAGGTAAAGCTTATTTAACTAGTTCGCCTAATCCTACCACTGCCGCTACGACAGAAATATCGTATGGGTCCCATCACAGTGTTACATTTAAAACACCTGACGCCTTATTAGCAGATATTAACGATATGACCCAGCTCATAGACAATCAGTTTGATTCAATCACGACGTTTTTAAACACAGATCTTGAACAATTAAAAACAAAGATTGATAAAAATAGCGTTGCCTTTATTAATGCAGTAGAAAAAAACTATGATTTATATCAGTCCTATATCGAAAAGGGCATAGAACACCCCATCGATGCTTCAGAAATTTCGAAATGGAGTGCGGAAGACGAATTTGCTACCTTTGTACAAATGGTGCACCTACGTCTACCCTTACCATGGCTAAAAGACAAAGTGATCATTGACTCATTAGGTTTACATTCTAATAATCAACGACACACGAATGAAACCGAAAAGATTTTGACAACATCAGATCTTATTTTATATGTAAGTTATTTTAACCATGCGTTTACACAGAATGATCAAGCTTTCATACAACATATGAAAGATATGAATCAATTGAAAACCAATCAGTCGTTTAAAATGGTCATTAATGCTGTTGATTTAGCTGAAAACAGTGACGAACAACAAGCAGTATATGCATATGTCAAAGATGCGTTGTCTAAAGTCCAAATGAACCCTGATATCTTTATGGTATCGAGTCGCGCCGCTTTAGAGACAGATGATGAAGGGATGCATACGTTAAAAGAAAGTATCACACATTTCGCTGAAGTCGAATCTAAATCACTGTTAGAACAGAAAATGTATGATCAATTTGCCTATATTAAGGAAGCTTACGAATCAATCATCAACGATTTTGAAACCAATGCGCAACAAATGCATCAGACGCAACAACAACTTGAACGTATGCGCCGAGAAAAACTATTTAAAGCTGAATTAATCCAATCGATTGCACAAAAGACCTTTAACGAAATAGAAGATCAAATTTACCATTTAAATGAGCGCTTAAAAATCCAATTAGCAGATGATGTTAAAGCGATTTATAATGGCCAAATGACAAATACAAATCATTTTAATGAAGAAAAAAGACGGAGTACGAAATCATATCTTGATCAAATACACCAAAAGCTCTTCTTAGAACAAACACTGCTAATAGAAAGACTTAAGCATTTCTTTAATCAAGCATTACAACAAGAAATGGCACCTAAAATTAAACTACTTCAACACTATCGCGTGATTATACCTGATTACGAAACCATCCAGATTGAACCGTATGAAAAGTCTATTTTAACGCTCGAGTTACAACAAATGGTTGATCAATTACCTAAACAGCTGACAAAGCGAAACCTTTTACAGCCTAAAGTACAAAAACAAATCCAATCAGAAATCAAAGAACGCACGATTAACTTGCTTCAGCCAAAGTTGACTGAACTACGAAAAGTGTTAGAATCGCTGTTAGACCAACTCACTTCAAAAGCAACTGAAGCGATTGAAACGGCAGAATTAGAAGCACAAAATGAAATCAATGCGATCCTTGATTTCAAAATTGATGATACACTTATCAATCAATTAAAAATAAGCACGCCAAAATTAGCACAAATTCTAAATTCAAAGGACTGAAACGATGACTCAAAAACTTTTACTTATAGACGGCATGGCCTTATTATTTCGTCACTTTTATGCGACGAGTATCCATAAAAATTTTATGCGAAATTCAGCAGGTGTCCCTACAAATGGGACACAAGGCTTTGTCAGACATGTCTATAGCGCGATTCGAGATATCCAACCGACGCATGTCGCAATTTGTTGGGATATGGGAAAGGCGACATTTAGAAATGAAATGTATGTAGATTACAAACAAAATCGCCCAGAACCACCAGAAGAATTAATCCCTCAATTTAATCATGTCAAACATATTTCACAATCACTCGGCTTTTTAAATATAGGCGTCGAAAACTTTGAAGCAGATGACGTTATCGGTACACTCGCACGCTCTTTTTCAGAGTCTGATGAACATCACGAAGTTTATATTGTGACAGGTGACCGAGATTTACTTCAATGTATTAATGAAAAGGTTAATGTTTGGCTGATTAAAAAAGGATTTAATGAATATCACAAGTATGATCAAGCCCGCTTTGAAGCGGAATATGGTTTAAAACCACAACAACTTATTGATGTTAAAGCTTTTATGGGAGACACTGCTGATGGATATCCTGGTGTCAAAGGGATCGGAGAAAAAACAGCGATTAAATTGATTCAACAGTATGATTCAGTTGAAAATGTTGTTGAAAATCTTGCAAAGTTAACACCGGGTCAGCAGAAAAAAATCAATGAACATTTATCTGAACTTCAACTGTCTAAACAATTGGCAACGATAGAGTGTCACGTTCCTATAGAATGGACTTCATTACTTGAATCTATGGCGCATCAAGTTGAACTTAACCACGTCCTTTCAATTTGTGATCAACATGAGCTTTTTGTCTCAAAACGATTTATTCAACATTTATAGTATATCTTCAGAATGAGGTATGGTTGTCATTATTAAAAAGTACCGAAATTAACTGTTTTTCATAAGTTAATCTCGGTACTTTTTTATTTGGGTTAATCAGACTGTTGCTTTATTGTATGGTATAACTTATCTTGTGCTAATTGATTTGCTGCTTTATTTTGCTTTCTCGGAACCCATTTCACAAAGCAAAGTGCAAAATGGTTTGATTCATTTAAGTAACGCTCAAGATAAGCTTTAAAGTGTTTATTTTTAACATATTCTCGATTCACAGCATCTTCGATAAGTTGTGAATCCGTATAGATCAGTGCAGTCTCGATATTTAACGCTTTAGCCTGTTTCATTGCAAATAGGAGCGCTTCCCATTCTGCAGTATGATTGTCCATCATCCCTAACACTTTAGTGGCTGTATAACGCTCATGTTCATCTACAATCACAACGCCACATGTGCTTAGACCCGGATTGCCTTTCGTTGCTGCATCAAAATGTATTTTCGCCAATAGAGCTCACCACACTTCAACTTCTTTAAGATTAAATACGCCAACATATTACATTATTACAGAAATCTTCACCCGCAAGATTAATGACTAATTCAAAGTCATCTTTTATTTTTAAATTAACATGATTGCTGATCAATAGCCATCATCTTTAATTTTACCTTTACGATAAAGTGATTTTGCCCAATAACCAAATGGTACATTCAAAATTGTAGAAAGCAATTTTAATAAATACGTTGTTATAAATATTTCAAATATGACAGGATGAGGTAGACTGCCATAAAAAGCGATGAGTACAAATAACGCAGTATCAAATATCGAACTTAACGTTGTACTTCCATAAGCACGTATAAAAAATGTGCGATCCGATTTAAATATTCTCTTAATCACATTAAATACGAACACATCAATGTGTTGGCCGATGATATAAGCAATGATTGAGGCAAATGCAATACGAGGTACGACATCAAAAATAGATTTCAACGCGCTTTGTGCCATATCCGCATCACTTGGTTGAAATGCTAAGGAGATTTGCATGACGATAATCATCACTAAAGTGGATGAAAAACCTAACCAAACTGCTCTTTTAGCAACTTTCCGCCCATAAATATCATTCAATACATCAGTTGCAAGATAAATAGAAGCAAACATAATGTTACCTAAAGTGGCTGAAATCATAAATATATCCACCGTTTTCAATACTTGGATATTTGCAATAATTGTTCCTATTGCGACCCACGCATATAATCCGGCCTTACCAAAAAAACGGTACATTAAAACCATTAATATAAATGTAACTAAAAACGCGACTAAACCTAGCCATTCGTTATACAATGAGAATCCCTCCTAAATTTTGTTAAAGCGGGTGTTTAGAAACCGCTCAACGATATAACTTTACTATTATAAGCAAACCGTGTTGTATTTTCAAGATAGGTTTTTCTGAAAGGATTGAGGAAATCACTAAGTTTAAACATTTCAATGTACCTATCAATCATGTTAATATAGTGAATATTGTATGCATTATATTTTAAAAAGGTGAATTTTGTGCTCACTGAATCTAAGAAAAATGCTATTGCCGAGATTGACCAACTCTCTCAGCAATATTGTGAGCAATGTCTTGTTAAATCATACATTCGAAAAGTAAAAGGGAAGACACAAGCACATCACTTCTGCATCAATGAATGTTCAATTGGAAAGCAAATTCGACAACTTGGAAACGAGTTGCAATAAATGTCATGATTTGATGAGGAGGTTTTTTATGGAAATTGTTAAGGTAGAGCCTACACCGAGTCCAAATACCATGAAAATTGTTTTATCTGAAACAAGGGAAGATCGTCATTCTTCGACTTATACCGAAGTTAAAGAAGGGCAACCTCCCTTTATCAATGCTATTTTGAAAATAGAAGAAGTTAAATCTGTTTTTTATGTGTTAGATTTTATAGCGGTTGATAAAATGCCTAAAGCAGATTGGGAGGATGTTTTGCCTAAAGTGACTGCGACGCTCAATCACGATCAGCAAGATTCTCTCTCCGAAATTCAACCGGATTCACATTTTGGGGAAATTAAAGTAGAAGTCCTAAAGTTTAAAGGGATTCCCTATCAGGTTAAATTAACTACAGGGGATAAAGAATATAGAGCGCAATTAGAGGATCGCTTTGTTAATGCCATGCTTTCTACACAATTACCTGAAGATAACGTCGTATTTTTACGCAAATGGGCATCACTAGGTGTAAGATATGGGGATATCGAAGAAGTTATGGCAGAAGTCATTGAAGAAATGCATGCAGTTTACCCGGAACATGTTTTAGACCAATTGGTTGAAGAAGCTAAAAACACTAATATCACTGTTCCCGAAAAACATTATACGCATGTCTCTTTAGAGACCTATCAGCAAACAGCGGATTGGAAAACACGTCTACGGATGCTTAAATCTTTTCCAACACCAACTGCAGACGACTATCCTTTACTAGATGCGGCATTAAATGAAAGTAAAGTCCCATTGAGAAGAGAAGCTGTGGTCTTGCTCAGTATGATTGAAGACAAAGCCACACTTCCATACTTATATAAAGGTTTAAGAGATCAAAGCCCAGCAGTTAGAAGAACAGCGGGAGACAGTATTAGTGACTTAGGCTTTAAGGAAGCTTTACCTGAAATGGAACGGGCGCTCGACGATCCACAAAAAATAGTGAGATGGCGTGCTGCGATGTTTCTTTTTGATGAGGGTGGTCCCGCACAATTGGAAAGTTTAAAAGCGCATCAAGACGATTCAGCGTATGAAGTGAAGCTCCAAATTGAAATGGCGATTACGCGCATTGAAAATGGAGAAGACGCGCTTGGATCTGTTTGGAAGCAAATTGCAAATCGAAATCAATAAATGAATAAATAGAGGGAGTGTTTTTATAATGAATGCATATGATGCTTATATGAAAGAACTTGCTGCACAAATGAGAGGCGAGTTAACAGAAAATGGTTTTGAAAGTTTAGAGAGTGAAGCGGATGTCAGTGATTATATGGCAAATGTGGAAGACGATGCAACAACATTTGTTGTCATCAACTCAACTTGTGGTTGCGCGGCAGGACTTGCGCGCCCAGCAGCAGTGGCAGTCGCTGAACAAAACGAAAACAAACCTAATCATAAAGTCACAGTATTTGCCGGTCAAGACAAAGAAGCAACAGCTAAAATGAGAGAATACATTCAACAAGTACCATCAAGTCCATCATTTGCGCTATTTAGAGGTACACAACTTGTGCACTTTATGCCACGTGAACATATCGAAGATCGAGACATTAATGATATCGCCATGGATATTAAAGACGCTTTCGATACGCATTGCCAAGCATAACTTTCTAACAAGGATTGAAACATGCCAAACAAATGCTGTTTCAATCCTTTTTGACTTTCAATAATAGCAACAGTGCGCTATCATTTCATAGCTCATCGCGACAATTGAAAGAAAGAGTTCATTAATTAGAAGTAAGTAAAGACGCCACACAGACAACTATGAGCATACGTTTATTTAGAACCCATTTGCTAGTTAAGAAGCATCTCTTATCAACAACGTTGTTTTTATTTTTCAAATAGTTAAAAATCGTCTATTATATATACTAAGAGAAAGAGGTGAATGTCATGAATCCATTTGATCAAGCGTATCACAGCTTATGTGAAGAAGTATTAAAAATTGGAAATCAACGTGATGATAGAACAGCCACAGGCACCATTTCTAAGTTTGGTCATCAACTTCGATTCGATCTTTCGAAAGGGTTCCCGTTACTCACTACTAAAAAAGTTTCGTTTAAGTTGATTGCTACAGAATTAATATGGTTTATTCGAGGCGATACAAATTTAAGATATCTTTTAAAATATAATAACAACATTTGGAATGAATGGGCGTTTGAAAAGTATGTCCAAAGTTCAGATTACCACGGCCCAGATATGACTAATTTTGGTCATCGTGTCCAACATGACCCAGAATTTGCAAAAATCTATCAACAAGAGATGAACAACTTTAAACATCAAATATTGAACAACGATGCATTCATGGAAAAACACGGAGATTTAGGTAATGTCTACGGTAAACAATGGCGTGATTGGGTTGGTGCTGATGGGCAGCATTATGATCAACTTAAAACAGTTATTGAACAAATTAAGACACATCCTAATTCGAGACGTCATATTGTGAGTGCTTGGAATCCATCAGAAATTGACACTATGGCATTACCGCCATGTCATACACTATTTCAATTTTATGTAGAGAACAATCGATTAAGTTGCCAGCTCTACCAAAGAAGTGCTGACATCTTTTTAGGTGTTCCTTTTAATATTGCAAGCTATAGTCTGTTGACGCATCTTATCGCAAAAGAATGTCAATTAGAAGTCGGTGAATTTGTTCATACTTTTGGAGATGCGCACATTTATAGCAACCATATAGAAGCGATTCAAACACAGCTTGAACGAACAAGCTACGAACCACCTCAGTTAAAAATTAATTCTGATTGCTCGATATTTGATATAGAATATGAAGATTTAGAGATCGTTAATTATCAATCACATCCAGCAATAAAAGCACCGATTGCTGTATAAATAAAGGAGCAAACAAATGACACTATCTATTTTAGTCGCACATGATCAACATCGTGGTATTGGATTCCAAGGCCAATTACCTTGGCATTTACCTAATGATTTGAAGCATGTAAAAAAATTAACCACCGGGCATACACTTGTTATGGGACGTGCCACTTTTGAGTCAATTGGCAAGCCATTACCTCAACGTAGAAATGTTGTGTTGACTCGAAATAAAGACTTCCATCATGACGGCGTTGATGTGATACATGACATTGATGAGATACAATCCATTAAAGACGAACATGTTTTTATATTTGGCGGACAATCTTTATTCGAAACTTTCATCGACAAGGTTGACGACATGTATATCACAGTGATAGATGATGAATTTCAAGCAGATACCTTTTTCCCACCTTATACATTTGAAGAGTGGAAAGTCGTTTCTGCAGAAGAAGGTACAGTAGACGAGAAAAACAAGTACCCACATACATTTTTACATTTGACTCGAAAGTAAATCTTGGAGGTTTCATACTATGCAACAAATAATTGTTACTGATTCAACATCAGACTTAGAACCATCATTTTTAAAACAACATAATATTCATGTCGTTCCATTAAGTGTTACAATTAATGGCGACTCATACGAAGATCAAACTGAAATTACAAATGAATCTTTTTCTCAATACTTGGGTTATGATGAAAATGATCTTAAAACAAGTCAACCTCCAATCGGAAAATTTGTAGAGAAATATGAGGAACTTGCTCAAACTGGTGCTGAAATTATTAGTATCCATCTATCTTCAGGTTTAAGTGGTACTTACCAAACGGCTGTCCAAGCAAGTGAAATGGTTGATGCTAAAATTACTGTCATTGATTCAAAATCGATTTCGTTTGGTTTAGGTTATCAATTGAAATGTTTAACACAATGGGTTGAAGCTGGCTTATCAACAGAAGAAATCCTTAATAAATTAAAAAAATTACAAGAAAACATCAAGTTATACGTCATTATTGGTCAATTAGATCAACTGATTAAAGGTGGACGCATTAGTAAAGCAAAAGGCTTGATTGGTAACTTTATGAAAATTAAGCCAATTGGTGAACTTGTTGATGGTAATTTAGAGATGATTCATAATGCACGTACACAAAATGCATGTATTAAATTTATCCTGAAAGATTTAAAATCATTTATCGGTGATAATGCTATTGAATCGGTTGGCATATCACATGCAAAAGCACAAGATTTTATGGATAAATTTAAAGAAAAATTAGACGAAACATTTAATATACAAAAATTTGAATTTGGACATACGACACCCGTGATTTCTACGCATACAGGTGCGGGTGCAATCGGTTTAGTTGTCTTGAAAAATTCTAAAGACTTATAAAAACTCGGAGGTGTCAGAAATGGCGATAGCAACATTAGCAGGCGGATGTTTTTGGTGCCTCGTAAAACCATTTACATCATATGACGGTGTTAAGAGCATCACTTCTGGTTATAGTGGTGGCACGGTTGAATATCCAACTTATGAAGAAGTATGTACGAATACAACAGGACATGTTGAAGCTGTTCAAATTGTATTTGATGAACAAGTGATATCTTTTAGTGATATTTTAGATATTTATTTTAAAACATTTGATCCGACTGATAAAAATGGACAATTTTTTGATAGAGGCGAAAGTTATCGACCTGTCATTTTTTATCATGATGAAGCACAGAAAGAAAGTGCACTAAAGAAAATTGATGCGCTAAATGAGGCAAAAATATTCGATAAACCTGTCGTCACACCGGTAGAACCTTACAAAAATTTCTATCCAGCAGAAGACTATCATCAAGATTATTATAAAAAACATCCCGTTCATTATTATCAGTATCAGCGTGGGTCTGGTAGAAAAGCATTTATCAAAAAACATTGGGGTGATCAAGCATGATTAAAAAAGATAAAAAAGATCTAACTGACTTAGAATATCTCGTAACACAACAAGATGGGACAGAACCTCCATTCCAAAATGAATATTGGAATCATTATGAAAAAGGGATTTATGTAGACAAAATTTCAGGTAAACCACTTTTTACTTCTGATGATAAATTTGAATCAGATTGTGGTTGGCCTAGTTTTTCAAAAGCCATTGATGATCAAGATATTATCGAACTTGTCGATAAATCTTTCGGAATGATTCGAACAGAAGTCCGTTCTGAAGACAGCAATAGTCATCTCGGTCATGTCTTTAATGACGGCCCAAAAGATCGTGGTGGCTTACGTTATTGTATTAATTCAGCAGCAATTCAGTTTATTCCTTATGAAAAACTTGAAGCACTCGGTTATGGTGATCTCGTAAAACTTTTTGATAAATAAAGGAGTTAACAAGATGTTCAAAAAACTTTTCGGTAAGAATAATGAAGCAAGCAAAGACATTACGGTTTATGCGCCTATTAGTGGTGAACTTGTAAAAATCGAAGACATTCCAGATCCAGTTTTTGCTCAAAAAATGATGGGAGAAGGGTTTGGCGTGCAACCTATTGAAGGTACAGTTGTTTCACCTATAGATGGTGTTGTAGATAACGTTTTTCCTACTAAACATGCAATTAGTTTAAAAGCTGATAATGGTCTTGAAGTATTAGTTCACATTGGCTTAGATACTGTTCAACTTAACGGTGAAGGATTTGAAGTTTCAGTTGAAAGTGGTGATCGAGTAAAAATGGGTGCTGTCCTCGTATCATTTGATTTAGAATTTATTAAACAAAATGCTAAATCTACTGTTTCTCCAATTATCATTACCAATACTGCTAGCACAGAATCAATTCAATTTGAAGAGGCGTCACATCTTAGCAAAGGTGAAACTTCAGTGATAGAAGTGAAAATGAAATAATGAAAGATGCATCATTTTATCAATTCGCATTAACTGTACGTGGCCGTAAAGATCTACAAGGGGCACTCGCAGAAATGATTTTTGAAGATTTATCATTTCCTAAATATGAGAAAAGTTTCGATGTATTGTCCGAATATATTGAAACGGAAGGTAATTATACTTTACCTATGTCTGTCTTTGATGATTTATATGAGGAATATCAAGAATGGCTACAATTTTAATGTGATGTATATCTTTCCACATATGCGTTTTAAGGGTGCGGACGAGCAATGTCTCACCCTTTTTCCTTTGAAAAATCAGAAAATCAAATAAGAAGGTGAAATACGATTGAGTACGTCTAACAACAATAAAAAGCCAAAACGTTACATATCTTTAAAAACCTTTATTTTAAGTATCCTACTCACTTTTGTTTTAACGGCATTAGTTATTGCAGGGGGATTTTTTTACTACAACCATGCATCTCAAAACCAAAAAGTGACTGCGAATGCCCAAAAACTAAGTGATGTATACGAGTTAATTGCGAATGATTATTATAAAAAGCAAGATAAAGATCAACTTCTCAATGACGCAATTAAAGGCATGACTAAAAGTTTAAACGATCCATACACTGAGTATTTATCTCAAGATGAAACTAAATCTTTCCAAGAAGATGTTTCTGGCGATTTTGTCGGGATCGGTGCTGAAATGCAACAAAAAGGAAAACAAATTATTATTACAAGTCCAATGAAAGATTCACCTGCTGAAAAAGCGGGCATTAAACCAAAAGATGAACTATTAGCAATTAATGGTCATTCGACTAAAAACAAAGCGCTCAATGCTATTATTCCTGAAATACGCGGTAAAAAAGGAACTGAAGTCAAACTGACGATTAAAAGAGGCAATGACACAAGAGATATTACGGTTAAAAGAGATAAGATTCATGTAAAAAGTGTCGAATACAAAAAACATGGACACATTGGCGTGTTTAAAATTAATAAATTCCAAGAAGGCACTGCAGGAGAACTTAAATCTGCCATTCAGCAATCACAAAAAGAAGGTGTCACACAAGTATTATTGGATTTAAGAAATAATCCTGGCGGCTTGTTGGACGAAGCTGTAAAAATGGCAAATATTTTCCTTGATAAAGGAGAAACTGTCGTCAAACTCGAAAAAGGCAATCAAAAAGATGCTGTTAAAACCGCAAACCAACCGTTAGATCATATTAAAGATATGAAGGTTTCAATCCTATTAAATGAAGGTTCAGCGAGTGCTTCTGAAGTATTCTCAGGTGCGCTACACGACCATCATATTGCCAAAATTTATGGTACAAAATCATTTGGTAAGGGTATCGTACAAACAACACGTGAATTTAAAGATGGATCTTTATTGAAATTTACTGAAATGAAATGGTTAACACCTGATGGTCATTATATTCACGGTAAAGGTATTAAGCCAGATGTTCCTGTTAAAGGTGCAGACTATGAAAATATAAAACCCATTCCGACAGATAAAACTTACCAACAAGGTGACCACGATAAAAATATACGCTCAATTAAAATTGGAATGAAAGCCTTAGGTTATTCAATAGATGCAGTGGATGAATCATACGATGCGCAATTAACGACTGAAATTAAAGCATTTCAACAAAAAAATCACATAGAGGCAAATGGGATGTTTAACGAAGAAACAAATCGTCTATTTACAGAAAAGCTGGTTGAAAAAGCAACGCGTGAAGATCCTATGCTTGAACAAACGCTAAAGAAACTTGAGGAGTGATTTCATTGATCAGAAAAGCAACATTACAAGACCTTAATCAAATCGAAGCTTTAACAGAAGAAGCAAAACAACTAATGATTGAGGATAACAATCCACAATGGGATCATCGTTACCCACTTAAAACCCATTTTAAAACAGATATTGAAATGGGCGGCCTATACGTTTATGACGATTCAGAAATTAAAGGTTTTATCGTCATTGACCAAAATGCACCAGATTGGTATGATGCGCTTGAGTGGCCCATTGATAAATCGAATGCTTATGTCATTCATCGCCTTGTCGCATCGCCACAATATCGAGGGATTGCGCAACAACTAATGCAATTCGCAATGGACTTGGCAGAATCACATCATGTTCAAATTTTGTTGACAGATACATTTTCACAAAATGAACGCGCACAAGGATTGTTCAAAAAATATGGTTTTGTCAAAACTGGTGAAATGACAAGTACTGAGTTTCCTTTTGATAAAGGTAAACCATTTTATGCATATTATAAAAATTTAACAGAATAGAGGGTTAATATGGTTAAAATTGCATTTACAGGTGGCGGAACTGTTGGACATGTGTCGGTCAACTTGAGCTTAATTCCAGCTGCAATCGAGAAAGGACATGAGGCATTTTATATTGGTTCGAAAAAGGGAATAGAACGTGAAATGATTGAATCGCAATTGCCCCAAACACCTTACTATGTCATTTCTAGTGGTAAATTACGGCGCTACTTTTCTTTTGAAAACTTAAAAGATGTCTTTAAAGTGTTAAAAGGAATTTTAGATGCACGTAAAGTCTTAAAACGCGAAAAGCCAGACATCGTTTTTTCAAAAGGGGGCTTTGTCTCCGTGCCAGTTGTATTAGCTGCAAAATCATTAAAAATACCTACAATTGTTCATGAATCTGATTTAACGCCGGGTCTAGCTAATAAAATTGCAATTAAGTTTGCCAAAAAACTTTATACAACATTTGAAGATACGTTAAAGCATGTTCCGAAAGATAAAGCAGATTTTGTCGGGGCTACCATTCGAGAAGATTTGAAGCACGGCAATAAAACACGTGGTTATCAATTAACTGGATTTAATCCAAACAAAAAAGTGTTACTTGTGATGGGCGGCAGTATGGGAAGCCTTAAAATAAACGAGGCCATTCGTCGTCATCTTGATACATTGCTTGAAACTTATCAGATTATTCATTTGACTGGTAAAGGCTTAGTCGCGCCACATGTCCAAACTGAAGGTTATGTACAATTTGAATTTGTTAAAGATGATTTAACAGATTTACTTGCAATTACAGATACCGTCGTTTCAAGAGCGGGTTCAAATGCGATTTATGAATTTCTAACATTACGTTTGCCAATGCTTTTAATCCCATTAGGCCTTGATCAATCACGAGGCGATCAAATTGATAATGCGCAATATTTCGAAAAGCAAGGTTATGCTACTATGTTAGATGAGTCCGAACTCACTAGTGAAACATTGATGGCAGCGCTCAATGAAATTGAAAAAAATAGAGCTCAATATATTAACAATATGGAGAATTTCACTGAAAGTTATACTAAAGATGATTTACTTGAAAAAATAATTCATGATGCACTTGGTTAAGGAGGTTAGTTCATGTCACATTGGAAGCGAATTTCACTTTTACTCATTTTTACACTGATATTTTCAGTGATTGCCATGTTTCATGAATCGCGCTTAGGCAAGTGGATTGATAATGAAGTTTATTCATTTATTTATTCTTCAGAGAGTTTTATATCGACTTCTATCTTTTTCGGTGCGACTCAAATCGGTGAAGTATGGGCAATGATTACATTATCACTCATTGTCGTAACTTTACTTATGCTCTATAAATACAAAATTGAAGCGCTCTTTTTTGCACTGACTATGATAATGTCCGGCGTGACGAATCCAATACTTAAAAATATATTCGATAGAGAACGACCAACTTTGTTACGACTCATTGATATATCAGGTTTTAGTTTTCCAAGTGGACATGCCATGGGTGCAACAGCATTTTTTGGAAGTTTAATGTTTGTTGCACACCGTATTTTAAAAGGGAAATCAAAAGCTTTTGTTATTGGTGCGAGTGCACTATTTATCATTTTGATTTCTAGTTCTCGTGTCTATCTCGGTGTCCATTATCCAACTGACATCATTGCAGGAATTATAGGCGGTGTGATTTGTATTTTACTGTCTCAACTCATCCTACGTAAACAATTGAATTTATAAAAAGCAACAAAGCCGCCGCAAATGAATGCGACGGCTTTTATTTAACGTTTAATATCAACGAATTTTTATACGGGCATATAAAAGGGGATATTATTGAAAATGACTCAATCTTAAGAACGAATTGTAGTGGGGGGTCGTTGTGATTGATAATCATTTTCAATTACATTATAACTCATTGAGAATGATTGTCAATTAAAAACGCAAAATTTTTTAAAAAACTTTCCCGTTTTATAGTTTTAGCATATGATTATGGAAGAGGTGACAAGCATGAAAAAAGTACTCATTGTAGAAGATGAAAAAAACTTAGCTCGCTTTATTGAATTAGAACTTAAACATGAAAATTATGATGTAGAAATTAGAAATGATGGCGCTTCAGGATTGAATCGCGCTTTACAACATGATTTTGATCTTATTTTATTAGATTTAATGTTACCTGAAATGGATGGTTTAGAAGTTTGTAAAAGATTGCGTACGCAAAAAGATACGCCTATCATTATGATTACTGCTAAAGGTGAAATAGAAGATAAAGTCACTGGGTTAGATTATGGCGCTGATGATTATATTGTCAAACCTTTTGAAATTGAAGAATTATTAGCAAGGAGTCGTGCATTGATACGACGGTACACAGATGAGCATTCAGCTAAATCAAATGTGATAGAAATAGATGGCATCAAAATAGATAAAAATGCTTTCAAAGTATGGTATGAAAATGAAACTCTCGAACTCACTAAAACCGAATTTGATTTATTATTACTTCTTGCAGAAAACAAAAATCGCGTCTTGCATCGAGAACAAATTCTTGATCATGTTTGGGGTTATGAATCTGAAGTCGAAACAAATGTAGTAGATGTATATATTCGATATTTAAGAAATAAATTGAAAAAAATCGATAAACAAAAGCTAATTGAAACGGTTAGAGGTGTAGGATACGTGATCAGACAATGAAACAATCGACACTAAAAACCAAATGGACATTTGTGACGACACTCATTACGTTTCTTATCATTTTCATATTTTGCTTACTCATTATTTATGCAATTAGTAGTTTACTCAAGCAAAATGAATTTCAAAAAGCAGAAAGAAGTGCAGATGATCTTTACAATCTTTTAGAAACAAAACCGGTAAAAAATATTACAGCTTTAGAGTATAGCTCCGTCACAGATAGCTATCAAAAAGTCATTCTTTATGATGAACACGGACATAAATTATTAGAAAACTCAAATACAACGAATATCCAGTTCTCACCACCTTTTCACCCTCACGAAACTCGAAACATTAAAATTATACGAAATGACAAAGGGGCTTATATTACTGTTTCTAATCCTGTAGATACGGGTCACTTTAAAGGGTATGCAACAATTGTTCACTCTCTTGATGTTTACGATGATTTACTCAATTTTATTACTTACTTGGCACTTATATTTGGTTTTATCGCATTATTTGTAACCGCATGTATCAGTTATTTCTTTTCATCGCAAATCACACAACCGATTAATATTATTACTGAAAAAATGACTCAAATTAGACGAAATGGGTTCCAAGAGAAACTTGAGGTACCTACGAATTACGAAGAAACAGATGCGCTCATTGATACATTTAACAGTATGATGGTCAAACTTGAAAATTCGTTTAATCAACAAAAACAATTTGTTGAAGATGCTTCACATGAATTGCGCACACCGTTACAAATCATACAAGGCCATCTCAATTTAATTCAGCGCTGGGGTAAAAAAGATCCTGACATATTAGAAGAATCATTGAATATTTCATTAGAAGAAATGAATCGAATTACAAAACTTGTCGAAGAATTGTTACTGTTAACTAAAGATGACTCACGCTTAACTGATAACCAAACGGAAAAAGTAGATGTAAACGAAGAAATTAAAAATCGGATACATTCTTTACAACAAATTCACCCAGACTATCAATTTAATTTTTCATCTAATTTAGATTTTATCTATTTAGATATTAATTCATTCCATCTAGAACAAATACTGTTAATCTTTCTCGATAACGCAATTAAATATGATACGCAAAATAAGCATGTATCAATAGCAACAAAACTAATTAACAACCAAGTCTTAATTAAAATTACAGATAGGGGAATGGGCATACCTCAGGCAGACCAAGCACATATATTCGATCGTTTCTATCGTGTTGATAAATCTCGGTCCCGCCAACAAGGTGGAAACGGACTCGGTTTATCTATCGCACATAAAATGGTCAAACTATATAACGGTCGTATTTCAGTCAAAAGTGAAGTGGGCCAATTTACAACATTTATCATCAGTTTCGATTCATTATAATAACTATAATTATCCAATTTTTTGCCTTTAAATGTTCACATTTTAATGCTATTATTGACCTGTAAGCGTTTTTATTTTTTTAAATGTGGAGGGTGGATTATGAAGAACGATAAACAGGTGACAGAGGCACCTGTAAACTTTGGAACAAATTTAGGATTAATTTTAGAACTTTATGATCAATATTTAGATGATCCTAGTTCTGTTACTGAAGATTTACAAGTTCTCTTTAGTACAATTAAAGACGGTGAAGCAACAGTTTCATCAACATATCAATCAAGCTCAGGGGATAGCACAATAAAACGTGTTATGCGATTAATTGATAATATTAGACAGTATGGTCATTTAGAGGCTGATATTTATCCTGTAAACGCGCCTCAACGTACGAATATTCCTAAATTAAATCCAGAAGACTTTAATTTAGATCAACAAACACTTGAGGGCATCTCAGCAGAAATCGTTTCTGACCATTTTAAGGATATTTATGATAATGCGTATGAAGCCATAGTGAGAATGGAAAAACGTTACAAAGGTCCTATTGCTTTTGAATATACACATATTAATAATAATAAAGAACGTGTATGGCTGAAACGTAGAATTGAGACACCTTATAAAGCAAGCCTCAACAAAGAAGAAAAAATTAAACTATTTAAACTTCTCGCACACGTAGAGGGGTTTGAGAAATACCTTCACAAAAACTTCGTAGGTGCAAAAAGATTTTCAATCCAAGGTGTAAATACCCTCGTGCCTATGATCACTCAAACAATTAAACGTGCAGCAGAAGAACAAATTACAAATATACAAATTGGTATGGCACATCGCGGGCGTTTAAATGTGCTAACCCATGTACTTAAAAAGCCTTACGAAATGATGCTTTCTGAGTTTATGCATACTGATCCGATGAAGTTTTTACCTGAAGATGGCAGTTTAAAAATCACTTCAGGTTGGACAGGAGACGTGAAGTATCATTTAGGTGGCATTAAAACAATTAAAGAACACGGCTTCGAACAACGCATCACATTAGCAAATAACCCTAGCCATCTTGAAGTTGTGGCACCTGTTGTCACTGGACGCACGAGAGCCGCACAAGATCGCACTGATGGCTCAAGTCAAATTAAGACAGATCACAATAGTGCAATGCCAATCATCGTGCATGGTGATGCTGCTTATCCGGGGCAAGGTGTCAATTTTGAAACAATGAACTTGGGTAACTTGAATGGTTTCTCAACTGGAGGTACTTTGCATATTATTACAAATAACCGTATTGGTTTTACAACCGATCCAGAAGATGGCCGTTCAACAACTTATGCAACAGACGTCGCTAAAGGTTATGACGTTCCAATACTACATGTGAATGCAGATAATGTAGAAGCTACAATTGAAGCTATCGATATTGCTATGGAATTTAGAAAGACATTCAACAAAGATGTCGTTATTGATTTAGTAGGTTATCGTCGTTTCGGTCACAATGAAATGGACGAGCCAACACTTACAAATCCATTACCATATAAAGAAATTAAAAAGCATGACACTTCAGAAGTCATTTACGGTCAACAATTGGTGGATGAAGGTGTGATTAGTCAAGATGAGATGGATGAAGTGATTGAAGGCGTACAAAAAGAAATGCATCAAGCACACGATAAAATCGATAAAAAAGATACAAATAACAATACTGACATGGCAATGCCTGAAAGTATTGCAAAACCGTTAGCGAATAATGATTCTGAATTATCGCTTGAAAGATTAAAAGAAATTAATGAAGCAATGCTTACTTATCCTGAAGCATTTAATGTCTTTAAAAAGTTAAATCGTATTCTCGAACAACGTAGAGAACCTTTTGAAAAAGAAGGGGGGCTCGTGGATTGGGCACATGCTGAGCAACTGGCTTTTGCTACAGTGATGCAAGAAGGAATCCCAATTCGTATGACAGGTCAAGACTGCGAGCGTGGTACATTTAGTCATCGTCATGCAGTATTACATGATCAAGAAAACGGAGAAACATACATTCCGTTACAACATGTACCTGATCAAAAAGCAACTTTTGATATTCATAATTCACCATTATCAGAAGCTGCTGTAGTTGGCTTTGAATATGGATACAATGTAGAAAATCCATCATCTTTCAATATTTGGGAAGCACAATTCGGTGATTTTTCAAATATGGCACAAATGTATTATGATAACTTTATTTTCTCAAGCAATGCAAAATGGGGAGAACGTTCAGGATTGACATTCTTCTTACCACACGCATTTGAAGGGCAAGGTCCCGAACACTCATCAGCACGTTTAGAACGCTTCTTACAACTAGCAGCAGAAAACAATATGACAGTATGTAACTTATCAAGTTCAAGTAACTATTTCCATTTGTTACGTGCACAAGCAGCAAGCTTAGGCACAGATGCGATGAGACCTTTAGTATTAATGTCACCGAAAGGCTTGTTACGTAATAAAACCGTTGCACAGCCTATCGATGCATTTACAAGTGGTGGATTTGAACCTATTCTTGCGGAAAATCACGACGCAAATAAAATTAAAAAAGTCATTTTAGCATCAGGAAAAATGTTTATTGATTTGAAAGAACGTCTAAAAGAATCACCAAACGATGAAATTTTAATTGTCGCTGTTGAAAGACTTTATCCATTTCCAAAAGAAGAAATTGAGTCGCTATTAAAAACATTACCAAAACTTGAAACCATTGCATGGGTTCAAGAAGAACCACAAAACCAAGGTGCATGGTACTTTGTTCACCCTATTTTAAACGAACTTGCAGGGGATCAATATCAACTCATTTATCACGGCAGAAAACATCGTGCTGCACCTTCTGAGGGTGATGGAGAGATTCACAAACTTGTTCAAAATATCATTATTGAAAATAGTTTAAATATTTAGGGGGCATATTTAAAATGGCAGAGGTAAAAGTTCCAGAGTTAGCAGAATCAATTACAGAAGGTACCATTGCAGAATGGTTAAAACAAGTAGGTGACACAGTTGAAAAAGGTGAAGCCATACTTGAACTAGAAACGGATAAAGTAAACGTTGAAGTCGTTTCTGAAGAAGAAGGTACAATTCAAGAATTACTTGCAGAAGAAGGCGATACCGTTGAAGTCGGTCAAGCAATCGCTGTTGTAGGCGAAGGTGGCGCAAAAGCATCAAATAAAGATGATTCTAAAAAAGAAACATCGTCAAAAGAAAAAGATGATCAACAAGAAAGCCCGTCTGATCAAAAAGCAGAAGAAAAATCAGATAAACAAAATGAAGTCGCACAAACAGCTTCAAATGAACGAATCAATGCCACACCGTCAGCAAGACGCGCTGCACGTGAAAAAGGCATCAGTTTGAGTGAAGTGAGTCGTAAAGCGAACGATGTTATTCGTAAAGAAGATGTTGCTCGTGGCCCTCAAGAACAACAAGCAACAAAATCAGCAGATAAGCAAAATGAATCAAAACCACAAGCACCACAAAATCCGAACAAACCAGTGATTCGTGAAAAAATGAGCCGTAGAAAGAAAACTGCAGCTAAGAAATTATTAGAAGTGAGCAACAATACAGCAATGCTGACAACTTTCAATGAAGTTGATATGACAAATGTTATGG
Source organism: Staphylococcus schleiferi (assembly GCF_900458895.1). NCBI lineage: Bacteria > Bacillati > Bacillota > Bacilli > Caryophanales > Staphylococcaceae > Staphylococcus > Staphylococcus schleiferi. The sequence continues at coordinate 1,428,097 of NZ_LR962863.1, forward strand.
AATTGCGTAAACGTAAAAAAGAAAAATTTATGGAAGACCATAATGGTACTAAGTTAGGCTTTATGTCATTCTTCACAAAAGCTGCAGTTGCCGCTCTTAAAAAATATCCAGAAGTTAACGCAGAAATTGATGGCGACTATATGGTAACGAAACAGTTTTATGATATCGGTGTGGCCGTTTCTACACCGGGAGGATTATTAGTACCAAACGTTCGTGATTGTGATAAAAAGAACTTTGCAGAGATTGAAGAAGAAATTGCACGCTTAGCTGCAAAAGCACGTGATAATAAACTCTCTCTTGATGATATGGTCAATGGTTCATTTACCATTACAAATGGTGGTATCTTCGGTTCAATGATGTCAACACCAATTATTAATGGTAACCAAGCTGCTATACTAGGTATGCATTCTATTATGACAAGACCGATTGCAATCGATAAAGATACGATTGAAAATCGACCAATGATGTACATTGCTTTAAGTTATGATCATCGAATTATCGATGGAAAAGAAGCTGTAGGTTTCTTAAAAACGATTAAAGAACTGATTGAAAATCCTGAAGATTTATTATTAGAATCTTAAAAAGAAACGACTTTACACATTAAAATACAACGGTGCATGGACGCCGTTGTATTTTTCATTTGATTAACTTAACAAATTTCATTGCTATCATGCTATTCATAACATCGAATAGTGAAAAATGATTGACATTCGTCTTTAAATTAGGGATCCTGATATATTCAATTGTCAATACATATCCAAACGATGCGATATACGTTACAATAAAAGATAGGCGCATTAAGAAAGGAATTGACAAATGAACCGTAAATTAATAGTGCCTGTTTTAACAGTGGGCATTTTCCTAATTTTGATCAATATAGGGCTGATGATTGCAAGCCTAGTTGGTTCTATTCATTACTATCCTATTTTCCAAACGATAGGCTTAGCACTACTTGTACTATATGGTTTTGACATGATGAAATACAGTCATGCGTAATCCATATATTTATGGGCAGGAATTCTTTTTATTGTGTTTGGTATTTTCTTTAAATAATAGCGGTACCTTAACTTTAAGATGAAATCCAAAACGGACTTAAGAAAGAAGGAGAATCATTTATGTCTCATATCCGAAGTATTACACTTGCGACTGAAAATATAGACAAAACGATTGATTTATTTCATAATGTGTTAGGAATGACTTATCAAAAAAAGAATAACACTGTTCAATTTGGTGATGCAGCTATTAATCCAGGAACAAGAATACAATTTGTTGAAGTGAATCAACCTATTCAACAAGAGCATCAGCATTTTCAACTGATTGGATTGCGTACACCTTCAGATGAAGGAATTCGGGAATATGAAGATATTTTTCATCAACATCGTCTTGATTATCAAGAACCCACATTCATGAATGGTCATTCACATCTCGCTTTTTATGATTCCAATGAACAACGATTTGACATTTTTTCAAACGAAAACAATACGGGTGTGGGTCTAGGCATACCAAATGAAGAGAGTACCGTTAATCCACTTCATCAACTTCAAGGTGTGGGCCCAGTAATTATTAAAACGAATGAGTTGATGATTACGATTGCTTTATTAACGCAAATATTTAATTTTGAAGTTTTTGCAGAGTACGTGACACCGCAAACACAAATACGCACAGTTGTATTACAATCTCAAAATGGTGGCTTAGGCGCTGAAATTCACGTATTCGAATCAGCAGAAACCGTAATACTGCCAGAATATGGCATTGTAGAGCAAGTCGAATTTACTGCACAAAATATGTCCGAATTTAATGATGCGATTAATAAATTAAAAGCGCATCAAATGCCTTACGAAATTTTAAAAAATGATCAACAACATACACGTTCTATTCGGATAAATGATGCGAACGGTATTTCATATATCTTAACTTTAGAACAACAAGAGGAAGGATGAAATTAGATGTTACACGAAACTTGGAAAGAACAAACACCTCAAAAGCAAGTTAAAGTCATTCATACAGATGCAAAGAAATTTACAGTAAGTGATATGTTAACGATTGGCAATACATATCCAGTCGTTAATGAAACAGAAGAGTATTATCAAATAATTGATAATTCTGGTCATGTCGGTGGATACTATAAAACTTATTTTGAAGAAGTTTAATACAAGCAGACTTAGAAAATAGATGTGATAAAAAGCGGGGGTATCTTTTTACTCACGTCTTTTTTCATGCACTGAATTAGAAAGGATTTTGGGAATGATAAAAGAACAATTTACAAGTTATATAAACTCAGATGAAACGGTATTAGGAGATGCTGAAAAATTATTTGCTTTAAATAAAAACATTTTACTTAAAGGACCAACAGGATCTGGTAAAACTAAATTAGCCGAAACATTAAGTCATATCACTCAATTGCCTATGCATCAAATTAACTGTTCTGTGGATTTAGATGCTGAAAGTTTACTCGGCTTCAAAACAATTAAGACTTCAGAAGAAGGGCATCAAGAAATTGTCTTTATTGATGGGCCAGTCATTAAAGCGATGCGTGAAGGGCATATTTTGTATATTGACGAGATTAATATGGCCAAACCTGAAACACTACCGATTTTAAACGGTGTTCTTGATTATCGAAGACAACTTACGAATCCTTTTACTGGTGAGGTCATCAAAGCCGCACCTGGATTTAAAGTAATTGCCGCAATCAATGAAGGGTACGTCGGTACATTACCCATGAATGAAGCTTTAAAAAACCGCTTTGTAGTCATTAATGTGGATTATATCGATGGCGATACATTGCATGATGTCATTAAAGCACAAAGTCTTTTGCAAGATGACCGATTAATCCATCAAATTATTAAATTTAATGAAGATCTGCGCACGATGACACAACAAGGTCAGCTTTCTGAAGAGGCAGCCAGTATACGTGCTTTAATTGATATGAGTGATTTAGCAACAGTGATGCCAATCGAAAGAGCCATACAACGTACCATTATTGATAAATTAGAAGATGAACGTGAGCAACAAGCGATAATGAATGCAGTAGAACTTAACTTTTAGAGGGTGATTTGATGAGCGATCGTTTTATCATGTTTAATGATGAACAACTTGATGCAATGAAAGTGATGATACTCCAAGACCTTGCAAGGTTGTTACTGAAAAATGAAGACACGCAAGTAAAAATTCATAAATTTCCATATTATGACGCTATCCAAAATGAAGTAATCTGTAGTTCTTTTTGGGCACATCGACCTAAAACCATCGAACATACAGGTCTGAAAACTGATATTTTACTTGCAACGTACAGTTATTTTCATATGGATCCACAAGTGGTCAATGAAGTTTTAAATAATGAAGAAGGCTTTAAACATCCTAAACTGTATCGTCAATTATTTAAAATGATTGAGGAAATGCGTATTTTAAACTTAATCATCAAACAACGACCGATGACACAACGGATGATACAAGTCAGAAAGCAGATTCGCAAACAGTATTGTGAGTCACAAATCAATGTATACCGCACTAAAACATTATTCACTGACTTACTGTTTCTAAATTTAGAATTATCATTTTTACAAGATGATTTCTACACTGTACCGGATATTCACGTTGAGTTAGATGGCATATTAAATAGAATGTATCAATATCTACCTGATGCTTTTCAACTTCGTTCTAGTGAAGAGACAATGTACCTCGTACAAAGGATTATGTTTCAAGTGGACGACTGGCTCAGTGAAGATATGCTCAATGAATATTATCATATTCCCCGGCATATTTATGAAGCTTTATCAAATCTTACACTTGAAGATTTAAAGCGGACAGATGCTGCACAAACAGATGGCCATCGAGATGAAGAAGAGGAAGAGGAAGTTGAAGCAGAGCAGATCGAGTCTAAATATGCAGATAGCGACACTGCTGGCGGCACCTATCTCGAAATGGAATTACATGAAGGTGAAAATAGTGAGGTGTTAAGTGATAATGACACCGCAAGAGAAGGCGATAGTACGGACGATATGACTGATATGATTAGTAAAAAGGGACGCGGCTCTAAAGATACGAAAGAAAATGAAGAAGGTGGCGAACAAGGTCCATCGAACCAATTACTCAGTTTGTCGGGCATCAATCAATATGTTGATATTAAGTGGAATGTACCGGAGATTCAACCTGAATATTTCGAGGCATACCGTCAAGTTCAGAGTGAAGTGCAATATGAGATAAAAGATTTAATTCAAATTATTAAAAAAACTATCGATCGTGAGTACCAAGATGTTCGCACGCATCTTACTAAAGGACGTTTACAACGTAATTTAGTGAATTGGTTTATTGATGATCAATATAAGCTTTTTTATAAAAAAGCTGACCAGAGTCGAACATTCGATGCGACTTTTACATTACTCATCGATGCCTCAGCGAGTATGCACGACAAAATGGAAGAAACGATTAAAGGGGTCGTGCTTTTTCATGAAACTTTGAAATCTCATAATGTTAAACATGAAATTTTAGCGTTTAATGAAGATGCTTTTGAAGCAGATGCTGAATATCAGCCTAATATTATTGGATGAAATTATTCATTATCACCAATCTACGTTTAATACAGAAGCGCCAAGAATTATGTCATTAACACCTCAAGATGATAATCGTGATGGTGTAGCTATACGAATTGCGAGTCAACGCTTATTAACACGTTCAGAGCAACAACGATTCTTAATTGTATTTTCTGATGGTGAGCCTTCTGCCTTCAATTATAGTCAAGATGGAATTTTAGACACTTATGAAGCTGTAGAAAAGGCACGTAAACTAGGAATTGAAGTTTTCAACGTTTTCCTTAGCCAAGAACCTATTACTGAATCTATTGAACAAACCATTCATAACATTTATGGTCAATATGCGATATTTGTGGAAGGCGTTCAACATTTACCGAGTATGTTGTCTCCGTTATTAAAAAAATTATTATTGAAATCATTTTAATACAAAACTTGAAGTTACATTTGTAATTTTCAGAAATTTTATAGACGATGGCAAATTCTTGTGATAGAATGAATCATATTTATTTAAAGGAATTTGAAGGAGTAGCAATATGAATAAAAACACTTTAATCATTGGCTTTATGTTATTTGCCATCTTTTTTGGAGCAGGAAATCTTATATTTCCACCAAACTTAGGCCTCGATAGCGGTCAATATTTTTGGCCATCCATTCTTGCTTTTGTACTAACTGGAATTGGTTTGCCATTACTCGGCGTTGTCGTTGGTGCATTAGATAAACAAGGTTATATCGGAGCAATTAATAAAATACATCCTGCATTTTCAGTTGTATTTTTAGTTTCTATCTATTTAACAATAGGGCCTTTATTTGCAATACCTCGAACAGCTTCAACATCTTTTGAGATGACAGTAACACCAGTTATCCATTCGAGTAATCCTTTGTGGCTATTCATTTTTTCAGTTATATATTTTCTTATTGTTTTATATTTATGTTTGAACCCAGGTAAAATCGTTGACCGTATTGGTGCCATTTTAACACCTTTACTTTTAGTGACAATTATCGCAATGATTGTTAAAGGTTTTATCGACTTTGGTGGCAAACCGCAAAGTAGTGCAAATCCTGAAACTTACACTTCTGCTTTAGGTGGTTTTTCAAAAGGATTTACAGAAGGGTATTTAACAATGGATGCAATTGCAGCGATTGCATTTTCAATGATAGTGGTGAATGCGGTTAAAGCAACAGGCCTTAAACATGCAAATGCCATTTTCAAACAAACAGCAATGGCGGGTATCATTGCGGCAATTGCATTAGCCGTCATTTATATCTCACTTGGCTTTATCGGTAATCACATGATTATCCCTGAAGATACAATGAAACGATTAGTAGATAACGATCAAAATATTGGGGCTTATTTATTAATTACAATGGCGGATGCAGGTTATGGTGCATTTGGTAAATATTTACTAGGTATTATCGTTGCACTCGCATGTTTAACAACAGCTTGTGGATTAGTTGTCTCTGTCAGTGAGTATTTCAATAGCATTTTACCTAAAATCTCTTATAAAGCATATGTTTACATTTTTACTTTAATTAGTTTTGTATTATCAAACTTAGGTTTAAATGCTGTAATCAAAATGTCTATACCGGTTTTACTCATTTTATACCCAATCACGATTACGACAGTATTGTTAATTTTAATCGCACGTTTTATTCCAACACGACGAATTACGCAACAAATCACTGTGGCTGTTGTCACAATTGAATCTGCTTTAAGTGTTATGAATACAAACGGATGGTTAAAATTAAGCTTTATTGATCAACTTCCTTTACATCAACATTCACTTGAATGGTTTCCAATTGCTGTAGTTACATTAATCATCAGCTATATCATTGGTGCATTTGTAAAAAGTTCTAACATTATCGTTTACGAAAAAGAATAATCGTGAGTCATAATGAAACCACCGCATTCCTATTATGGATGCGGTGGTTTTTTAAATGTTTTCATACTGATTATTGCTGGTTTCTTTGAACTTTAGCTGTCGTCAGTCTTTCTTTTAAGTCACTTTCTAATAGCTTCAAGTCCGCTTCAGCTTGTTGTCTTTTTTGTCTGCCTTCCTCTTGAATTTGTAGCGTTTCTTCAATCGTTTTGAATAATGTTATCTTGTGTTGTCTTAAGCGTTTCAATATCAACAATGCCTCGCTCATTTTCTTGAGCAGCTATATTAGCGTTTTGACGCAACATTTCAGAGTTACGTAAAAGCATTTCGTTGGTTGTATCTGTTACTTGCTTTTGTGCAATAGCAGCTTTATGTTGACGTTGTAAAGTAAGCGCGATTGCCATCTGATTTTTCCATAACGGAATACTTGTTAAAATTGAACTTTGAATTTTTTCAGCGAGCGCACGACTCACATTCTGAATCATTCGAATTTGTGGCGCCGATTGTAAAGAAATCTGTCTTGATAATTTCAAGTCATAAATTCGCTTATCTAAACGATCTAAAAAATTGCTCCATATCTGCAACTTCTTGAACTTTCATTTGATCAGATGCGCTTTTAGCTTCTTCACGCAATTGAGGTAATAGCGCTTGTTCTATTTCTTTCTTTTTCTGTTCACCAGCTTGAATGTATAAGTTTAAAATATCAAAATAATCTTTATTTTGTTGATACAAGCCATCTAACATTTGGATATCTTTTACTAATAGTGATTTGTTTTTATCGAGTTCTATCGAAATACGATCCACTTGAGCACTTACCGATTGCATTCGTGAAAATAGCTGTTGCATTGAATTTTTTGAACGCTTAAATATTTTCTTTAAAAATGAATCATCCTTTTGAGATAACGACTCAGGATCAACTTCTTTAAGTTTTTTCATCAATTGTTCTAATGTATCACCGATGGGGCCTACATCTTTAGACTGTATTTCATTCAACATTTGATGCGAAAAAGTTGAAAGCTGTGTTTGCGCGTTAGCTCCAAATTTCAATAAACTTTCATGATTTAAAGGTTCGATTTGTGCAGATAAACTATGAATCTTTTGACGATCTTGTTCTGATAAATGTTTATCTAACTCTGACGATGTTTCTAAAGCTTGTACCTGACTTTGAGACGTCATTTCTTGATCAAAAGATTTGAAATAATCATCTAAAGGATGTGCTGTCGCTTCTTTAGAAAGGTCATTTTGTTTCATCGATCATTCTCCATTTCTTTCATATTTCTTTTCTGATACAGCTGATTAAGCTTTATTTCCGTGTCTAGTTGATTATAATCTTGTTCATTAATTTGTTTTAAATCAGCAATCAGCGTACGTTTGACTTCTTCTAATGTAATACGCGTTTGTTGTAATTTTTGTTGTTCTTCTGCTGATTTTAAAGGCATTTTCGCAAGACGTGTGTAACTTTCAACAAGATAAAGCGCATTATCGATATGCGAATAATAAAAACTTTCTATCTTATAAAATTGAAAAGGCCGTTGTTTAACGAGCGCGTTAATCGTACGACTCAAACGAAAGATGTCATTAATCAACTTGAAATCTTGTATAGATCGTACATTAATAAATGTTTTTAAAATTCTTTTGATTTTACTTTGTGCTTGGTTTATTTGATGCACAATATAGCGATAGTCTTTGCGCGATAAATTCATTTCTTGTAAATACGCACGTGATGTGAGTCTTTGTGTTGGAACATAACCCGCAATAAATCCTGTAAAGCCTATCAACATGTCTAAAATAAAATTTAAATCTAAGGCAAAAATACTTGTCAGCAGTGCGATAATAGATACCGGAATACCGACAAAAACACCCCAAATACGAGAAAATATATACTTCATATCCATCTTCCTTTAAGATATCACTTTAAAATCTCTAAAATCTTTTTCTATTTCTAGTTCGTCAACAGAATAGTGTGTAACACTTGAAGCAGGGGAGGCGCCCTTCGATACAGCCTTTGTAAAGCTTTCAAGTTGTGTTTCATTCCCTTGAGCATGAATTTCTACATAATCATCTTTATTTTTTACATTGCCAACGATTTCATATTGCATCGCAAGTCGTTCAGTAAAATATCTAAACCCTACACCTTGCACCCGACCATATACACGGATTAAATAGTGCTTCATTTAACATCACCTCTTACAGTTAATTATAAGGATTTTCAGCCTAAAACTCTAATAATAAAGCTACATCACATGTCGATGATTTAAGTGCTTTAACTTGATTTTTAAATTTAAAAATATTATTTTGGATGAAAGACATTTCTTGTATTTAGGGGGACAATTTCATGTGGGAAGTTGCTAAGATTCGTGCAGACTACGAAGGTTGGTGGTTATTCGATGACTGGCCAGAACACATCGTAGATACACAGAAGTTTGATTCGTACGACGCATTTATACAAGCTTACCAACAGTTGATCCAACAAGCGAAAGGCTGTTATGACAATTACATTGTTGGCAAGCATAATATTTACGCATTTTATAATAATTGTGACATGAACTATTGCGAAGACTGTGAGGAAGATCTTCAAATCTTTTATAGCTATATTACATTAAAAAATGAAAAAATTTATTTAAATTTACCAATAATAGACTAATCGATAAATTTTAAATTCTATATTGCAAATCATGCACAATTGCCTTATAATAAGGTATAAGCAATAGCATTATTCCATATTGCAAAAAATATTTTTTAGATTATATAAATTAAGAATTAGTATTTTTTGTAATATGCGAATAGCGCATATTGAATTTTAGTCTTGGAGGTTTCACACATTATGAAACAAGGTACAGTTAAATGGTTTAACGCTGAAAAAGGATTTGGTTTTATCGAAGTTGAAGGAGAAAACGACGTATTCGTACACTTCTCAGCTATTAACCAAGAAGGTTACAAATCATTAGATGAAGGTCAATCAGTTGAATTTGAAGTAGTTGAAGGCGATCGCGGTCCTCAAGCTGCAAACGTTGTAAAACTATAATAAATAGATGCAATATTGACTTAGAAAAACAGTGAAGCATACTTCACTGTTTTTTTGTGGTTGTATATTTTTAACGGTTGGTGAAATATTCACTGACCGTTATTTTAATTTTTGATATTAAAAAAGCACAAATATCTCTATAATTGTAAGTGACCAAACCAACGATTAAGGAGATATTGTGCCTATGTGTAATGATATATCAGAAATGCTTGGAATTAAAGTCAAAAATTTAAAAATCACTCAAAATCTAGGATTAGATGTACATAAAAACGTAAAGGCATTATTATACGAAGGCCAATTGACATATCATCCCAGTGCTTGTGCGTGTTGTGGAATTAAAAATGATGCCCATTTAATTATTAAACATGGCTTTCGTAAAACGAAAGTTTATATGGGATTAATTTTTGAAAGACCTGCCTATTTAAAATTGAAGAAACAGCGCTTTTACTGTAAAGCTTGTCAACAAACCTTTACAGCTCAAACACCCTATATTCAACCCCGATGTACCATCTCAAATGAGGTCAAACGCATGATGACCCGGAAACTATCTAAAGTCATCTCTGAAAAGGATGTCGCTGAAAGTCTATGTGTATCACCTTCAACTGTCCATCGCCATTTAAAAGAGGTAAGTGATTCGGTGAAGACGCAGGCACATCATGTTTTACCGGAGCACTTAGCTTTTGACGAATTCAAATCAACGAAAGATGTCGAAGGTGCGATGAGCTTTATTTACTGTGATAGTGTAACCCATGATATCATCGATATTTTACCTGATCGTCGCAAACATAAATTAGAAGCCTATTTTTTAAAGTTCTCTAGAAAGCAACGTGAAAGAGTGAAAACCATCTCTATAGATATGTTTCCACCTTATATCGCACTCATTCAAGACTTATTTCCTCATGCGGAGATAATTATGGATCGCTTTCATATCGTGCAGGCTATCAATCGTGAAATCAATCGATGCCGAGTTCAAGTTATGAATGGTTTTAGGACAAAAGATAGACCTCAATATAATAAATTAAAGCGTTATTGGAAGTTACTATTAAAAGCGCCCTTAGATTTAGATCGAATGATATATCAGTCATACGGACTTTTTAAGTCTTGGCAGAGTCAATACAGTTTAGTTCAGTATTTATTGGAGCTTGATGAGAGGCTCAAAGAGACATATGAAACGGGGCATCGTCTTTTAAGTGCTCTGAAAGTAAACGATATCCAGCAATTACGCTTCATCTTACAGGATTCAAAAACAAAAGATATTTCACAAGGACTCAAGCGCGTCATTCAAACATTCATCAAATATTTGCCCTATATCTCAAATACGATGCGTTATCCACATTTAACGAATGGGCCAATTGAGGGCATTAATAATAAAATAAAACTGATTAAACGGGTTTCTTATGGTTATAGAAATTTCTGGAATTTTAGGAATCGAATCTTAATCATTTCCAAGGTATTTGTAAGTGAATATAAAAAACGCATTAAACAACAAAATAACGTTGCTTAATGCGTTATCGTCTCGCCAACCGACGTTGACAAAGAACCTTTTTTGTATGCTCAGTGGTTCATACAGCATACAGCATAAGACTAGGTCATCACTGTCAAAAAGAATCGCGCTAAGATGACTTTTAATAGAAAATCATCTTAGCGCTTCCTTTTTGTTATAAAACTTCGTATAATATGCCTTTGTTTTGCTAGGGGGACAACCTCAGCCCGTCGTCTCCGGCTCGTCCTGTACCTCATGCGAGGGTTATTAAAGATTGGATGTTCCAACTTCGTTCACTAACAAACCAAGGTTATGGATACTATTTAACGTCATTAATAATCAGTTGTCTTAAAGATTGGCGTTTAATGACTTCTCGTGCTTTTCCATCTTTCACAAAAAATACAGAAGGCTTTTGAATTTGGTTATAATTAGACGTCATACTATAATGATAAGCGCCTGTTGTTAAAACCGCTAAATAATCGCCACGTTTGACGCTTGAAGATAAGCGAGCTTCATGAATGAGAATATCACCGGATTCACACAGTTTACCTGCTAATGTTACCGTCTCATCTGCTTCTTCTTGACGGTTCACTAATAACACTTGATACTGTGCATCATATAAAGCTGTACGTATATGATCACTCATACCCCCATCAATAGATACATATTTATTCACATTTGGAATCTCTTTAATCGATCCTACCTCATATAAAGTGACACCTGCTTCTGCCACAATTGAACGACCCGGTTCAATACTTAAAGTTGGAATAGGGTAGTCAAGTTGATGACATGTTGCTTTTATGGCTTGAACAATTTCAGTAATGCCTTCCTCGATGTTGAAAGGACGATCACTTTCAACATACTTCACGCTAAAACCGCCCCCTAAATTAAGCAATTCAATCGAAATATCATTTTCTTTTAACCACTGTAAAACCATTTTCGCTGTTTCTATCATGCCCGTTGTTTCTTCAATTTGAGAACCAATATGAAAATGGATACCTTTAAAGTGAAGTTGTTGAGAAGCTTGTATTTTTTCGATAGCTTGTAAAGCAAGGCCGTGTTTTAATGATAATCCAAATTTACTTTTTTCTTGTCCCGTTTGTATAAATTCATGTGTGTGAGCCTCAACTCCAGGATTAACTCTAACTAAAACCTCGACTGTATCAGTAGCATAGCGCTCAATCAAATCAATTTCATCTAGCGCATCAACAACAAAATAACCAATACCACTTTCAATAGCATAGCGAATCTCTTGTTTTGTTTTATTGTTCCCATGAAAATGAATACGCTTCGGATCAAAACCTGCTTCTAAAGCTGTGTAGAGTTCTCCTTCAGACACCACATCTAAATCAAAATCTTCTGATTGTGCCAATTTGACCATTTGAATACAAGTGAACGCTTTTGAGGCATATGATAATACATAACCAATATCATTCTGTTGAAATGCGCTGTGATAGCGTCTCATTTGATTTCTTATTTGCGCTTCATCATAGACGATAGTAGGGGTCCCAAAGCTTTGGGCCAAAGTTTTTAAACTTGTTCCTGCCAAAGTGAGTTCTCCACTTTTATTGTAACTTACTGTCATTTATCTATACTCCTTTATCAGTGAATCCAAATTTAATGCGCTTAACTGCTCCGAATTCGCACCTACGCCTTTAAATGTATAATCATCGATGCGTAAATCTTCATTATACAAAATGACTTTATCTTTCGCTTGTACGTGTTCATCAACTTCAACAAACATATGACTCATCATTAAGGCACGAATAGGGTAAATACGTTGATTTATCATAACTTCATGTTGCGCACGTGTACGTAATATTCCATCTCCATAGCCAATATCAACGACGGCTAAACGTGTGTTATTTTCCTCCGCGGTATAAGCAAAGCTATAACCACAGTGATCTCCTTGTTGAACCTGTCTCACTTGGATGACATTTGCGCTTACTGTCAATGCTTGCGGGAATGCTTCTCGAGAAAGTGAAGCATATGGGCGAGAGCCGTATAAAGCTATGCCAATACGTGCATGTGTATGATGTTCAAAAACATGGCCCTCTCTAAAATAACTGGCGCTATTTTGTGCGTGTATCAAGTCAAACGACATATTCATTTTGTTGACTAGAACATCAACAACATTGAACCAAGCATCTCTTTCCTGTTGATACATCGTAACGTCAAATTCATCTGCATAGCCAAAATGAGTCCAAAGCCCAGTTATTATCATTTTAGGGCTATACGTTTGACGATGATCTTCAATAACTTTTATCATTTCATCAATCGTTTTAAAACCAGAACGATGTAATAAGTTTTCGTATTCTAAATGCACTTTAACATCAAACAATGCTTCTTTATATTGTTCATAAAATGCCAAAGAGGGCAATGTCATATGAATATCATATGTACGCAATAACTCAAATTCATCCGTTGCATTCATTAAAAAAATCGTCGCTGCAGCATCGATTTTACGAATCGCAATAGCTTCATTTAATGACGTTGTACTAAACGTATCAATACCCATTTCTTTAAATGTATTGACTGCAAAATCTAATCCGTAATTATATGCATTATTTTTAACAACAGCCATAATCGATTGATTACCTTTAACGCGTTTTACATTTTCTTTAAAACGCGCTTGATTGATTTGCCAAACTGCAGTCATGCTTCCACCTCGTTATAATTAAATAACAGTCTTTCATAATAATCCGCAATGCGAATTAATACATGCTCATCAAAATTTAATTGTGGGGTATGAAGACCACTTACAAATTGCTTTTCATCATTTCTAGTGCCTACAAATACAAAGTAAGCAGGGGCAATTTGACGATAAAAACTGAAGTCTTCACCAAACAAGTATGGACGTTCATTCTCAATAACCGTCATTTGGTGATAATTGAGACTTTCCACTACATATTTTTTTAATGATGGATCATTCATAGTAGGGGGATATCCTTCAGCAAACTTTACTTCGCAAGAGACATCAAATAAGGTATGCGCACTTTGCGCAATTTTTTGCATTTGATTTTGTATTGCGCTCAAATCATCCATATCATAAGTCCGAATTGTACCTTCTAAATAGCCTTTACTTGGTACCGTATTAATCGCTTCACCAGCATGGAAATGACCGATGTGAACAATATTGCGTTGTAGCCCGTTAAGATGATATTGTTGGATTTGTGAAACTTGCGTTAAAATATGCTGTAAAGCTTCACCCGCAGATTTACCTTGTTCTTTATTTGCAACATGACTCGATTCGCCCTCAATAAAAAATCGATATTCGGTCGCACTTGCTGTAATCTCATGATCTCTTATTACAACCGAACCTTCTTCAACAAAAGGCATCACATGTACACCATAAATGGCATCGATATGAAACTTATCTAAAGCATGAGACTTGATTAATAAATTCGCACCGCCCCCAGATTCTTCAGCAGGTTGAAAAATAAAAACAACATGGTGGGGTAATTGACCTTCATCAAATAGCTTTTTACATCTTTTTACAAATAACATTAATGCGGTTGTATGCCCATCATGCCCGCAAGCATGCATTTTATTATCCGTCTCACTTCGATAGGCGACATCGTTCTCTTCGTGTATCGGAAGGGCATCGATATCAGCACGATAAGCAATGGTATGTTCACTATTGCCTTCTAAATAGGCGATGATACCCGTTTCTAAAGGCTTTTCGTAGGGGACCTCTAAGTCTATCAAAAATTGTTCTAAATAACGTGTTGTCTCAAACTCTTCTAAACTCAATTCAGGATGTTGATGTAAGTATCGACGATGTTGTGTGACAAATTCTATTTCGCTCATAAAAAACTCCTTTCTTTGTGCTATGTATAAAAAGAGGGCCGAGTTGTTTGCTCCGCCCACTCATAGATTACTCGTCTAATTTACGTAATGCTGCGACAATCTCACGTTTTGAATCTTCAACTTCATGTGCTTGTTTAATGACTTTTGCTGGTGTACCAGCGACTACCGCGCCAGCCGGAACATCTTGTGTGACAATCGCGCCAGCTGCGACAATAGCACCTTCACCCACACGTACACCTTCTAGAATCACAGCATTAGCACCAATCAAAACGTTATCTTCAATGATAACAGGGGAGGCGCTTGGGGGTTCAATTACACCCGCTAATACCGCACCTGCACCGACATGAACATTTTTACCCGTCGTTGCTCGGCCACCTAATGTTGCATTCATATCAATCATTGTACCTTCACCAACGACTGCACCTATATTAATTGTTGCACCCATCATTACGACCGCACCGTCACCAATGACTGCATGCTCTCTAATAAAAGCGCCTGGCTCAATACGGGCATTCGTATTTGTTAAATCTTTGAGTGGTATTGCTGAGTTACGACGGTCCATTTCAATTTCTAAGTCTTCAATTCTCATTTGGTTTTCTTCATAGAATGTTGCCCAGTCAGCAGCTTCACAAAAAATCACTTTTGAATTTTCAGAGCCGAAAACTTTAAATTGTTCTGGAAATGCGATGTCACTTAATTCACCATTAATATAGACCTTTAACGGCGTAGATTTTTTTGCATCGCTAATATATTGAATAATCTCTTCTGCTGTAAAATTTTTAACCATATTGTAAAAACGCTCCTTTATAAGTTATCAAATGTATAATACCCGGGTTGTTGATGAACTAACTTTTCTGCTGCACCCAATGCGCCATTTGCAAAAATATCTTTTGACTGAGCTCGATGTGTCAATGTAATTGTTTCATCGACGCCCGCAAATAATACATCATGTTCACCTACAATCGTGCCACCCCGTACTGTATGGATACCAATTTCATTTTTAGTTCTTTTCGCATCTTTTTGACTACGATCATAAACAGGGGAAACATCAGATCTTAGCGATGCAATGACATCATATAATTTTTCTAACGTTCCACTTGGTGCATCTACTTTTTGATTATGATGCGCTTCCGTTAATTCGATATCATAGTCATTTAATAAAGGCACTGCTGCTTCTAATATTTTTGTCAAAGCATGTACACCATAGCTCATATTTGCACTGAAAAATACAGGCATTGTATTGCCGAGTGTTTTTAATTTCTGAGTAATACGTTCTTTTTCTCCTGTTGTCGCAATCACAAGGGGTAATTTAAAATCATCCTCAAGTAATGGCAGTAACAAATTAGGATGAGAAAAGTCTATAGCAACCTCAGCTTCTGTGGCATCGCTTATTTTTTCATATAATGGGTACGGTATATTCTCTTTTTTTCGATTGACAATGACACCCACAATTTCATGTCCATTTTCTTCAGCTAATCTTGCGACACGTTGGTTCATTGCCCCATAACCAATAAGTAAAATTTTCATTATTGAACACCTGCTTTAAATTGTTCGTATGCTTCTTTCAATGTTTGTTGCTCTTGTTCATTTAATGTAACTAGAGGTAATCTCACTTCATATTGCCCAAATCCTTCTAATGCACAAAGGTACTTGATCGGAATAGGGTTGATATCAATACTCATCGCGTCTAGAAGGGCACGAATCGGTTGGAATAGAGCTTCGCGCTGTGACGCTTCTGTATATACTTGTTGAAACTGCTTCGGAATCACATTTGCGACAACCGAAATCACACCGTGACCACCTTGTTGATAATACGATAGAATATTGTCATCATTGCCACTATACAATGCAAACGAATCCGTATCAACCCGTGCTTGAATCTCTGCTAAATAATCAAAGTCATTTGTAGCATCTTTTAATGCAACAATATACGGATTCTGACTTAGGCGTTCAATCGTTTCAGGCTCAATTGTAGCGTTCGTACGTGAAGGAACATTATAAAGGACAACTGGCAAAGCTGTTGCATTTGCAATAGCTTCAAAATGAGCAATCAAGCCACGTTGACTCGTTTTTAAATAATACGGCGTGATTAACATAATTGCATCAGCTCCAAGCTCTTTTGCACGTAGAGAAGCTGCTATTGATTTTTTCGTATTATTTGTACCCGTTCCAACGATAATAGGTACACGTTGATCATTAACTTCAATAACTGTTTGAAGTATTTGGTCTTTTTCTTCATCAGTTAATGTTGGATTTTCGGCTGTTGTTCCATTAACGACTATCGATTGAATACCATTTTCGATAAGAAAATTGACATGATTACGAATCGCATTATAATCAACTTCATCGTTTGTAAAAGGGGTAATTAAAGCAACACCTGTTCCTTCAAAAATATGTCCCATTATAATTCTCCTTTCAATTTTAGCACTTGTTCTAATATTTGAACCGCATTCAGTGCCGCACCTTTTAATAAGTTATCTGAAGTTACCCATAAGTGAAATGTATTATCTAAAGAATCATCTTTTCGAATTCGACCAACAAACACTTCATCACGTCCTGTGGAATGAATCGCTAAAGGGTACGCATTATTTTCTGGATCATCGACCAAAACAACACGAGGGTCTTTTTCAAGTACATCTTGAATTTCTTTCACCGTTGTAGGTTGGTCTAAAGTGACGTTGATGTGAACACTGTGACTATCTTGAACTGGCACACGAACACAAGTCGCTGTTACATTTAATTCTGGCTCAGTTAAAATTTTTCTCGTTTCATCAATCATTTTTTGCTCTTCTTTTGTATACCCATCTTCAAGAAACACATCAATATGTGGCAGTACATTATTATAAATTGGATGTGGGTAAGCTTCAGGCGATAAACCTTTGGCCCCATTTTCTAAATCTTGTTTACCTTTCATACCTGAACCTGAAACAGCTTGATATGTTGTATAAGCAACTCGTTTTAAACCAAACTGTTCTTGCAATGGTTTCAAAGGAACGACCGATTGGATTGTAGAACAGTTCGGATTAGCAATAATCCCTCTCTTGAACGTTGGGGCATTCACTTCAGGCACAATCAAATCAACATCTTCTGTCATACGCCATTGACTTGAATTATCGATGACTGTAGCACCGTTAGATTCAAAATGTGGGGCAAATTGAGCACTTGTTCCGCCCCCTGCACTCATAAGCACATAATCAAAGTGATCTTCAGTGGCTTGCTCAGTTAATTCCTGAACAGTATATGTTTGTCCTTGAAAATCTACTTTTTGACCTGCAGAACGTCGTGACGAAAAAAGTACGAGTTCATCAAAAGGAATATTTTTTCGGTCAATCGTTTCTAAAATTTTTGTACCTACTAATCCTGTTGCACCTACAACTGCTAATTTTGTCATCTTATCTCACTCCAATTTTAAATTCAAAGTCATACTTCAATAAAGTCTGATTTAGCATTATCTTCACACAATTCAGATAATAATTGATATTTTAATCTTTACTTTACAACGCATCCACTGAATTGACAACTTAAATCAATAGTTAAGTCTAGACTTTACAAAAATGGGGGACACATATAAACAAAAAAGCAAGTTCGGCGTGCGAACTTGCTCAATCTATATACAAGTGATGCACTCCATTATTGTAACAATAATGACAGACTCTCAGCTCTTAACCAAAGAATCCAACAAACAAGCAACTGCAATACTGTTTGTTTCGGCATCTCACCCTTTCGATATATGTGCTTGCAGACACGCTTAAAATATATCTACTTATGATTGATGCGCCTCATCAGTGATATTCAATTATTATGAACTTCATTATACATATAAACGCTTAATGTGTAAACCTTTATGTGAAAGCTTTTCATTCTAGCTCTCTATTTAAGACATTGAAATGGGATTAGGCTTTTGCTTTAAGTACACCTTTTTCTTGCAAGTATAACTCATAACTCATTTCCTTAGAAAGACCGCCTTCATGGTCTAAATCAATCACACGATTCGCGATAGTATTGATAAACTCAAAGTCATGAGAAGTAAAGATGAGTGAGCCTTTAAATGTTTTCAAGCCTTCGTTTACTGAAGTGATACTTTCTAAATCTAGATGGTTGGTTGGCTCATCTAACAATAAGACGTTCGCACTTGATAACATCATTTTGCTAAGCATACAGCGTACTTTTTCTCCACCAGATAAAACGCTCGCTTTTTTCTTCACTTCTTCACCGCTAAATAGCATACGGCCTAGAAATCCGCGTAAAAACGTCTCTGTTTGTTCATCCTCTGGTGCATATTGACGCAACCAATCGACTAAGTTCATATCCACACCTTCAAAATAAGCAGAGTTATCTTTAGGGAAGTAACTTTGAGAAGTTGTCACACCCCATTTAACTGTACCTTCATCGGGTTCCATTTCACCAGCAAGTATTTTTAACAATGTCGTTTTTGCAATTTCACTTTCACCAATTAATACAGCTTTATCATTAGGGTTCATTGTGAAAGAGATGCCGTCTAAAACTTTTTCGCCTTCAATCGTTTTAGAAACATTGTCAACAAATAGTAGGTCATTTCCGATTTCACGTTCTGGCGTGAATTTAACGAACGGATAACGACGAGATGAAGGTTGAATATCATCTAATTCTATTTTCTCTAATTGCTTCTTACGACTTGTTGCTTGTTTCGATTTTGACGCATTGGCAGAGAAGCGCGCAATAAAGTCTTGTAATTCTTTGATTTTTTCTTCTTTTTTCTTATTTTGTTCTTGCGCCATCTTCTGAGCCAATTGGCTAGATTGATACCAAAAATCATAATTCCCTACATAAATTTTAATCTTACCGAAGTCGAGATCAGCGATGTGCGTACAAACATTATTTAAGAAATGTCTATCGTGGGAAACAACAATCACTGTATTTTCAAAGTTAATTAAAAAGTCTTCTAACCAACTAATGGCTTGAATGTCTAGTCCGTTGGTCGGCTCGTCGAGTAATAACACATCAGGTTGTCCAAATAAACTTTGCGCTAACAATACTTTAACTTTTTGATTATTTTCAAGTTCAGACATTTTTTTATCATGTAACTCTGCCGCAATACCAAGTCCTGAAAGTAATGTTGCCGCATCCGCTTCAGCATTCCAACCGTTCATTTCAGCAAATTCGCCTTCAAGTTCAGCAGCGCGTATTCCATCTTCATCACTAAAGTCAGGTTTCATATAGATTGCGTCTTTCTCTTGCATGACTTCGTATAAACGCTCATGCCCTTTAATGACAACATCTAGTACACGTTCATCTTCATATGCAAAGTGATCTTGTTTTAATACTGCTAAACGTTCATCTTTGCCTAACGAAACATGACCCGATTGAGAATCTAACTCTCCTGATAAAATTTTTAAAAACGTAGACTTTCCTGCACCATTTGCACCGATAAGTCCGTAACAATTTCCCGGTGTGAATTTAATATTCACATCTTCAAATAATTTACGATCACCGAAACGTAAACTCACATCTGTAACTTGTAACATGGATTTTCTCCTTTATTTCATTTTCATCTAATGGATGAATTATATCATGAGAAAGGGCTATAAATCTAATTTCTTTAAAAAATAATCGAACAGCACCGCATGACTTTTAAATGTAACTTACCCTTAATGCTTATACCACTATAAGATGATATAATAGAAATAACTTAATTATAGAGGAGTACGTTATGTCATTTAAAGAAAATGAAATTATAGGGACGATTGAATTTTTAGAAGTAAAAGCCCTTGAAGGTTCTACATATCATTTGGAAGGGCCGAACCAAGAATTAGTTAAATTAAATGCGTCAGAAGTCAATGCTGATGACGAATTAGAAATAGGGGAGTCATATAGTTTTTTCATCTATCCTAACCGATCTGGTGATTTATTTGCTACTCAAAATATGCCTGATATTACCGTGGGGCGTTATGACTTTGTTCGTGTACTCAGTACAGACCGTGATGGTGCACGCTTAGACGTCGGCTTACCAAGAGAAGTTTTAGTACCATGGGAAGATTTACCCAAGCTTAAATCGTTATGGCCTGTAAAAGGAGACTACGTTTTATGTACATTGAGAATTGACCGTGAACGACAAATGTTTGCTCGACTTGCATCAGAAACAACGGTCCAACAAATGTACACACCTGTTCATGATGACGCACTTAAAAACAAAACAATTCAAGCACGCCCATATCGTTTATTACGCGTAGGTACATTTCTTTTATCAGAAGAAGGCTACAAAATTTTTGTGCATGAGTCAGAACGTAAGGAAGAACCGAGACTAGGACAACAGTTAGATGTGCGCATTATTGGCTATAATGATAAAGGCGAATTAAACGGTTCATTTTTACCTTTTGCGCATGAAAGTTTGGATGAAGATGGCGAACGTATATTTAACCTACTTGTTGAATACGAAGGCGAATTACCATTTTGGGACAAATCTAGCCCAGAAGCTATAAAAGAAGTTTTTAACATGAGTAAAGGCGCTTTTAAACGCGCTATCGGTCATTTATATAAAAAGCGCATTATCAATATTGAAACTGGAAAAATCACATTAACGAAAAAAGGTTGGTCTCGCTTAGAAGATTAACTCACGTAAAATTTTCAACTTAAAATCATTTCAGATAAAGCCTTGTCGTCATGCATACCACTTGATGATAGGGCTTTTTTCATATGTTTATTTAACGTCATTGTATCTCTATTTGTGTTTCGTCATATTAAATTTATATTGACATTTAAATTGAACAGCTTTATTATTATCATAAAGAACAAAAACGGACATTTTAAAACATTTCCATGGATCGTGACTATTGAATTAGGCGAAACCACAAATCAATTTTGTATCAGACGAATTGATTTGTGGTTTTTTTATTTGAGTTTTGGGAGGTTTATAAATGATTATTCAACAGGTTTTGAACAATAATTGTGCAATTGTCAAATCACACGAGCAAGAAGAACTGATTGTCACAGGTAAAGGTATCGCATTTAAAAAGAAAAAAGGGGACACTTTAGAACGTCAATTGGTTGAGAAAATTTTTCGTCTAGAAAACGAAAATATGAAGCAGAATCTGACTTTTTTAATTAAAGATGTTCCGATTAAATACATCTTAACTAGCTTTGAAGTTGTTTCAACTGTACAAAAGCATTTTAATCTGACGTTTCAAGACTATCTTTATGTGACATTAGCTGATCATTTAAATGCAGCACAACATCGTATTGAAAATAACCTTTGGCAAGAAACCGTTATACCAGATATGCAGTCGCATTATCCACTTGAAATGGAGGCCGCAGAACTTGGGTTAAAAATCATTAATCAAAACTTAGCGCCATCGTTTCCACAATCTGAAGTTGTCAGTTTAGCATTACATTTTCTCAATGCCAAGCTGGATGTAAACACGACTCAAATAGAAGATAATGCACGATTCATTCGTATCATTAACTTCGTAAATCAGTTTTTAAATGACCATCAAATTGTTCGAACCCAACGTAATCATTATCACTACGACCGCTTTTTCACACACATGAGTTACTTTTATGAGTCTCAAAATGCAAATAAAGATGAAAATCAATTAAGTTCGATTGATGTTGCTATTTTTTCTGGATTAAAACAATCTCATCCAGTCTCGTACAAACTTGCAAGCGAGCTGGCAGAAGCTTTAGAAAGTCAATTTCATCTCACCGTTCTAGAAACTGATAAATATCATTTTCAATTGCATATAGAGCGACTTATTTAAGGCGATAAAGGAGGAAAATTTATGTCTAAAGAAGATAACATGATGATTGGATTTACCATTGTTGCTATAGCAGGTGATGCACGTGCAGAAATTATGCGTGCATTCGAGGCAGCCAAAAGTAAAAACTTTCAAGAGGCGCAAGCACACATTGAAAATGCGAATCGATTTATTAATGAAGCACATGTGGAACAGACACAGCTTTTAGCAAAAGAGTCACGTGGCGAAGTCGGAGAAATGAGTTTTGTCATGGTTCATGGACAAGATCACCTCATGACGACAATGGCTTTACGAGATATTGCAAAATACTTTATTGATGTCTATCAGCAATTAGAACGCTTAGAGAGGTAGGTTAATATATATGAAATCCATTATCAAATATATAGAGCGTATGAAGCCTTTTTTTGAAAAGGTTGCAGCCAATCCGTATTTAACTGCAATTCGTGACGGATTTGTCGCAGTTATGCCTGTTATTTTATTTTCTTCATTGTTTATTTTAGTTGCTTATGTGCCGAATATATGGGGATTTCACTGGCCAAAACATATTGAAGAAATCATTATGAAAGTTTACACATTTACAATGGGAATGATTGCCGTTTATATTTCAGGGACTGTCACCAAGTCACTGACTGATAATAAAAATATCAAGTTACCTAAAACAAACCAAATCAATGTTATCTCCACATTTATCGCTGCCGAATCAGCACTATTAATTTTAGCGATGAATCCTGTAAAAGATGGTATTAATATTGATATGTTAGGTACCAAAGGGTTGATTGCCTCTTTCTTAGTCGCATTTATCGTTCCTAACATTTATTACGTTTGTATAAAAAATAATATTACGATTAAGATGCCTCCCCAAGTTCCAGGGAATATTGCACAAGCGTTTAAGGATATGATTCCATTCGCCTTATCGGTCTCCTTTTTCTGGATTATTGATATTTTAGTGAGACATTTAACAGAAGGAAATTTAGCCGAGCTTGTGACAATCTTACTTTCGCCTTTATTTACGGCTGCCAATGGTTACTTAGGCTTTGCTGTTATTTTTGGGTTCATTGCTTTCTTTTGGTTTATTGGTGTACACGGCCCATCCGTTGTGGGTCCTGCTGTGGTTGCAATCATGTATAATAACCAAGCTGAAAATTTACGCCTTTTTAGAGAAGGGCAACATGCAAGTTTTGCATTGACACAATCTACACAAGATTTCGTTGCACTAATGGGTGGTACTGGCGCGACCTACAATGTGCTAAACCATACATGTTAAAAATGCAAATCTATATTGTTTATTTTTAGCGTATTAGGCGTTTTATTCACTTTGCTTTTGGGAATAAAATCGAAGTCTATTTTTTTGATTGACTGTCGAACAAACTCTTCTTTATCCTCACGAGACACACTAGGGCTGTCCCAAATATGTCTAAACAAATTTTGAATAGCTTGTACTTGTTCTTTTGTAATGTGATCGTCCACATCTTTTTCGTTTTCCATTTCCTCGTATTCATCAATCAGTTTTTGCGTTTCAAACATCTTTTGCTTAAATTCTTCTTTCGTCATCAATCCATCGCCATATGCTTCTTGAAATCTAGACCGTTTACGCATTATTTTATTAATGTCTATTTTGACAACTTCATTTTTAGGTTCTACTTCGATGCCGTAATTATCACTCAATCTTATGTTGCTCATATACTCAATAAATTCACGTTCAATTTCAGAAAAAGTTATCGCAATATTACGTGCCGTTTTATCTGTGCGACAGTAATCACAACGATAGCCCTCACTATAATAAGTCTTGCTTTTATTTTTGAGTTTTGATTTGAAATAATGCAACTTATGACCACACTGTGGGCATTCAAGTACACCTCTAAAAACAGAAGTGTGTGTTTGCTTTTTATAATTAACACGTGATGATAGTCGTTCTGAAATTCTTTTATAATCGTGTTCTGTAATAATCGGCTCGTGTGTATTTTCTATAAACAAATCACCGTGCTTTGTATGTCCACGCATTACAGGATTGTTCACAAGTCTGATAACTGTTGTTTTACTCCAGTTTTTTATAGTTGGCGGATAGTTATTGGCGTTATTAAGTCGTCTAGCGATTTCTGTCGCTGTCACGCCCTCTAATAATTTTTTGACAATATATTCGATAACTTTTTTATGCTCATTTGGCACAAGTTTGCCATCTATATTATCGTAACAAAAAGGAGCTACCCTAATATAATTACCCTCACGCACTGCAGCATGACTACCGAATAAACTACGTTCACGTATTGTAGAGCGTTCCCATTCTGCCATAGCGCCCACAATCGTGATAAATAGTTTACCGATAGCAGAGGTAGTGTCAAAAACTTCTGTAGCACTTCTGAAAGATACACCATGCTCTTCAAAAGTCTCTAATAAAGACAGTAAATCTCTAACCGATCGTGTTAATCTATCTAATTTGTAAACTAACACTAAATCAAATTTATCTAAATTAGCTAGTAAGTTATTAAAAGCAGGGCGATTTATAGTACCACCTGATACACCTGCGTCCACAAAAACTTTATAATTTTTCCAGTTATTCACTTCACAAAATGATTTTAATTTACGCTCTTGCTCATGAATTGAATAACCCTCATTTGCCTGCTCTTGCGAACTAACACGGCAATATATGGCTACATTCATTGTAATCCTCCTCAAAAAAGTAAAAAATAATAAGGGTACGTGGGAGGTACCCTTAGATAAAGTGAAGTATAACCGGAACTAAAACACCTATAACAGTAACAATCGCACTGATAACAGATATAGTAACTGTTGTTTGATGTTTCATATCATCTTTTAACTCTCGTCTGTTTTCATCTACTTTATCTATAAGTCTGTCAAATTTGCTATCTAAATGTGTTTTGAAGTTTTCGAATTCATCTCTCTTAATAAAGTCGTTCATATTCCCACCTCCGGAATCATTTGTTCTTGACTCCATTGTATCATGTGCGTCTGGAATAGTTTTATTAAATTCATTTAAATGTTCCTTATACTCAATTATTTCTCCCATTTTATTCCTCCGACTCTGGAATCATTGGTATTTTAGCGCATAATAGTTCGTTATGTTGTGACCAAGTCATCCAGTGTGATAAGGTTTCTTCGTCTAATTCTTCAAAATCAAACTTGCCAGGTAAAGTGATTATCTTAATTAGAGGATAGTTTAAATACATATCATATTTTCTTTTGACTAGATCTAAATATACTTTTGTAAGCGAGATTTTAAAGGTTTTATAAGAATCTTTCATATCTTTATCATTCAGTTCTACTGACCATAAATTATTCAGTTTAAAACCTATTTGTCCAACTCTCTCGTAATATAATACAACCAGAGATATAGCGTTACTTTCATCATTTATATATATTCTATTCAATCCACTAATTGTAAACTCTATGCCCAGTTCAGAACCGTCTCTCAGCCTATTAAAATCTAGTAATGGATTATCTTCTTTATGGCCAGTTTGGCCAATATAAAATTTAAAGTGACTAAGACAAGGTCTAATTTCTCCATCACTATTCGTCGCTTTTATATGCTTTTCTTCCATACCTCAACCTCCAATACCTCCAGTGTTTTCAATATCATCTTTAGTAACTATTTATTGTTATTTAGTTTTTGCTCTTTACACATCTTAATAAAGGATTTCAATTCACTTTCAGTCATTTGTTTGGCTAATTTTATAATTTGCTCTTCTTTCTTTGACATTTAAACTCCTCCTAATTTTTATAGTCAAGCGTCATGAGAGGCGATAAAATAATAAGGGTAGGCGTGCTACCCCGGAAAATTAAGCTAATAACAGTGGAGAAGAGAATAACAATAAGGCTAGTAAATTAACAATAATATAAACAAATGCGATTCGACTTCTTGCGCTTATGAAAAAGAATAGATTTAATACTGTATTAATAGAAATAATAATTGCACCTGGTATATACCATAAAAAATCAGCGTTAACAAACGCAAATGTAATAACGAGAATTATTAACGATAAAATCGTAGTTAGTGTCGAAATAATACTTGCTGACTTTGTCATAATTAATCACCTCCTTAAAACGTTTACAATAGTAGGAGTTATTTTAATTTTTACAATACAACCTCACACTTTCGTTTCTGTAGAAGTGGAGCTCGATAAAAATTTCAAGAAATCCATTTCGCTTAAAATTTCAATATCTTGTCCTTCGCTTGATAATTTTTCTGCTTTTTTAATCTTACTCGATTTGGTATAATTATGAGTTTTTTCTAAGTTTTCTAAATTACCGACAACAAGGTAGTTAGTTGACTTTTTCACAGAGGCGTCATAGAAAGAACCAATATCAGTTACGGTTTGGGCTATTTCGTTCCTTGTAAAACCTTTTAATGCGCCTGTAAAACAAATATGTTTACCATATAATATATGATTTTTATCATTTAACTCTTCATTGTATACTATCTCAATTTTCTTATTAGTTTTAGTCGATTTTTTTATAAATCCATTCTGACCAAATACACCGTACTTGAAATTTTGTTTTTCGATTAAATCTTTTAAATTAACACCTTGGTCTTTTAATATACTATATGCAATTTTTGCACACACTTTAGCGTCATAAAAAGCATTGTGATATTCTTCGTTTTTGATACCAAAGTATTCAGCTAAATCTTGAAGTCTATATGAAGGCAAGTCATATAAATCTTTGCTTAATCTATATGTACAAAAATATGAATTTTTTGGTAAAGGAAGATTATATTTTTTAAAAGAGTCGCATAGAGCATACATATCAAAAGATGTGTTATGCGCCACCACAACATGGTTGCCCATGAATCTAATAATAGCATCGTACATTTGGTACATTTTAGGTGAATCTACGACATCTTCTTCAGATATTCCATGTATTGAAGTGTTTATAGAAGAAAAATAAGTTTCAGGGTTTATGTGGGTATAAAGACCATCACAAATTTTATTGTTTTCGAACTTTAATAAGGCTATAGAACAGATAGAACCACGTTCTTCATTAGCTGTTTCAATATCAATTGCTACAAAATCCATAATAGTACCCCTTTTTTAATTAAATATTTTTTGGCTTGCCACAACTCGACCCACTATTTTTACTTCATCATTTTTACCGTAAACTTGCGGATAGTGTTGTGGATTGTTTGATTCAGGTATCAATATGATTTGATCGTCATTGTATCTAACACGTTTTACGGTGGCGTTATATCCATTAATCATTACCACTCCGAGCTGACCATTTTCTACAATTGCATCTTTTTCTACGACTACAATATCACCATCTTGAAATAATTTATCCATACTATCTCCAGACACACACAAACCGAATTCTTCTTTGTTAGAATTGAGGTTTTTAGTAGCAAAATATATGTAATCAATTAAATTTTCCTCTGTATAAATAGGCATTCCTGCTGATATTTTAGAGAGAACAGGAATTTTTTTGACTGGTAGGGTTTCTAAAACTTGTTTTTCTTTATCTTCTACTAA
Source organism: Staphylococcus schleiferi (assembly GCF_900458895.1). Taxonomy (NCBI): domain Bacteria; kingdom Bacillati; phylum Bacillota; class Bacilli; order Caryophanales; family Staphylococcaceae; genus Staphylococcus; species Staphylococcus schleiferi. Next base: position 1,456,031 of record NZ_LR962863.1, read on the forward strand.
ATCAGCTTTAGTAACATTAAAGTAATCAGCAAGTAATTCTATTTTATCGATACGTGGATATGTTTTCGCGTTTATCCAATCTGATAAAGTTGTATATTTCACTTTTAAATCATTTGATAATTTCTTTCTGTCGATATTATTTTCTTTCATAAGACGAGAAATATTTTTAGCCATTACTTGTTTATTACCTAGCATTTATTTTCAATCCCTTCATCTAATAACTTAAACTCATTATACGATTAATCCGTAAATAATACAAGAGAAAAATAAAAAATACGGTTTAAGTGTTGACATTACGTTTTAACCGTAATATACTTAGGTCAGTTCTTACAACAGGAGGTGACATAAATGGTAAGTGTGCAAGTAAAAAAGGAACCGTATACCTTAAAAATGTTGCGAGCGAAATACGATTTAACTCAAGCACAAGCGGGCGCTAAAGTAGGAGTTTCAGCAGATGTATGGCACAACTGGGAAAAGGCAAAAACATTCCCTAACATTCCACAATTACAAAAAATAGAAAAAGAATTTAACGTCACTTATAATGACATTATTTTTTTAACTAATAATAACGGTTAAACCGTAATATAGGAGGTGATAATAATTGAACGAATTACAACTAAGTAATGACCTAATAACTATTGAAACTGAAATCAAAAGCTATCAAAACATCGCTGGTCAATCTATTTTCGAGATTGGTCGACGATTGAAACATGTTAAGGAAAACGACTTAGCTCATGGCGAATTTGGTAAGTGGCTACGTTCGATAAATTTACATCACGACACTGCTAATAAAATGATGAAAATCGCAAATGAACTTAACTCAAATTCATACACGTACATGAATTTAGGTAGCAGAGCATTATATGAAATCGCAACCTTGCCCGAACCGGAACGCACCAAAGAACACACAACATCAAATGGAGAAACTAAGACACCAGATGAGATGACAGTTCGAGAATTACGTGAGTTAAAGAAACAACTCAAACAACGTGACGAACAAAACGCCCAACTCCAATCACAAATACAACAGGCTCAACGTTCGGAAGAGATAGCGCTGAAACAATTGGAAGAGGCGGAGAATAGGGAGCCAGAGGTGATTGAGAGAGAAGTTGTTAAAGAGGTTGTGCCAGATGATGTTAAACGGCAGCTCGAACAATTTAAACAAAATTTTGAGCGCGAAAGTAACAACGCTAACGAACTTAGAGATGAATTGCAACGTTACAGAAACAGTTTTAGTGACCCTAACCAAGCGTATGAAGAAAAAGAATTGACTAGGTTAGAGCGTGAATCAAGTATCAATGCACACAAGATAGCGATTAGTATTCAAAACTTCATCAAAGAGAATTCTGTTGAAACATACAGACTCGATACAGTCATCAAAGCAAATCCAAAGTCAAAAGAGCGATTGCAAGAAAATGTAGCGCTATTAAAAGAGTTCACTAGTAACTTAGAAGCAATGTTAAACGGAAGAATCGTCGTAAATTAGGAGGAAAACAAAATGGCAAAACGCAAAGATGAATTAATCTTTTTACAAAATCATATTAGACAAACAAATGAGCAAGGGCAACAGTTAGAACAAATTATCGAAAGAATGTTAGACATGGAAGATCGTGTTGAAAACAGAGTGTCTTACGTTGAAGAAATGGTTGAAGAAATAAAAAAAGAAGTGCCTATCACTTATGAACAACAAAAAGAACTACAATCAATTGTTCAATCAAAATCAAATGAGTTTACACGTGAGTATTACAAAAATGGTATTCCAGTAGAAAAGCGTTACCAGAGTGAATTGTTTAAGAAAAAGAAAGGTCAATTCATTCGTGCAATGTGGACACGTCTGAAAGAGTATTTCAACGTACCACGCTACACAGCAATTCAAAAAGTAGATTATGACCGCACAAAACAATTTTTAACTATGATTGCATTCAAAGATTTCAAGCAACATGAACTTGAAGATAAAGCGAGCTGGAACATTCCGGGATTAGTAGAAGAATAACCCACAATCGAACAACCAAATTAAGGAGGACGCTATGAAAAAAATATACAAAATAACCCTCCTCATCACAATGGCAGTTGTGACGTGGAAGGTCGTAAAGATTGAAGCAAATACTAGAAAAACGACAATTAATTTTACAAATAAAAATATGAAAACTAATCGCCGTTTTGGTTCTTCTCAACAAAAGCTCTAGCATGTTCAAACGCCATTAAATAAATAGCAAATGCATCTTCAATCATATCTTGTTCAGAATCATAATCCTTAGGTTCGAAAGTTTGAGCGCTCAAATATGCATTCGCAAACTGTTGAGGGTCGAAATAAATTTTACTCATTAATATCACCTCCTTTCATAAGGAGACAAGAAAAGTATAGCACAACAAAAATAAGAGGAGGAATTACCATGACACAAGAGCAAATCGATGAATTGACACAACGTATTGTTAATCTTGGTTTAAAAACTGGAGCTTTGAAAGACATCATTGAAAAGGAGGGAATTAAATGAAAAGCGCAATCGCTTTGTTCATGACAGTGGCTATCGCATTCATTCTAGGTACAGTACTTACTTTTGCAGGCGTGTACTTTACCACAATTTTGTTCACTGTGACGGTGGCTGAAATCGTCACATACTACGGTACAACGTATGTGATTGAATCATTAAAAAAGACTGAAACTTGCGCCAACAAGTAACAGTCGAGGATAGTAATTTCCGTAAGTTAACTATCCTCAATATACAACTTATTGGGAGGATTTTCAAATGTATTTTTCAAACGAAGAAGAACACACTGGAATTTTTGAGGTAGACGGATTCAAATTTAGAAAAGCAGTCACAAGAGAAGATGACAGAATCGTTGTTGAAGTCATGGATATGCAATGGCAAACAATAAAACTTGTTACTGTCTATGATTTATCAGAAGTCGAGTATATGGAAGAAGTTTTATCTGCAGCTATTTACGATTTTATCAAGTACCAAACAGATGAGTTAGACAAAGTCATGGCTCATTTTACAAAAGGATAGGAGGAACAAACTATGGAATTAGTGACAATACATTATACCGAATTTAAAAGATTAGTAGCACAAGAGAGTAGATTAAAAGATAGAGTGGCGGAATTGGAGGAAGAAGTTTCCGATTTAAAAGCAGACGTCAACGAGTTAATTGACGAAAACGAACATTTAGAAAAGCAAGCCAAATTGTTATCTGTTTTAGAAGATGACGAGGAGGAGTTACTCAATGACTAACCTATTCGATTTGAATCAAAACGAACTTGTTATTTTAGAAATGCTTGAAAATGAAGAATTAAGTTTTGATGATGTGAAAGACACATTAGATGCCATTCAAGATGAGCAAAAACGTAAATATGACGCTATGCAAAAGATGATTCTATCACTAAAAGGTGACATTAACACTTTAAAAGAACGTGAAACGGCACTTAGCAAACGTCGTAAATCGTACGAAAACAAAATCAAATCACTTCAAAATTATATGTTAGATTCGATGAAATACAAAGGAAAAACGAAATTCAAGACTGAAGAATTTACCTACTTTATAAGAAAATCTGACTCAACTCAAATTGATGACGAAAATGCGATACCTGATAAATACAAAGTAGTACAAGCGCCTAAAATCAATAGAACGCAAATTAAGAAAGACATCCAGGCAGGTATTGATGTTGCGGGTGCCTCACTCGTTGAGAATGAAAGTTTAGGGGTGAGATAGATGAACAAATCAGAATCAGTCGTTGAAATCAATAAAGCAATGGTGGCTTTTCGAAAAGAAGTCAAACAACCCCTCAAAGATAAGAATAATCCTTTCTTCAAATCAAAATATGTGCCTCTCGAAAACGTTGTAGAAGCCATTGACGAAGCAGCAACACCACATGGGCTCTCTTATACACAGTGGGCATTAAACGACAGCGATGGACGTGTTGGAGTAGCTACAATGCTCATGCACGAAAGTGGAGAATACATCGAATATGATCCCGTATTTATGAACGCAGAAAAGAATACACCACAAGGTGCAGGGTCATTGATTAGCTATCTTAAACGCTATTCATTATCAGCAATCTTTGGAATCACAAGTGATCAAGACGATGACGGTAATGCAGCAAGTGGAAAGCAAAGTAAATTAGAACCTAAAGCGAGTAGTAAGACAATAGGCGCTTTAAAACAAGAAGTGCTTAACTTTGTAGAACTAATGAAGTCCTTAAATAAAGATGTAACACAACAACAAGCTGAACAAACATTTGGTATCCAAAATTATACTGCTATGACAGAACAACAGGCAGTAAACACAATAAACAGAATTCAAACTATGGCAAAAAAATATAAGGAGAATGAATAATGGCGAATTCAGTAATTTTAACAGGACGTATTACTAAAGACTTAGAGCTAAAACCAGCAGGACAAACACAAGTAACTAACTTCTCTATGGCGGTAGATAACCCATTCAAAAAGGACGATGCCTCATTCTTTGACATCGTGGCTTTTGGTAAGACGGCAGAGTTACTCAATAACTACTGCGGTAAAGGTAGCAAGGTTTTAATCGAGGGCAACCTCAAACAAGACCGATTTCAAGATAAAGAAGGCAACAATCGTTCAGTAGTGCGTGTAATCGCTAACCGAGTTGAGTTTTTAGACAGTAAAAGTCAATTCAACAATCAACCTAAACAACAAGGTCAAGTACAAGGTAATCCTTTTGATAACGCTAGTATCGATGATGACGATTTACCTTTCTAGGACGTGATTAGATGCCCTTAATCAAAAGTTACATCACACAAGATAACGGCGTAACTACAGCAGTTATTGAAGGTGTAGAACTTAACGATAAAGATTCGTTGTTATTAGATAACGGATTAGAAGTAGAAGTAGATGTTATCCCAATTGATCCATACACAATAACTGACAAACAACGACGCAAAATATTCGCTTTGTGTAACGATATTGAACAACACACAGGGCAACCAAGAGAGTACATGCGCTCAATGTTTATGGATTATGTGTCGTTTGTTGAGGGGTACGACAGTTTATCCCTCTCAAATTGCACACGTACACAAGCGAATCAAGTAATCGAAGTAATACTTGATTGGGTGTTCCACAACGACATACCACTCAATTACAAGACAAGTGATTTACTTAAACAGGACAAATCATTCCTATACTGGTCAACGGTCAACCGCAATTGTGTTATCTGCGGTAAACCGCATGCCGAGCTTGCACACTACCAAGCAGTTGGCAGAGGTAGAAACAGACGCAAGATTAGTCACTTAGGAAATAAAGTGTTGGCTTTATGTTCAAACCACCATTCAGAGCAGCACAACATAGGTATGGACAGCTTTAACGACAAATATCATTTGCATTACAGTTGGGTCGATGTGGATGAAAGGTTAAATAAAATGCTGAAAGGAGAGAAAGGGTTATGACTTTAGGCCAAAAGATAAAACAACACCGCCTTAATTTGGGTGAAACGATGGCGGAATTCGGACAACGCTTTAACGCCAAAAGTGGTGTTGTATCCAACTGGGAGAACGGTATACAAAAACCTAACAACAAAAGGATGAAAATTTTAGCTGATGAAATGGGAGTAACCGTATCAGAGCTATTAGGAAGTGATAACGATGAGTGATCAACCGAATTACTATTCAATTATTCCTGCAAGCGTAAGGTACGACAAAGATTTAAAACCTATGGAAATCATAATGTATGGTGAAATAACCGCACTGGCAAACAAATACGGCTATGCCTACGCTAGCAATAGTTACTTTGCAGAGCTGTATCAAGTCCACAAAAAAACAGTTTCGAACTGGATTAATCATTTAAAAGAAAAAGGCTACATTCGTACTGTTGTTACAAGAAACGAAGATATGTCAGTGAAAGACAGAAAAATTTATATTATACCCCCCTATGAACAAAAAGATGGAGAGGGGTATCCACAAAAAGATTCCTACCCTATCCACAAAAAGACGGAAGAGAATAATACAAGGTTTAATAATACAAGTATTAATAGAGACAGAGACGAGACATCTAAATTATTCCAATTAATTATTAAAGAATTAGGAATTATTCATAATCCTTTAAATGCAGAACTACTAGAACACGCCATAGCCCGTTTTAACGAAAATAAGGTAGATATAGTGGAAGTTGCTGTTAATTACTGCAAAAAGAATAAAAAAGGTGTCGGTTACCTTATAAAAATTTTAGAAGATTGGGCTGTAAAAGGCGTGCGTAATAAAGAAGATGCCACAAAGAAAGTAGCTCCTCAAAAAAATAGTAAGTCAAATGATTTTTTAAGCCAAAAAAGACAAGAGTTATTCGGAGGTTGATTCTATGCCTATGACAGAACAAGAGGCTTTTCAGCTTATCTCGTTGGTGAGTGATACCTACAATATGGAATTTCACGAATCCAAATATAAGGCGTGGGTATCTATTCTCACTAAAGATGGCGATTATAAATCCTCTGAAAAGAAATTAAGAAATTACATTAAGCAAAGTAAATACAAACCGACCATAGCTGACGTATTAGCAACCAAACCTAAAGCGTTTGAAATGAATGAAAAGCCAGTAGAAGAAACACACCAGTATAAATTAGAAAACGACCCTGAATACGCTAGAAAATGGCAAGAAATAAAGCGTAAAGGGCAAGCATTCATTAAGGAGCTACGCAGCAATGATTGATCGCTTGAGTACAGAAGAAGCGATACTTTGCAACTTAATGAAACACCCTGATTTGTATAGCAAATTCAAATTAAAATCTGAAATGTTTGAAGATGATGATGTAAAAGCGATTATCGGTTACATCAGAGAAGTTGGACGTATCAACGCAAACGAAATTTATTTCAAGTGTAGAGATGACAAAGACTTTGTTAACGTTAAAAGATTTAATCAGATTGCTAAGTCTGACGGTACAGACCCAATATTCTTTATGCAAGATCAAATAAATTTACTGAACGACTATGTAGCTAGAAAAGCTATAGAAAAAGTTGATGACTTCACAGCAAAACCTGATAAGGCAAGTATGTTGCAACTGTTAGAGGAGTTAGAAGAATTAAAAGGTTTAAATATCGAACAGAGTAATAAGACAGACGAATTCTTAGCTAAAGTTATGGAATCCGTATTGAGTGAAAAGCCGAAAGAGATTATTAAGACAGGTTACGGATTACTTGATTACAAAATGCACGGCTTTGAAAAAGGGCAACTAAATGTAATAGCAGCACGTCCATCAATGGGTAAGACTGGATTCGCGTTAAACACGATGTGGAATATTGCGAAAGCTGGATATGAAGTTTCATTCTTTAGTCTTGAAACCACTGGAGATTTAGTAATCGAAAGAATGGTCGCGATGATTGAGGGTGTACCTTTGAGTCATATTAAGCGACCAAATGAGTTAAGTCCTGAATTGACAAATAAAGTAATGGACGGACTAAATAAAATCAAACAAGCAAACATTAATATTTTTGATGAAAGTTCGTTAACACCAGCTCGGATTAGAGAACAAGCGTCAAAGCAATCAGACAAACCACAAGTGATATTTATTGACTATTCACCGACGAATGATAGACGGGTTGATGTAGAAAAAATAAGTCGTGACCTTAAAATCATCGCAAACGAAACAGGGAGCGTCATAGTGCTGCTTTCCCAACTAAATAGGGGTGTAGAGTCTAGAAATGATAAACGCCCTATGATGAGTGATTTGAAAGAATCTGGAGGCATCGAGGCAGACGCAAGTATGATATTCATGTTGTACCGAGATGATTACTATAACCGTGATGATCATCAAGATAACGATAAATCAGATTTAGAAGTGAACATCGCTAAAAACAAAGACGGGGAAACCGGTGTCGTTAATTTTGAATATTACAAATCTACGCAAAGGTTCTTCACATGAGCATCTTAGAATTCCAAGAGTTGTTGAGGTTGTTATACACAGAAGATTATCAAAAAGATAATTTTATGAGGTTTAAAACGCTGCAGCTTGGTTGGGCTGTTGAAAGGTTACTAGAACGCAATGAGTTGTCGCTTTTTGATGACTATGACGAAAAATCAAGGTTGATATATAAAGAGGCAGATATGGAGCAAAGGAGCAGACATGGGCGAAACTAGAATAGAAATATTTTATTTGGAAAACGATAGAAATCTTGGTAATCCGAAAGGCTCATCGAGACCTAGATTTAGTGGTGGTGGGCATACTTATATGCCTGCACCATATGTAAAACATAAAAAGTTTGTAGCTGATCAGTTACCAACTTTGATGATAGACAAGCCAATACGGCTCACGATTGAGTTTTACTTTAAACCTAGTAAGTCGTGGCCAAAGCACAAAAAGGAATCGCATATCGGACAACCACACACCATTAAGCCAGACATTGATAATTTGTTGAAAACAATACTTGATGCTGGCAATGGCAAAGTATGGACGGACGATGTGCTGATATCGGAAATCAGAACATTCAAAAAATGGGATGGCGTAGCACGTACAGTACTTGTCATAGAGGAGGAAGAACAGTGATTGAATTACCAGCAATAGAGAACGATAGATCAAAAAGAATTGAACATAAAGGGCAAGTGATAACAATCAAGCAACTTGCTGAAGCGTGTGGTGCAACACCGCAAGTTGTTAGACAACGTTTATTTAGACACGGATGGTCTGTTGAAGATGTGCTGAACAATGGGGCTAATCGTACTAATAAAATTGACCTCACCAAAGAACAACATACTAATTTTGTATCAGCTAACCTAACTTATGGATTGGTAAGGGAACGTCTTTCAGCAGGCTGGGATTTAGACCTTGCTTGCAGACTATCTAAAAAGTTTAAAGGAGACGCAGATAATATTTACTACGATTTCCACAAAGGCGATAGAAAAATCAAAGCACCTTATTCAAGAATGTTAGAAGCACAAGAATATGGCGTTGACATTAAAACGATAACTAGACGTTTGGCTAAAGGATATGACTTGGAAGATGCTTTAAACAAGCCAATTAAAAGAAAATACCAAGAGCCGATATATATCGAAAGGGATTACGCACTCGAAAGTTACCAGGCTTACCAAAGATATATGGCAGAAAAGAGCCGAAACAGAAAGCCTTGGCTTAAAACGGTACCACAACGTCACGAGCGTACGGATTACGGCGACTATTTATTCGAACATGCTGGTACTGCCAAAATTAAAACTGATATGTATGGACATCAACAACTAATTTAAAAGGGGGCGTAATTAATGAACGAGATTTTGAGTAAAGGCGACAGAGTGAGAGTTGTTACAGGTTGTCATAAGGCTAACGATGGAGATAAATGGATTGATGAACCTATATGGTAGACAGGCACTGTAAAAGGCTATTGGGCGCCAGGAATTACAATCATCAATTTGGATAGTGGTGGTACAAAGTGGCTGAAAGACAGTGAAGAGTGGGAAAAATTACCGGTCAATCGAAAAATTGCAACACACAAAGAAGATGTGGTTAACCAACCTGAACATTACACTTACGGCGACATAGAGGTTATCGACTATTGCGATCAAGTGTGCAAAATGTATCCGCCAGAACTAGCACCTTATGTATTTAACGCTATCAAGTATGTGAGTCGTGCGACACATAAAAACGGCAAAGAGGACATTGCTAAAGCGAAGTATTATGTACAGCGATTGTTTGATAAGTGGGAGGCGTAAGCAACATGAGGAATTTAAGTGACACGGTAAAACAACGCTACCGCATTAATACGGCTGGTAAGTCGCCGACACAGTTACAAAAGGAGTTACGCAAGCGTGGTGTAAAAGGTTTTGTGGTTGGTGTAAACCATAATCGTGTAGCAATGCTGATTGATCCACGCGATAAAAAACGGAATAAGGAGTGCATGCTATGAGTATTTTCGACAAATATAACTTATTCGACCAAGACGGTCGCAAGGTTATCAGTGTTGTACCTATTAAGGATAGATACAACGTTGCAGGCGTGGCGAACGCTATCTTTGCAGGGCAAATGTGGGATATGAGCGAGGCGGAATTAATGCGGTTTAAAGCGACGCATAACTTGTTCCTAGAGCAAGAGCTAGGTACGCAAAAGACGATATTTGATTTTTAAGGAGGGATAGGAATGAATGCTTTAGTAAATTTGGGCGAGAGAATAATTCAACTCGAAAAAGAAAGTGACTCACTCATCACAGACGTAGCCAATTTACGTAACCAACGTGACAAGTTGCAGCGTAAGTTAGATGAGGTGGTTGAGTTGTTTAACACACACCTAGCGTATAAAAAGGCGTGGTCGGATAATCCTTACTACGATAAGTTGGAGAATGAATTGAATAGAATATTGGAGGACGAGTGAAATGGCTATCAGTGTAGGAGATAAAGTATATAACCCTGAAACAAATGAAATGTTAGAAATTGTGCAACTGGTTGGAGATATTAGAGAGACGCATTATAAGCTGTCTGATGATTCCGTTATTGGACTTATAGATTTTATCATCAAACCAATTTATTTAATTAAGGAGGACGTAAACAATGACTAATACATTAACAGTAGATCAATTACAAGAGTTGCTACAAATACAAAAGGAATTCGATGACAGAATACCGACTAAAAACCCAGAAGATACCCATAAAGCTTATGTAGAAGAATTTTTTGAATGGTACAACACAATAGAACCTTTTAAGAATTGGAAAAAGAACAAAGGCAAGCCTTTTGAAGAACAACTTGATGAACTGGCAGACATGTTAGCTTTCGCATTGTCCTATTCTTTAATGAGTATTGGTTTTGATGAAAACGGTTTTAAACATTTTTTTAGTAAGATTCCGAAGTTATCACATCAATATTTATTGTTAGCGAACATACTTGATGTAGATGAAGCATATGGCCGAATTGGAGATGCTGACATTAATGATATTCTGAATCTTATGAGAGAAGTAGATTTAGTTTTACCGTTCAAAATTGCTATTCAATACTACACTATCGATGACCTCATTGCAGCGTACAAAAAGAAAATGGAGCGTAACCATGCAAGACAAGACGGAACAGCAGACAAAGACAAAGGATACGTCTAAAGACATACTAACAAGAGTGAAAGAGGTGCTGGGGAAGTGACACAGTATTTAATTACTACCTTTACAGACTCGACAGGACAAACGTTTAAAGAAGTAATTAAACCACAGCATAATCAAACGTTTACTGTCATAGATGCAGATAGTAAGGAGCAGGCACTAAAGATATATGAGGAGGCAAAAGATGAAGCAAATTAATATAATGCTACTCAATGGGACACATTTTGTTTTGGAAGAAGATAAAATAATCGAAAGTCCTCTAAAAATTTTAAAAGATTACCAAACTACATACGCTTACTTGGTGATTGATAAAATTTCTTGTGGACAACTCGTATTAAACAAAAAATATATAGTGGCTATAAATGTGGAGGAGGCAGACAATGATTAAACGTATTATAAACTTACTTATCACATTAGCGTTATATGAGTTAGGTAAATACCTAACAGAGCAAGTGATCATCTTACTAACAGCGAATGACAGTGTGGAAGCACCTAATGATTTTTACATTGATAATCATATACATTTAAACGATTTTAAAGCAGAGGTGAGCGAGTGATTTGGATTATCATATCGGTAATACTTGGATTAATAGTATTAATACTATTGGCAGACAATAGCCTTTTGCGGAAAGAGAATGACGCCCTAAAGTATACCAATATCTATTTAAGCTTTAAGTTTAAAGACGATGTTGATCCTAAAGAATTCGAACGCTTTACTGAAAGATATAAATAATGGAGGTAAACATGACTGATATTAAACCTGGTACTTTTAGATATATAGAATCAGAAATATACAATCTTGATAATACAAAAAAAGACATACAACGATTAAGATTAGAGATACTTAATCCAACTCAACCCGTCGATAATAATATCATCTATGGTCCGCTTCAGTCAGCTGAACCTGCAAGAACAACAGAGATTATGGCAACACGGTTAATGACAAATAAGATGCTGCGGAATCAAGAAGAAATGGTTCAAGCAATCGAACGTACGTATAGCAAACTACCTGTCGAACATAAGAAGGTTATACAACTTAAGTACTGGTCGTCTAATCATTTGAAGATGGAACACATTGCTGACGAGTGCCACATGCACCGTAATACTGCAGGCAAGATTCGGAAGAACTTTGTAAAGGCTGTCGCGTTGGAAGTAGGAATGAAATAATGGTGTGTGCATAGCGTGTGCATAGAGCGTATTATTTAATGATATTATGATATTATCAGGTACTATATTATAGAGCGTTTAGGTTCACCCCTTAGCCTAAGCGCTTTGTATATTGATATGAGTCACACACGTGTGATTGATATGAGTGTACAACTCAAATAAAATACCCAAAACAAAATCACTAGGTACTGTTAACCGCAGTACCTTTTTATTATGCAAGGAGGTAGACAATGGAATTCAATAAGTACCAATCATTAAAGCAACCAACTGATCAGCAGACACATCTACTGTCACTTATGAATGTGGTAGGAAAACTCACACACAACAATGACATCGATACATTAACTGTATTACTAGGTGATGCACTAGAACATATTACATCTATTGCTACACTCAATAACATTACACTCGATACTGTTGCAGGTATCAACGCTAATTCCTATCAACCTAACTTGCATAAGATGATTAACAAAGGCGATACGATTATCTATCAAAAAGATAAATACATTGTGCATGATGTGATTGGTAATCAATTACTTGTGGCTAATCAAACAAGAGATATGGTGATTGATATAAACGATGTGAGCTTATGCCAGTAATGCGACGTTGTAGTCATCCGACATGCAACAAACTAATTAGCTTTAACGAAAGCTATTGCGATAAGCATAAGACGTATACAAACGCTAAATACAACGATGTAAGGCAAAGGAATGACCCAGAATACCTAAGGTTCTATAAATCAAAACAGTGGCAGAATTTGAGGGAAATCGTGATGATGGAGAACGATTATATTTGTCAATCGTGTGGAAGACAAGCAAATGTCGTTGACCATATTATCCCGACAAAAGTAGATTGGTCAAAACGATTGGATAAAAACAATTTGCAACCATTATGCAACGAATGCCACAACAGAAAAACGAAAAGAGAGCAGAAGGAAGTCCCCCACATTAATGAACGGGGGCGGTGAGGAAGGCGCTGAAGAACGGCGCCCACTCTTTTTCTTAAAGATTTCCCTTAATTTTTAATACCAGGTACTAAAACATAATGGAGGTGCTAAAAATGGCAGGTAGACCTCGTAAACTTCTGCATAATTCGAAGAAGAATTACACCAAAGAAGAAATAGTCGAAAAAGAGCGTCAAGAAGCGCAATTAAACAAATTTTCAAAGATAGATTCACATCCACCTGACTTTTTAGATGATATCGCGAAAGAAGAATACCTAAGAATATTACCTTACATGCAAGAATTGCCAATATCAAATTTGGATAAAGCACAACTTTCACAATACTGCAGTTTTTACAGTGATTTTGTAAGAGCAAGTCTGCATTTAGAAGCAACAGGTGGCGTCGTTATTGAAGGAGCGAATGGAGAATCTAAAGTAAATCCTGCTTTTACTGCTAAAGAGAAAGCGGGTACTCGAATGCAACAAGTAGCTAACACGCTAGGATTAACAATCGATAGCCGATTACGCATCGTCGTCCCTGAAGAGAAAGAGGATGATGACCCATTCAAAGAGTTTGTGAGTGACGATTGATGTTAGATTACACAACAATTTATGCACAAAAAGTAGTCAAAGGCGAGATACTTGTAAGTAAGAAGAATTTTAAAGTGGCTGAACGTCATTTGAATGATTTAAAATATCCACCTGAAGGTTGTTATTGGGATGTGGATAAAGCAAATAAGGCAATCAAATTCATCGAGATGTTACCTGACCCTAAAACGAATGAACCTATGCCTTTAATGCTCTTTCAGAAGTTTATCGTAGGGAGTATTTACGGTTGGCGACGTGATGGTGGCTTTAGGCGGTTTACTAAATGTTATGTAAGTATGGCACGTAAACAAGGTAAATCGCTAGTGGTATCGGGAATGTCGCTTAATGAGTTGCTTTTTGGTCAATATCCGAAATACAACCGACAAATATATGTATCATCATCAACTTACAAGCAAGCACAAACGATATTTAAGATGGCAAGTCAACAAATCAAATTGCTACGTTCAAAAAGCGATTACATTCGTAAATCAACAGATGTACGCAAAACAGATTTAGCACATATTGATTCAACAAGCGTGTTCGAACCGTTATCAAACAATCCTGATGCTGTTGATGGTAAAGACCCAACTGTAGCTATACTGGATGAATTGGCAAGCATGCCAGACGATGAAATGTATTCAAGATTTAAAACGGGTATGACACTGCAGAAGAACCCACTCACCCTCTTAATTTCGACGGCAGGGGATAACCTCAATAGTCAGATGTATCAAGAATATAAATACATCTCGAAAATATTATCGGGCGAAGTTAAAGCGGATAATTACTTTGTATACTGTGCCGAAATGGATTCAGAAAATGAAGTGAATGACGAATCACTGTGGATTAAGGCAATGCCGCTTTTAGAGTCTGAGGAACATAGAGACACAATACTGAGAAATATTAAAGCGGATATTCAAGATGAATTAGAAAAAGGTACGTCATTCCATAAGATTTTGATTAAAAACTTTAACCTTTGGCAAGCGAACAAAGAAGATAGCTTAATCAATATTAATGAATGGGAATCAATCGAAGTGAATCGTGATGATTATAGTTTGTACGGCAAAGACGTTTATATCGGTGTCGATTTATCACGACTTGACGACTTAACTTCTGTAGGGTTTATATTCCCAACAGATGATGGTGATATGTTAATCGACAGCCATTCGTTTATTGGATTAAGGACCACGCTCGAACAGAAGTCGAAACGTGACAAGATTAATTACGAAAAATTAATTAATACAGGAGAGGCGGAAGTGACCACATCGGAAAGTGGCATGATTGATTACAAGCGTGTTATTGAGTATATATTCGACGTTGTGGAAGAGTATCAGTTAAACGTAAAAGCGTTGTGTTATGATCCATGGAATGCACAATCATTTGTGACCACGCTAGAATCCATGGTGATTGATTGGCCTCTAATTGAAGTTGGGCAAAGTTTCAGAAGCCTTTCACAACCTATTAAGCAATTTCGAGTATGGGTTGCTGAAAAGACGATTAAACATTTTGGTAATAACCTATTAACCATTGCCGTAAATAACGCTGTTTTAATTTACGACGGAGAGGACAACGTTAAGATTAACAAGAAGATGAATCGACAAAATATTGACCCTATCATCTCTGTCATAACTGCTTTTAGTGAAGCGAGTATGCATGAATTCGAGGTGGATTGGTCATCAATATATGAAAATGAAGAATTCGGATTTTAAAAGGGGGTGCAATGATGAAATTGAACAAGCTTTTAATACCGTTAAAACTATTGGTTGTTAACATTGTTAGCATCCTTTTTTTATTAGGTTTAATCATAATGAATACCGCAACTTACTTAGCATTTGGGGTTGAGTTAGGACTAGCTAACACAGGCGTTTTCCTAGTGGTTATTGCATTAATCATTGACAACGAATCACGGGAAAGGAGGTGATTAAGTGGGTATCTTCTTAAGAAACGAAAATAGAGATTTACAGTATAACGAAGACGATTTACAAATGATGGTTCAGACGTTACCTGGTTTTCAGGGTACTAATTTAAGACAGTATACGCCTATAGATGCCATTAAGCACAGTGACATTTTTACAGCAGTAATGATGATTGCGTCTGATTTAGCACGTATGCCTATTAGATTAAACGTTAACGGTCAGATTGATTATAGTAATAAGGTTGTTAATTTGCTTAATACTAGGCCGAATTCACTGTATAACGGCTATATCTTTAAATTGGTTGTATTTGCCAATGCTTTATTGACTTCTCATGGTTACGTTGAAATCACGCGTGATAAGTTAGGTAACCCTATTAGTTTAACTTTTAGAAAAACTTCAGAAGTAGAATTAAAATCCAACCGAATGGGACGTCCTTATTATTCACATGAACGTACTGATGATAACGGTAAGTTTATTAGGCGAAACATTAAATATGAAGATATGTTAGACATTAAATTCTATTCATTAGACGGGATTCATGGATTGTCGTTACTTGATACACTGAGCAAGACTATTGATTCTGATAACAATGGTAAGGACTTTTTAAACAACTTCTTACGTAATGGCACGCATGCAGGCGGAATACTTAAGATGAAAGGCGTCTTAAACGATAAAAAAGCAAGAAACCGTGCGAGAGAGGAATTCCACAAAGCGTTTAGTGGTACAAAGCAAGCAGGTAAGGTTGTTGTACTAGATGAGTCAATGACGTTTGATCAGCTAGAAGTGGATACAGAAGTTTTAAAACTAATCCGTGAGAATAAATCGTCCACACGTGAGATTGCCGGTGTATTCGGCATTCCGTTGCATAAATTCGGTATCGAAACTACGAACATGAGCATTACAGACGCAAACTTGGACTATCTTTCAACGTTAAAACCTTACATTACATGTGTGTGTGCAGAGTTGAATTTCAAATTTAATGATGAATACACAGACAAAGTTTGTGAATTTAAATTCGATACGACTGAAATACGTGTAGTTGATGAAAAGACACAAGCTGAAATCGATAAAATCAATATCGATTCAGGCAAAACAAACATTGATGAAGTCCGTAAGCGTGATGGTTTACCACCTATACCTGGGGGTTACGGTAGTATCCATCGTGTTGACCTCAACCACGTGAATATTGCGCTTGTTGATGAGTACCAAATGAATAAATCACGTGGTACTGATAACAAATTGAAAGGTGGTGAGGAAGATGGCAAAGGAAACGAGAATCGGAAATATCACAGAAGTCCGTTCGAATGATGATAATGAAATGGTCATCGAGGGTTACGCTTTGAAATTTGATACCTGGTCAGAGAATTTAGGTGGATTTAAAGAAACTATATCACGTAGCGCTTTAGAAAACACTGATTTATCTGATGTACGTTGTTTAGTAGACCACGTGCCATCACAAATTATTGGTAGAACGAAGTCTGGAACTTTGGAACTTGAAACTGATGATGTTGGCTTGAAATACCGTTGTAAATTACCGAATACAACGTTTGCACGTGATTTATACGAGAATATGCGTGTGGGTAACATCAATCAATGTTCATTCGGTTTTATGTTAGACGAACAAGGCGATGAAATGCGTTTTGATGAAAAAGAGAACATCTATAAACGTACTTTAAAAGCTATTCGTGAGTTAACAGACGCGTCAGTGGTAACTTATCCTGCATACAAAGACACTGATGTTAAACCGGCATTACGTAGCATTGAGAACATTAAAAATGACGAACGCAAAAGAGCGTTAGAGTTAAAACTCAAAAAACATTCAATTACAAATAAGCTTGGTGAAGTTGGACACCATTAACAAATACAACCATTGGACGTGCTTAAAAAGCGACGTCTATTTTTATGCAAAAATTTAGGAGGAATTCAAATGAATAAAAAAGAAATTTTACGTTCCGAAATTTCGGATTTGAAACGTAGTATTGATTTAAAAATCAGATACGCTACACGTGCATTAGACAACGACGAGTTAGAGAAAGCGGAGACTTTAGAAAAGGAAATCGCAGACTTGCGTTCACAAATTCAAGAGAAAGAAGCAGAGTTAAAGAAATTACAAGAGAAAGATAATGAAACAGAAAACGCAAACCCACAACCTGTAGTGGTCGAACAAGAACGTTCGTATCGTCAAGCACCAAACTTGAATGAATTAGGTATTTCAATTCAGGATACTAAAGTGACGTCACAAGAAGTTCGTGATTTTACTAATTATTTAGAAACACGTGAAGACATTAAAGGTGGTTCTTTAAAAACTGATTCAGGATTTGTAGTTATTCCGGAAGAAATCGTAACTGATATCTTAAAGTTAAAAGAAGTTGAATTTAACCTTGATAAGTACGTAACTGTTAAACGTGTTACTAACGGTTCTGGTAAATACCCTGTTGTACGTCAATCAGAGGTTGCAGCGCTTGAAAAGGTAGAAGAATTAGAAGAAAACCCTGAATTAGCGGTTAAACCATTCTTCCAATTGGCATACGACATCAATACACACCGTGGTTACTTCCGAATCTCTCGTGAAGCGATTGAAGATGCGAAGGTTAATGTATTACAAGAATTAAAATTATGGATGGCACGTACAATTGCAGCTACACGTAACAAAGCGATTATTGATGTCATCACTAAAGGTTCTACAGGATCTAAAACAAGTGGTTTCGAATCCGAAGGTGCTAAATTAGAGACTAAGAAAGCTAAATCTTTAGACGACATTAAAGACGCTGTGAACTTAAATGTGAAACCTAATTATGAACATAATGTTGCCATTGTATCTCAAACTATGTTCGCAAAATTAGATAAAATGAAAGACAAATTAGGTAACTACTTAATCCAACCTGACGTTAAAGAGAAAACGCAACAACGTTTATTAGGCGCTAAAGTGGAAATCTTGCCTGATGAAATGCTCGGTGAAAAAGGCAAAAACACGATGATTATTGGTAACTTAAAAGACGCTATTGTGTTATTTGACCGTTCACAATACCAAGCGTCATGGACTGATTACATGCACTTCGGTGAGTGCTTAATGGTTGCTGTGCGTCAAGATTGTCGTATTCTAGACAATAAATCAGCTATTGTTATTGAATATGACGATGCTTCAGCAGAAGAAGATTTGCAAGAAATGTAAGAGGTGATTATCATGGCGAAATATAAAGTGCTAACACGTTATAAAGATAAAGTTATCGGTAAAATCTTGGAAGTTGGAGATGAAGTCGATATGACAGTCAAACGTGCAAACGAGGTCAATAAAAAAGGCCAACCTCAAGATGGTATTTTAGAACGTATCGATAATAAGTAGGTGGTTGCAGTGAGTGATTTAGAGTTGTTAAAAAAACATTGTAAAATCGACCATTCTTACGAAGATGATTTGTTGATAATGTATTACGATTGGGCAAAACAAGACATTGCAGACGCGGTTACTGATGATTTAGATTGGCTCGAGAAACAAACGTTGTATAGAGCAGCGGTTTTTCCACTCACTGCATATTATTTTGAAAACCGTCTTGCTTACACTGAAAGAAACCTAAACTACGCACCACACATGGTTTTAAGTGTTGTGCATAAATTGAGGGACGCCTATGCGGTTCAATCCGAACAGATTAAATGAGCGCGTAACTTTTTGTGAGGATGTCAGCCAATCAATTAGAGGATTACCTCAACGACCTATTACAAAAGAGTTGTACAGTTGTTTTGCTTGTATTCAAGATTCTAAAGAGTCCGATACACAAACAAGTTTAACAACAGGCACTCAATTCATTAAAACAGTTATCATACGTGATCCACGTGGTGATTATCAGCCGAATAATAAGCACTATATTATTCATGATGGCGAAAAATACCCGATAAAATACGTTAAAAAGGACTACCAAGACAAATCTTACTTACGTGTTTACTGTGAGGTGGTGCTATAATGCCCGCAAAAATCGAGAAAAATACCGTTGAAGAAGGTTTGTTACGTAAAAAGGTTGAGTTTAGCGCAAATCAAAGTCGAATTCTGAAAGCAGGCGCGCGCTTTAATACCGATACTCGTAAAAAATACGCCCAAAAGTGATAGACGAGGTCATGCACGCGACCATATTGCTGTATCTAATGTAAAAACCGACAGAGGTTCGGGAGAAAAATACGTAGACATTGGATATACAAAAGGTTATGCACACCGTATACATGCAACAGAATTCGGAACGATGTATCAAAGACCGCAATTGTGGATTACTAAAACTGAAAAAAGTAATAGGCAGTTAGTGTATAGTGCCATGTTAACTGCGATGAAGAGGTCATTAAAATGAATGTAACCGATAAAATTTATGATGCAATCGTAAGTAACCCAAGTATTACTGTGGAAGATAACGTCTTTAAGTACGTTGTTCCTGAAAACTTCCACACTAAAACAAATCAGCCTATCGTAAGAATTACTCCATTGCCATATAATCCGAACGATTATGCTGACAATGAAGAAATGGCGCGTGAGTACGACTATCAAATCGATGTTTGGTGGTCTGAAAACGAACCCGAGCAGCAAGCAGAAAGTATTGTGAAAGCATTAAAACAATTAAATTTTAAAGTTTATTACAGAGAACCCTTGTACGAAGTTGAGACTCTAACTTTTAGAGAAATCATTCGTGCAAACGGTTCTCTATTTATTTAGGAGGAAGATTAATGGAAAAATTAAAATTAAACTTGCAACATTTTGCAGAATCAACTGGCGTATCAGGTATCGCTATTGGTGTAACTAACTTTTATTGGGCCCCAATCGAAACTGATACAGATAAAGAATGGAAAGTAAAAAGCGGACACCGTACACGCTTCTTAAAAGAAATCGAAGTAGACCGTCCACAAGAAACCGAAGAAGAATACGGTGACAACATTGTTGCTGCAACAGCAGTGTCTAACGGTAAATTATCGGTTAAAACAACATTTGTTACTATCCCTGCCGAACAAAAAGCATTCTTAGCAGGTGCTAAAAAAGGCGAGGGCGGTTTTAAATACGGTGCAAACGATATTCCACCAGATGTTGCGGTTGTGTTTGAACGTACAAATCATGATGGCTCATCCGAATGGGTAGGATTATTCAAAGGTAAATTCACACGTCCAAACTTATCAGGTCAAACAAAACAAGATAAAATCGAGTTCCAAAATGACGAAGTTGAAGGTTCATTTATTGACCGTTTATTCGACGAATCATCACATGTGACTGGATTCGATAAAAAAGGTGAGCATAAAGGACGTGACTATGTATTTACTGAAACTTTTGGTAAAACATTCGATGAGTTTATCAAAGACCTTGACCAAGAATTTGAAATGGAAGAGGATAAAAAAGCGATGCCGGGAAAGACGAGTAAGAAAGAGGTAACGCGTGTATCTCTTTCTAAACCGTCAACAACAATTAAACAAGGTAAAACTGAACAGTTATCAGCTACAACTGAACCACTAGGACAACCCGTAACATATAAAGTTACTGAGGGCGAAGAATATATTAGCGTGAGTCCTGAAGGTTTAGTGAATGCAAATCAAGTTGGTAGAGGTGTTGTTACAGCTACTTCAGGAGACCAAAGTGACACTATTAGTATTGAAGTAGAAGAAGATGAATTACAAATGATTTAATTAAGAGGGGGTAATCCCCTCTTTTATTTTTGCGCAAAAATAAAAACGAAAGTAGGAATCTATTATGGCGAGACCATCAATCGAATTAATCACAGGATACACAAAAGCAGGTAAACCACAGACAAAAAAATACTTAGCAAAACCTATCATCACACTATTCGACACAATTCAAGGGACTAAATTAGCAAAAAAAATGCAAAACCTTTACGCAGATTCTGATTTTAAAGAGTTGACGGAAGAAGAATACTCGGTTTTATCAGAAACAGAAAAAGCGGAATACAACGACAAATTGTTAGAACAAGAGAAGGTTACGCTTGAAATGTTTGATGCAATCGAAGAAATTACGACTTTTATTGCCGAAATGTTCGGGAATCAATTTACATCAGAAGAATTACAAAAAGGTTTAGAGAGTGGGGAAAAAGGTTTTGAAACCCTTTCTGAAGTTCTAGGCACCCTAATTGCAGGAGATGTGGACGAAACAAAAAAGTTCGTGAGCGAGAAAACGAAATAGACCCAGAAGACCTTACGCCAGAGGGACAATATAAAAATTACATGAAACTAGCAAAGAAGTTGATTGAAGAAGGTATGGACCCCGATAAAGTCGCAAACATGCCTATTCACTTCTTTTTAAATATTGTCGCGTCTGAAGTAGAAACAAAGAAAAAGGCCAAAAGTTTTGCAGAAATCTTTGGCTAGAAAGGAGGTTACGCTATGGCAGGGCCTATTGGCAATATGGTTATACGTGTTGATTTAGACGGTAGTGGCTTTAATAAAGGTATTGCAGGTTTAAATCGACAAATGAGGCTTGTTTCTAAGGAAATGAGCGCCAACTTATCAAAATTTAGCCGTTATGACAACTCTTTAGAAAAATCTAAGGTAAGAGTTGACGGTTTAACCAAACGCCAACAAGTACAAGCTCAAAAAGTTAGAGAGTTAAAAAATAATTATGATCAGTTATCAAAAGAAACTGGAGAAAATAGTGCAAAAACACAAGCGGCAGCCGCTAAGTATAACCAAGCATATGCCGAATTAAATAAATACGAACGCGAATTAAATGAAGCAACAGCTGAGATGAAACGTTTAGAAACGCAACAACGTGCTTTAAACACAACAATGGGTAAAATAGGTTCTAAATTTAGTCAGTGGGTACCTAAACTACAAGACATCGGTAAAAAGATGCAAGCTGTGGGTAAATCAATGACTCTACACGTTACTGCACCAGTAGTAGCAGGTTTTGGTTTAGCCGCTAAAAAAAGTATAGACTTTGACGACTCTATGCGTAAAGTTAAAGCCACATCAGGTGCAACGAGCGGAGAATTCCAACAACTTCGCGATAAAGCGCTTGAAATGGGTGCAAAAACTAAGTTTAGTGCCAGTCAATCAGCAGAAGCTTTGAATTACATGGCCTTAGCCGGGTGGGATACCAAAGATATGCTTAACGGTATCGATGGCGTCATGCAATTAGCAGCTGCGTCTGGCGAAGATTTAGCCGAAGTTAGTGACATCGTTACAGATGGATTAAGTGCGTTTGGTTTAAAAGCTAAAGACAGTAGTCATTTTGCTGACGTACTTGCTCAAACAAGTTCCAAAGCAAATACTGATGTTCATGGTTTAGGCGAAGCATTTAAATATGTTGCACCAGTTGCAGGTTCGTTCGGGTTCTCTGTGGAAGATACATCCATCGCATTAGGCTTAATGGCTAACTCTGGTGTTAAAGCATCGCAAGCGGGTACAGCTCTAAAAACTATGATGACTAGGCTGACCGGAACGAGTGGTGAGGCTAAAAAAACAATGGAAAAATTGGGTATTACAATCACTGATAGCCAAGGACAAATGTTACCTTTCAGAGATATTATGGACCAATTAAGAAAAAGTATCGGTGGATTATCTGAAGCACAACAATCAGCTGCAGTAAAAACATTATTTGGACAAGAGGCTATGAGTGGTATCTTACCAATCATCAACGCGTCTGACGAAGATTATAAAAAACTAACTAAGTCTATTGATAATTCAACTGGTGCATCCGAACGCATGTCTAAAGAGATGGAAGGCGGTATCGGTGGTTCTATTCGTCGAATGAAATCAGCTATTGAATCAATGGCTATAAGCATAGGCGATGTTTTAGCACCCCATATACGTAGAGCGGCAGATTTACTTGCATCTTTAGCAGATAAATTTACCAGCATGCCAGGTTGGGCAAAGACAGCTGTTGTGGGTATAGGTGTTTTCGCTGCAGCTTTAGGTCCATTAATACTTACGATGGGAGCATTTACAGCATCAATTGGTAGTATTATGGGTACATTAGGACCTTTAATGATAGGCATCAAAACAGCAGGCGGTTTAATGGGGTTTTTAGGTACAAAAGCACCATTAGCAGCTAAAGGTTTAACTTTGGTTGGTACTGCATTTAAATTTATGTTAGGGCCAATCGGATTAGCTATTGCAGCAGTTGTAGCAATCGGTACAGCATTTGTGATAGCCTATAAAAAATCAGAAACTTTTAGAAATATCGTAAACAAAGTAATTAATCCGGTTGTAAATGGTTTCAAAAAACTTTGGGGCGTTGCACAATCGGTATTTAATTCGTTAAAAAGTTTACTATCTGGTAATACACTACCAACTGTAGACTTACTTTCTAAAATAATGCCTAAAGCAAGCGCTAAAAAAGTCGCATTAACATTACTTCAAATTAGACAAGCTTTTATAGATGCTTTTGGTGCGATTTGGCGTTTTGCTCAAGAGATAGGTAACAAGCTCACTCGTTTTTGGAAAGATAATGGTGACGATATTATCCAAGCGTTCAAAAACATAGGAGAGTTTTTTAAAGGGTTTTTTATTGAAGCTCGAAACCAAATAGGGCCTAATCTAAAAGAGTTTGGCGACTTAATAAAAACTATTTTTAACGGCGTAATTGTTCCAACCATTAAGGTTGCCATGAAAGTGATATGGCAAATTATGAAATTTACATGGCCACTTATTAAAGTGTTGATTGTAGATACGTAGGAAAATATTAAAAGTATTATTAAAGGTGCTTTAGATGTCATACTAGGCATTGTCAAAGTATTTAGCGGTGTATTTACAGGACAATGGGACAAAGTTTGGGAAGGTGTCAAACAGATATTTAAAGGCGCAGTTGTATTAATTTGGAACCTTATTCAATTATGGTTTATGGGTAAAATACTCAAAGTCGTTAAAATATTTGGTGGATTTTTTAAAGGTATTATCAGCAAATCCTTTAATGGCGTCAAAGGCATTATAGGAACATCATTAAAATTTATATGGTCGATAATCAGCACTATTTTTAAAAGGATACTTACTTTTACAAAAGGTATCTTTACTATTTTAAGAGAGTTTATCAGTTCAATTTGGCGGAGTATTAAAAACATCATTACCAACCACGCCAAAGGATTGTTCAACAACATAAAAGGTGTATTTACTTCCTTGTACAGATTTACTCGTAGCATTTTTAGCAGTTTAAAAAATTGGCTATCTAATATATGGCGTAGCATTAAAAATACGGTAACACGTTATGCATCAGCCTTATGGTCTAACGTCAAACGTATATTCACAAACTTATTTAACGGCTCACGTAGCATATTTAACCGTTTAAAATCATGGTTGATCAGTTTGTGGTCGAGCCTTAAAAAACGAGTAGTTAATATTGCATCAAGTTTGTGGTCGAATGTTAAACGTATATTTACTAATTTGTTTAATGGAACGCGCAGTATATTTAATCGTGTTAAATCGATAATAGTCAATATTTGGAATTCTATTAAACGTAGTGTAACTGGAATTGCATCTAGTTTATGGAAAACTGTACGACGAACTTTTAATAATATGGCTAACGGATTAAAAAGTATAATCGGTCGTATTAAAGACCACATTACAGGAATGGTTAAAGCCATAAAAGATGGATTGAATGGTTTAATCAAAGGATTGAACTGGGTAGGTTCTAAATTAAGCTTACCTAAAATACCTAAATTATCTACAGGGACTCAACGCATAAACAGACATATACGCACTACATCTGATGGACGATTAAAACAAGGTACTATGGCTGTTGTGGGGGACAAAGGACCGGGTAATGGTAAAGGTCTAGATGGACGTCGTGAGTTAATACAGTACCCTAACGGACGCACAGCTTTAACTCCTGCAAAAGATACAACGACATGGCTCCCTAAAGGCTCACGCGTCATCAGCGGTAGTATGCGACAGCAATATGAAGAAGCAGAAGGCGCAGGTATGTATCCGCGTTTTAGCGTAGGAACGTGGCTTGGTAAATCTACAAATTGGCTTGCTGACAAAACCGGAGCAATAGGTAGTGCAATAAAAAAAAGCGCTAGTTGGCTTACAGACAAAATCGGTGATGTTATGGACTTTATTGATAGTCCGGGCAAACTTTTTAACAAAGTAATGTCTCTGATGGGTGTCGATTTTGGAAGTCTGACAAAAGGCATGGGCATTGTCGGTCAAATTGCACGTGCTGCATTTGCAAAAATCAAAAAAGGTGCAATTGATTGGATTAAAGGCGGATTCGACGCACAAGCTGGTGACGGGTCTGTATTTGATGGCTTTAGAATATTACAACCATATTCAGCACCACCGAAAGCCCCTAACCCTAACTATCCATTTAATGGCGGCGTCCATCACGGTGTTGACTATGATACACCAGTCGGCACGCCAATTCGTACGCCTATGGGCGGTCGTGTTAGAAGTTGGTACGATAATTACGGTGGTGGTAAAGCTATTACTGTGCAAAAAGGTCGTACTTTCCTATGGTTTATGCACTTATCTGAACAGTTGCGTAGAACAGGTGAACAAATTAAAGCAGGTCAATTAATCGGTAAATCGGGTAATACTGGTTCTATGACAAACTACCGGCACTTGCATTTTCAGGTCAATCAAGGCGGGGAAGCAAATAGATTTTCTACAGACCCGATTCCTTGGTTACGTAAAAATGACAAAACTGGTGGCGGTAAAGGCTATCCTGCCGGCTCAGGCGCAGCGTATGCGAGTCGTGTTATCAGTCAAGCACAGAGTATTCTTGGTGGCAGATATAAATCGCGTTACATTCATGACCAAATGATGCGCGTAGCAAAGCGTGAGTCAAACTATCAACCTAACGTAGTAAATAACTGGGACATTAACGCGTTGCGTGGTGACCCGTCAAGAGGATTATTCCAGATTATCGGTTCTACATTTAGAGCTAACGCTAAATCTGGTTACACTAACTTTAACAATCCACTGCATCAAGCAATCTCAGCAATGCGATATATTGTTGCTCGTTATGGTTGGGGTGGCTTTAAGCGTGCAGGTGACTATGCATACGCAACTGGCGGTAAAGTCTACAACGGCTTGTATAATCTCGGTGAAGAAGGTTATCCAGAATGGATTATTCCAACTG
Source organism: Staphylococcus schleiferi (assembly GCF_900458895.1). Taxonomy (NCBI): domain Bacteria; kingdom Bacillati; phylum Bacillota; class Bacilli; order Caryophanales; family Staphylococcaceae; genus Staphylococcus; species Staphylococcus schleiferi. Next base: position 1,482,709 of record NZ_LR962863.1, read on the forward strand.
ATCCATCGCGTGCAAGTGACGCAGCAAAATTATTAGCATTAGCAAGTAAGGATATTAGCAAGAATAAACGTCCTAAAAACTTTAACAGTGGTAGTATTGGCAACGATGATACTCGTAATAGCAAATTAGAAAGTAAGTTAGACACAATGATAGGTTTACTTATCAAGTTAGTCGGCAGTAACGATACAATCGCGGACAAAGATTTTAGTCCAGTTATCGACAACTTTGGATTAAGCGATTTTATCAATTCAACAGTGGATAAACGCGAACGTAACAATTCACGTAAATCAAGATTTAAGCCAGGATGTGCATTGATTTAATGAACGATACAGTAATAGTAAACGGCAGGACACTTCCATGGTTATTTGTGCAAAGAGGGTTTAAAATACCCTCTTTTAATTTTGAAATAAGTACAGAGAAAGTGGAAGGTAGACCGGGTTCTGTTTTTAAACGTAAAGTACTGAACGAATATCGGTTCGATTTACCTTTAGTCGTCCGCAATGATTTTTTATCAAGTGGTGGCATTAAAAGTCACGATTACATTTTAGAAGAACTTGTTAAATTCTTTAATTATGATGAGCCTGTTAAGTTGCAACTGAAATCAAAAAAATGGTACTGGAATGCTTACTTTGAAGGCCCGTTAGAAGTGAATAGCAAAACCGAGAACAGTATTAATGTGGTTACTGTAAAAGTTGTTTTAACAGACCCATATAAGTATGCGATTGATGGTAGTAAAAATACAGCTATCAGTGATCAAGTAAGTTTAGTTAATAGCGGTACAGCAGACACTCCTATTTTTGTAGAAGCAAGAGCTCTAAAAGCATCTAGTTATTTTATGATTACAAAAAAAGATGAAGATTACTTTATGATTGGCGATGATGATGTTAGTAAAGAGTTAAAAAATTACATGCCACCCGTTTACCACACTGAATTCCATGATTTAAAAGGTTGGAATAAAATGACATCTGGGGAGATACCAGATAAATATTTAGGCGGAAAACTTGGCGGTGCTTTTGTAATTTCTAACGAAGGCGAAAGTTATAAAGCAACGAATTTTCCAAATGAAAGTGGTTGGGTTGGAGCAGGTGTAAAAAGAGGACTTCCTAAAGCTATGACAGATTTTCAAATAACATATAAGTGTATTGTTGAACAAAAAAACAAGGGTGCAGGCAGAACAGCACAACATATTTATGACACAGATAACAGATTGTTAGCATCTATTGGTTATGAAAACAAATATAGCGACAGAAAAATAGGGCATACAGTAATAACATTATTTAACCAAAACGGAGACCCTCAAAAAATATATGATTACCAAAACAAGCCTATAATGTACAAAAAAGATAGAATAGTTGTTTACATTCGATTAAAAAGAGTCGGAAATACTTTTTATATCAAAACTTGGAAGTTCGACCAAGTTAAAGACGCCGATAGATTGAAACCACTTGATGTTGATGAGAAAGTATGGACGGATGATGGCAAATTTTATCAGAGACAAGTAAGCGCAATATCTATCTATAGTGCTAAACATAGTGGCTCGAAATGGATGGAAATGAACGGACTAGGTTCGTTTAATACTGAAATTTTACCAAAACCTAAAGGTGCCAAAGACATGATTATTCAAAAGGGTGACTTAGTTAAGATTGATATGCAAGCTAAAAGCGTGGTTGTCAACGAAGAACCTATGCTTTCAGAAAAGACATTCGGTAGCGATTTTTTTTACTGTCGATAGAGGGCATACTGAATTAATTATCTATCCTACTGGTATTTTTGATACTACAGTTAAATGGCAAGACAGATACTTATAGAAAGGAGGTCAAACGTTGATACATGTAATGAATTTCAAGGGCGAAATCATTGATTATATATCTAGAGATGATAACGCGTTAGTCAAAGCGGTACATCACAGAAACATTAACGATCGTACAGAAACTTTTGATTTTACAATTTTATCCGAACGTACGATAAACATGCAGGAACGTAATCGTATCATTATACAGGATAAAAAACGGGCAGTATAGAGAGTTTATCATCGACCACATCTCACAAGACATCGATGGATACACTGAAATCGAAACAGTAGCGTCATACCTAGAAGATATTGCAAAAGCTAAACCTTACGCCCCATATAAATTTGAAAAGATGACAACTAAACAAGCGCTAGCTGATGTGTTAAAGGATACAGGTTGGTTGGTGTCAGACGCTACTGAATATGGTGGTATCCGTACAACATCATGGATGTCCTATCAGACACGTTACGAAGTGCTTTTACAGCTATGTACAACATATAAGATGATGGTCGACTTTTATATCGAAATTGGTAGCAACAGTGTTGAAAAACGTTATGTAGTGTTACGTAAACGCCAACCATTATTTAACGGAAAAGAAATCACATACGGTAAAGACTTAACAGGTTTGAAACGTACGGTTGATTATTCGGAAGTTAAAACCGCGTTACTATGTGTCGGCCCCGAAAAGGAAGGTGGTAAACGTATAGAGCTTATCGTTAAAGATGACGATGCGCAAGCACGCATTGGTTTGCCTGGTCGCTATAATTGGGGAATTTATGAGCCTGAAACTGATGATGAAAATATGACAGAGGCACGTTTACGTACGTTAGGGACAACAGAACTCAACAAACGTAAAAAAGAGGCTATCAGTTATGAAGTGACAGCGTTAGATATACAAAAAGCTTACAGTCATGAATTTGTTAATCTCGGCGATATGGTACGTATTAAGAACCGCGATTTTACACCACCATTGTACGTGGAAGCAGAAGTTATATCTGAAGAATACGATATGATTGCCGAAGATGTGGTATATGGTTTTGGCGAGTATGTGGAGTACCGAGAAAAAGATTTACGTGATGAATTCACTAAAAAACTCGACGACATCAGAAGTAAATTGAACGATAGTATTAGTAGTATTAGTAATATTAATACGATTGTAAAAGACAGTGTGGATGGACAACTTCAATATTTTGAAAGAAAAATATTTAAATCTCCTACTCCTCCTGAAAATCCAGTAAATGATATGTTCTGGCTTGACACAAGTAATCCAGACGTTGCAGTGTTACGTAGGTATTGGAATGGAAAATGGATAAAATCATCACCTGAAAAGCCTGAAGACATCGGTGCAATTAGTAGGGAGCAAGCATTACTTAGTGAATTAAAGAATACTTTTATCAATTTAAATATTCAACACGCTAGGCTTTTGTCAGAGGCTACACAACTGCTGAATAGTGAGTATCTAGTAGATATGGATTTAAAAGGAGACCTACAAGCAAGTCTTGACGCTGTGATTGATGTTTACAATCAAATTAAAACAAATTTAGAATCAATGACTCCCGAAACTGCGACAATAGGTAAACTGGTGGATACGCAGGCGTTGTTCCTTGAATATAGAAAAAAACTACAAGATTTTCATATAGATATAGAGGATGTAAAAATTGCGATAGATGAGAGGTTCAAACTACTTCAATCACAGTACACCGATGAAAAGTTTAACGATGCAATGACGGAGATTGCTAACGTTCTACCTAACGGACACTAGAACCCCGATACTAAGCAATTGACGAGTGATATACCGAATAAAGATGATTTAGAACAACTACGACAAGCATTAATCCTTAAACAAAATGAAGGGTTAGGCTCATACAATCAAAAACTAGAAGAGCTACAAAAAGAGTTTAAAAACCTAGAAAATGGCATGGAGTTAGCCGTAAAGAAAACCATCAAAGAGATAAACAGCTCAGATGATGAAAGAGCTGTCTATGAAAACATCTATACTAAAATAACTGAAAACTCTACAAAGATACAAGCTTTTGAAGATAAGATTGACTTAAAAGCTAATAGAGATGAAATTACTCAAACATTAAACAGTCAATTAGAGCCTTTAAAAAATGATATTAAACAGCAGGCTTCTCAAATTGAATTGTTGCCTGACAGACTAACCGAGACAGTATCTAATAAAATCTATGAAACAACCATTTCTGGTTTGGTGCAAAGATTAGAAGCGGAAGAGGCTAAGAGGGAAACGTTGGCTAATCAAATCAACGATACCGTTTCTATACAGCAATACCAAGCAGGCATACAAGAGGCTAAGGAATATGCAGATGAACAACTCGAAGATGTAGCAAATAATCCTGAAATCAAAGCAGGCATACAAAAAGCAAACGAAGAGGCACAAGAATCGTTAAAAGAATATGTTAGAGCGCAGGATGAGCTAAGAGCACAAGAAGCGCAGGCATATGCTGATGGTAAGGTTTCGGAAGAAGAGCAGCGAGCTATACAAGACGCTCAAGCTAAACTTGAAGAGGCAAAACAAAACGCAGAGCTAAAGGCTAGGAACGCTGAAAAGAAAGCTAATGCCTATACAGACGGCAAAGTCAAAGAAAGTACGGATGCACAGAGGAAAACATTAGCTCGCTATGGCTCTCAAATCATACAAAATGGTAAAGACATCAAATTAAGAACCACTAAAGAAGAGTTTGATGCAACCAATCGTACACTTTCTAACATATTGAGTGAGATTGTCCAAAATATTACAGACGGTACAACTATTAGATATGATGACAACGGCGTAGCTCAATCTTTAAATGTAGGACCACAAGGTATACAACTTAACGGCGATAAAATCAATCTAAATGCAAGCAGACAGTTTAATTTACTTGTATCTGACATGCGTAATAAAGTTGATAAAAACAGCGTTGTGTCGTCTATTAATGCATCGCCTGAAAGAATCGATATTAATACTCAAAATATCGGTATACGTGGCGGTTCAGGACAATCTTATGTAGATATTAGGAATGACCAAATAGAGTTAGGTGGCGGTTTTAGAAGAACTTGGAGGGGACGTTCAACAAGGCATAATATTTTCACACGATTAAAGGATGGTCACTTACGATTCAGAAACAATGCTCTTGACCGGTCACTATATATGTCCGAATTTGGAATATCCACATATATAGACGGCGAGGGAGAAGGACTAGGTTCCTCAGGTACAATTCAATGGTGGGATACAACATATTCTGAATCCGATGCTAACGGAATTACTATTAACAGTTACGGTGGTGTGGTTGCATTATCGAGTGATAATAACAGAATTGTTTTAGATGCTTATGCGTCATCAAACGTCGAAAGCAAAACAGCTGCAGTATATATTCACCCACACAAAGAGACACGGCCGGGTAACAATAGATTTGCATTTACTGTATCAAATGCAGATCACTCATCAAATACAGATGGTTACATCATGTATGGGTCAGACACAAACTATAATTACGGTGCAGGCCTACGATTCAGTAAATCTCAAAACGGAAAGACAGTTCAAGTTGTAGACGGTAATTATTCAACCGGCGGCGATACTACAATCGAGGCTGGATATGGTAGTTTTAACACTATATCTAAAAGAGATGGAAATAAATATGTAAGGATTATAAGTGATGACGGCTTTCTCGTCGGACGTGATAACGCAGGGAATCGTATAGCATCAAAAATTTATCTATAATAGAACCTATTCGGGGTCACCAAATTTACACATTACAGGTGAAGGGACTTTAGGTCGTTCAACGTCGGCTATGAAATATAAAGCACTAATTGAAAAACAGTTTGATGACAGTAAAAGACAATTGGAACACTCTCAACACATTTTAGACTTAGATGTAAAATCATGGTTTGATAAACATGAAGTGGAAAATTATGCTAAAGAAATTGTCGAGGGAGAAAAATTAGACGAAGATAAATACAAAATATCACGACACGTTGGTTTAATTGCTGAGGACTTAGCAGAGGCAGGTTTAATCGAACATGTTGTGTATGGTTCTGATGGAGAAATTGAAGGTATCGAATACGATAGACTGTGGATACATTTGTTGCCAGTCATTAAAGAGTTAAAAAACAGAATTAAAGTATTGGAGGAAAAACAAAATGAATCAAAATAATCAAGGGTTGCAAGCAGACCCCTCATCTCGTGATCAATAATTTGACGCAGGAAGTAGCAAGGCTTTCACAAGAAAACGCAATGTTAAAAGCAATTATTCAAGAACAAAATAACGATAGTAAAACGTCTGACGAATAAACGTTAGGCGTTTTTATTATAAATAAAAAAATTAGGAGGAATTATCATGGAACAAATTACAGAATTTTATTTAGTTGAGGTTAATGAAAGAGGAGAAGAAAGTTGTTTAATGCAAAACTATTCAAACAGTTTTGTACGTGGTGCGTCACCAAATAGCGCATACAAATTTAAAGATGAGGAACAGGTTAAAAAAGTATGTAGTATGCAAAACATGCTTGCAACAATCTTTAACAACGGTACTAAAACGTACTATGTAAAGCAAGACATTACACGTAACAGTTTTGATGAAAAAGGCGAACCATATACAGCTAAAAAAGAGTAGGTGGCATGATGTTTGGTTTTATCAAACGACGGGAGCATGAATGGCGCATTTTGCGCTTGGAAGAAAATGATAAAGATATGTTTAAAAAACTAGATAACATTGAACATAGTCTTCGAACGCAAGAAAAAGTTTACGATAAGCTTGATAGAACTTTTGAAGAATTAAAACGCGATAGATTGAAAGATGAGCAGAATAAGAAAGAAAACGCCAAAAACATTAAAGATTTGAAAATGTGGATGCTGGGTGTTATAGGCACGATTGCAAGTACGATCGTTATTGCTATCCTGCGTACATTTTTTGGCATTTAAAGGAGGTGATTGTTATGAAATTTGCGTACAGTTTTTGGAGCTGTTTTTGGTTTGGTAAATGCAAACGATAATTAAAAAGCGTTTAAGTCGGCACTTATGTGTCGGCTTTTTATTTTGCTAAAAAGGAGCAAATGATATGAAAATTAATTGGACAAATAGACTTAAAAATGGAGCGACTCTATCAGCTTTGATAGGGACGCTTTTTTTTATTGGTAAAACAAGTAACTGAAATTTTTGGTATAGACATTTCCAACCAATTACAAATGGCTAGTGGCATTGTAGGGACGATTCTAACGCTATTAGCAGGTTTAGGCATAATTACCAATCCAAACACAAAAGGCGTGTCTGACGCTGGCATAGACATGCAATTGAGCAAGCCGCGTGACCAAGATACACACCCAGTCTCTTTTGAAGAAGATAGCAATAGTAAAACCCCGAAATTTTACGATACATCACAACATTTTACAGACGACAGCACAGACGTTGTCTTTGATGTTAACCAGTATGAGGCAAACGAAAGAGAAAGAGGGTTATAACATGGTTGCTAATCTTTCTAAAAAAGAATTCCTATCTTTTTTAAATTCGACTGAAGGCAAACAGTTCAACGAAGATGGGGTTTTTGGCTTTCAATGCTTCGATTATGCGAACACCGGGTGGAAAAAGCTTTTTAACCATATGCTAATGGGACAAGGTGCAAAAGATATACCATTTAACTCCATCAACAAAAACCACTTTAAAACAGAGGCGAAAATTTATTCAAACACGCCTGAATTTTTAGCAGAACCCGGCGACATGGTGGTTTTTGGTTCGAATTATGGCGGTGGCTATGGTCACGTTGCGTGGGTCATTGAGGCGACACTAGATTACATTATTGTACTCGAACAAAACTGGTTAGGCGGTGGATGGACTGACAATATAGACTATCCTGGTTGGGGTTGGGAGAAAGTAACGCGTCGTAAGCATGCGTACGACTTTCCGATGTGGTTTATCCGACCTAATTTTAGACCAGAAGGCGTTCAAAAAACAGCGCAATCCGTTACTAATTCAAAAGAAAAAGCCGTTAAGCAACCGCAAAAGCAACCTAAAAAAATTGACTTACATCCGTGATGAGATAAAAGGTTACAACATGGATAAACGCGGTTATAAACCACGCGGTATCGTTCTACACAATGACGCAGGTAGTGCAGGGGCAACAGCAGAGGCGTATCACAACGGATTAGTTAATGCCGATTACAACCGTTTAGAAAGAGGCGTCGCACACGCATACATCAGCGGTAACACGGTGTATCAAGCTATACCAGAGGGCAAGGTGACGTGGCATGTAGCTAATCGTGCAGGTAACCACGACTATTATGGTATCGAGATATGTCAATCTGTTGGTGCAACCGATAAACAATTTTTGGCAAACGAGCAATCAGCTTTCCAAGAATCGGCACGAATGCTAAAAAAATGGGGATTGCCTGCCAACCGTAATACAGTACGTTTGCATGTTGAGTTTTACAATACAGCTTGTCCACACCGTAGCATGTTATTACACACAGGTTATGATCCAACAACAAAAGGTATCGCGCCAGAGTCAATGCAATTAAAATTGAAAGATTACTTTATTAAGCAAATACGCGCTTACATGGACGGTAAAGTACCAGTAGCCACTGTATCAAACAAAACGAGTGCTAGCAGTAACACAGTAAAACCAATTGCAGGTGCATGGCGAGTAAATAAATACGGTACTTACTATGTGAAAGAAAGCGCCACTTTTGTTTGTGGTAATGAACCGATTAAAGTTAGAACTGTTGGACCGTTTACCACTTGTCCAGTAGGCTATATGTTCCAGCCTGGTGGCTGGTGTGAGTATGACGAAGTGATGTTACAAGACGGTCATGTTTGGGTTGGTTATGACTGGCAGGGTCAACGTTACTACTTACCCATACGCAAATGGAATGGTGTAGCCCCACCGAACCAAGGTTTAGGCGATTTATGGGGAACAATTAAATAGAGTGTGTTATAATAATTTTTCCAATAGTAATAATTGAGGGTAGTCGTATTGCCTGCCCTCTTTTTTGTTTTAAGATAGTTGTGTAACTTAACATTAATATGTTACAGTATAAGCAGGGAGTGTTCTTGGGAGAAACTCTATCACATTATGTGAATACCTTTTAACTCTGGACAAGCAGATTATTCAATAACTCTTTTAATTATAAGAGGGCGGTCATTGCGACTGCCCTCTTTTTTTATGCTATAATACATATAAATTACCGGTAACCAATCCGGCTTTATTTACCACCACCTATACTAGTTAAGGGTGGTTATTTTTGTTTACAAAACTTTTATACAGGTATATTATTAGTAATAAAGTCTTTTTTAAGAAGGAGGGGAAAATATGACGTATAGTATTAATACGATTGCGAAATGGTTTGTAGAGAATAACATTACAAGCAGTGAAAACAGCTACGACGGGAATTTAACATTAAATAAACTTATTTATTTTGCAGATGCGATGAATTACGCAATCAACAACAAACAATTAGTAGATGAAGTACCAGTAGGATTTGCTAACGGCCCGGTGTATCAAACTGTGTATATTGATCATAGATACCGTACTTTAGCATCAATCAATTCGGATGAGGCTGAAATTTCTGAAGAAACTTTAAAATTGCTTAGAATTGTTAAATTCGCATTCGGATCATACAACCCTCAATATTTATCAGAATTAACACATGAACAAACTCCATGGAAAAATAAAGAGGAACTGTGTAAAAAAAATTTTATCAATCCGCAGCTTAGTTTTGAAGACTTAACTGATGATGAAAAATCTGATTTAATTGAAATATATAATATGTACGGAGATATGAATTTAGACAATTATGTGATTGACAGAATAGGAAACAATGTTTTTGTTTATGATATAAATACTAACCTAAATGAAGATGATTACATGGAACTACAGCAACTAAAAATTGAGAAAGATAGTATCTTTATTGAAAAAATTGGCGGAGAATTAGTGTATGCATAACGGTTCGGTATTTATAGCAAAAATAAAATTTAAAAGAGATAACAGCCCTAATATAAAACCCCGTCAATTTATTGTTGTTAGTAGTGACAATGGATATTTATATTTTCTGGAGACTGAAAGCGTTATTAACAAAGTAAAATTCAACGTTTCAAATATTAAGCATTCAAGGTTGAAATATCATATTTTAACATCTGAAGAAAGTTGGAAATGCGGATTTAAAGTTAAAACAGCGGTGAATTGTTATGAATTGTTTTATTGTGAATATTTTTCGGAAATTTTGTCCTTAAAACACAGAGACCTACCTATTGATATTTTAAAAGATATACAAGAAAAAGTAAGGTTGGTTAAAGAAGCCGAATTAATTATTGAAGATTGTAAAATAAGCAAACACGAATTGATACGTTTTAATCCAAAGTTGAGAAAAAAAACAGATATATTAACAATCGTTGTATAATTGAGTAACAGCATAGGCTGTCTATATTAAGGTCGCTGAAGAGATTCTAAACGTATTTTTAAGTAAATAGTCCTTACTAAATAACCGCATCCTAACTGATGCGGTTATTTTATATTATTCCCACACCCCATCGGTGTGGTATTTTTTTATGTCTAAAATTAATTATGACAAATGTCATAAAAGCATTGACTTATGACGAATGTCATAGTATAATATAGACATAAGGTAATCAAAGGTATTAAAAGCAACATGAAATCTAGTACCTTACGTAAAAAAAGCGGAGGTAGCTTAATATGAGAGGAACAATTGAAAGACTATTAAACAGCAACTTATCCAGCAACAGCATCGCGGTGCACACAGGTGTATCGCAAGCAGTTATCAGTAAATTACGTAATGGCAAGAAAGAGGTAGGCAACTTAACGCTTAACAGTGCTGAAAAATTATACAATTACCAAAAGGGGTTGGAAGTAATGGATAAAATCATCAAATTAGACAACAAAAATGATGTAGAATTAGTTGATAGCTTAGGTCAATTCTTCACAGAAATTGAGAACGATAATAACGGTCGTTACAATGTCGAATACGTTTTGTTGAATGAAGTGGAACATGACGGCAACACGTATTACGAAGTGGGAATATTTAGAACCGAAGAAATTCCGTTTGGCGAAAAGGTTACTCAAGATAATGTTGAATTGCTAGAAGATAAATGGCTCGAAGTAGATCAGTCGGGCGAGAATTATATCGAAAGCGTCTTTTTCGAAAATGAAGAAGATGCGAGAGAGTATATCAAATTAGTTCTGAAAGGTAACAAAAACTTTGCTGACGTTGCAAAAGCAGTCGGCTTGATTAAATAATAGAGTAAAGAGGGGCAAACAGCCCCTCTTTTTTTATGTATGGTTCGTAACCATAGCCACTTTACTCGTCCCTTATTTATTTATATTTCTTTGTAAATCAAAAGAATTAAAAGCTGTTGGTAAAGCATCTGTCGTTCCAACTACTTTTGCAGTAAACGAACCTTTACTCTTTGGTGCACCGATTATCTTAAATCCAGTATTTATGATTCCTTTTATCATTACGCCTATTATTAATTCATGGATTTTAAAATTCTTTGTTGAACAATTAGGGATGAATGGTTTTATGCACTTACTTCCATGGCCTACACCAGCACCGATTGGTATATACATGGCTAGCAATTTTGCAATGCTTTCTCTTGTTTTAATAGCCGTATTATTGATAGTGGATTTTATTATTTGGTATCCATTTGTACGTGCATACGACAAAATCAAGCTTGATGAAGAACGCAGTACTGTAACTGCTGAATCAAGCAATGATTTAAAAGATACCTCTGATACAAAGACTGAACAAGAAAATGAATCTTCATATGACCAATCGACTCACAACTTTAGTGCCAATGTTTTAGTCGTCTGTGCAGGTGGCGGAACAAGTGGTATCCTAGCTAACGCACTTAACAAAACAACAAAAGAAAAAGGCGTTCAGTTAGAGGCAACCGCTCGTGCATATGGTCAAGACATGGATTTGATTCGTGACATGGATGTTGTAATCCTTGCACCACAAATGGATTCAATGAAAGATGAAATGAAGAAAATAACAGATCAATATGACGCACAACTAATGACTACAACTGGACGTGAATACATTGCGTTAACACGTGACGGAGATGCGGCATTAACAAAAATAGCTAACTTGATTCGTCAGAAAAATTAAACAAAAATAAACATAAAGGAGCGATTTAAATGATAGCATTACCTAAAACTTTTATCTTAGGTGCCGCAACAGCAGCATATCAAGTTGAAGGTGCAAGCAAAGAAGATGGGAAAGGTCGCGTTTTATGGGATGCGTTTTTAGAAAAAGAGGGGCGATTTAGTCCTGATCCAGCGAGTGATTTTTATCGCCGTTATGAAGAAGACATCCGTTTAGCTCATGAACATGGTATTACAGCGCTGCGTATTTCAATTGCATGGTCACGCATATTTCCAAATGGAAGTGGCGAGCCGAATGTGAAAGGGGTTGAATACTATCGCAAAGTATTTGAAACATGTCTTCGATACGATATAGAGCCTTACGTTACTTTGCATCATTTTGATACGCCTGAAACATTGTTTTTACAAGGAGACTGGCTCAATAAAAATCAAATTTCAGCATTTGAGGATTATGCCGCTTTTGTTTTTGAAGCATATCATGACATTGTTAAACATTGGATAACGATAAATGAACCTATTGCCTATGCACAAGGACAGTATCTTTCTGGTGCGTTTCCACCAGGTGAAAAGTATGAGCGTCTAAAATGTGTCCAATCTCAACACAATCAACTCGTTGCACATAGTCGTGTTGTCAATTTGTTTAAAGAAAAAGGCTATCAAGGTGAAATTGGTCTCGTACATGCATTAACACAATTTTATAGTATTGATCAACAACCTCAAAATATTGAAGCAACACGTAAACATGATATTTTCATGAATGGGTTCATGTTAGACGCAACATTTTTAGGCTATTATACGGACGAAAAACTCACAACAATAAAAACGATATTAGCAGATGAATTTGAGCAATTAGATATTCGAAAAGAGGAGTTGGATACCCTTAAAATTGCAGCACCGCAACTTGATTTTATTGGAATAAATTATTATCAAAGTAATTGGATTCAATACCATCAGGATGAAAGCTATATTTTTCATAATGGAACAGGTGATAAGGGGACTTCTGTGTATCGCATCGCAGGCATTGGTGAAGTTGTCAAAAATGATAAAATTCCAACGACCGACTGGGATTGGTATATTTATCCAGAAGGCCTTTACGATATGATTCAACGGATTCAAAATGATTATCCAAACTATAAGAAAATGCTCGTAACAGAAAATGGACTTGGTTACAAAGATCAGTGGATTGACGAAGAAACACCGATAAACGATCAAGTACGTATTGACTATATAGCAACTCATCTAGAAGCAATTAGTAAAGCGATCAAAGAGGGTGCACGTGTCGACGGTTATTTTGTATGGTCACTACAAGATATGTTTAGTTGGTCAAATGGTTATAATAAACGGTATGGACTATTCTATATTGATTTTGAAACGCAAAAAAGATATGTCAAAAAAAGTGCATTATGGTACCGTGAATTAGCAAAAACGATTGCCCAACAATCTTAACATACGTAAATAGGAAATGAGCCTGAGACAAAATTGTCTCAATAATCGATGAAATCCGAGGTTTTCGTAAAAAACGAAAAATCTCGGATTTTTTCCTTTTATCATCAGTTTAGCCGCACTAGATGCGACAAATTTCCTTAGGCACCTCGTTAATTTAGTTTTTGTTGTGATGAATTAAATTATACGAAAGTGCCTTATTTTTTTAAGTATAATGGTGAATGATTACATATATAAGCGAAGTATTTATAGCGAGACTCCTGAGGGAACAGGACGAGCCGAAGACTACAGGCTGAGGCTGTCCCCTCGGAAAGCGAGCCTATATAATACGAAGCATGATAATAAAAAGGAAGCTCGAAGACGATTTTTATCAAAATCATCTTCGAGCTATTTATTTTGGTATTTATGTCCCAGGCTCATATTATAATGATTGAATAGGTGTGGCTGTCTTCTCTAATACTTTGTTTAAGGCTTCTATATTTTTAACCCCTTCGTTTGTAAGCCACGATTGCGCTTGGCTCATGTTTTCATTACGGTACAGTTGTGTTGCGCCTGCCCATGTCGCTCTTCCACAAAGCACGCCATTAAATGTTGAGCCAGATTTATGGGCAAAAATCAATGTTTCTTGGAACAACTGAGCAGATACACCTGCACTTAAGAAAATATAAGGTAGAGGCGTATGATCCGCCTGAGCTTTAAAATGTTGCGCTGCCTCAGATTGTGTATAAACGACTTCTTTTTCACTAAATCCTTCAACAAATGACATGTTAACAGGAATTTCTACTTTTAAAACATCAACTTGAAAACGTGGTTGACTGTATATTTCCATCGCTTGATTAACTTTATGCGGCTTTAATTTTGCGTATTCAATACTTTGGTTGTCTTCAATAGTCGCATCATAAGTCAATATTTCTAAGAAGAAAGGTATATCTTCAGAATGACACTCTGCGCCCACACGTTCAACAAATGCTTCCTTTTTAATATTTATGTCTTCTGATTCATCTACGTCAACATAAATAAGTAACTTAATAGCATTTGCGCCAGCCTCTTTTAAACGCTTAACAGACCAATTATCAAGTAAATCTGGAAGTCGACCTGGTTCGGTTTTATCATAGCCTGTTTTTTCATAAGCTAACATTAAACCACACAATGGCTCTCTGCAAGCAGCAGCTGGAAGGCCATATTCAGGATCTAATAAAATGCTAGATGCATAAGGTGTCAAAGATTCAGAAACGATAACTTTAAATTGTTCGATAGCTTTATCTGAAATATCATTTCCTAACATTCGCTTTAATGCACCACGTTGATCAATCGCCAATGCTGCAATAAAGCCTTTATCATTCACTAAATGAGATAAGTCTTTTACCATTTTATTTGCCTGCGGATAAAAACATATACAAATCTTCTCAAATTGATTATTGTATAGTGATGCTCGTTTATTTCGCAGGTACCTCCTAATCATTACACGCGCACCTAGTGATATTATTTTACTTTTTCAACTTAAATGTCATAGTAGTCAATAGCGTATCTCCACATCCCCAGAGATATCATTTAGTAACTGTGCTTATTTTAAGTACTATAATCTTTAATCTTGGTAAGCCCCTTGATTCCATTTTTCTAAATACAAATCAAACATATCGTCAGTGTAATGAACATCTTCTGACTCTAATACATGATCAATTTGCCGAATCAATGCTTCGTTTTCATCTGTGTGCTTATATTCAGTGTTAATAAATGTTTCGACAATATTTTTGATTAAGTCAATCCCCGTCACTGCACCTCCAACTGCAATAAGGTTGCAGTTATATTGTTGCTTTGCAATTCGTGCACTTGTAGTATCACGCACAAGAGCTACACGTGCACCAGGTGTTTTATTCGCAGAAACACTAATGCCAACACCCGTTCCACATAAAACAACACCTAAATCTGCTTCTTGTTTAACGACACTTTCTGCCGTCAATTTTCCAAAAATAGGGTAGTGCGTGCGGTGCTTATCGTATGTACCAAAGTCAATAACTTCATGCCCTAAATCTTTTAAATGTTCAGAAATCCTCATTTTTACATCTGTAACAATGTGATCACAGCCAATCGCTATTTTCATAATTTTCCCTCCCAGTTTTTAACACATATGATTGAGCATATCGATTCTAATTTGATGACGACCTGCATCGTAATCAGCTTTAAAAAAGGCGTCTGCACAATTTTGCACAAGTGTTGCACCTATAATTTCTGAACCTAAAACGATGATGTTCGTATTATTATGACGTCTTGTCATTTTAGAAGATTGCTCATCGGATACACTGGCACAAATAATGTGTTTATATTTGTTCGCAATGATAAATGGGGCAATGCCATAGTCATCAACGATAATCGCTTTACTTTCTAAATCACTCTGAATCTTCATAACAGTCTGTTGGGTTACTTTGAAAACATCGTCTCCATCTTCTGAACTTGTTAAATCCACGACGTCATGACCTTTAGCTACCAAAAAAGAAAGCAATTTTTCTTTTAATGCTTGTCCTTTTGTTGTCGCATTGAGGTACAATTTCATATCTCTCACTCCTTTAAAATGTTCGATAAAGTATAGTTATGTTCTTAAATGTTTGTTTATAGTTATATTATACACAACAAAGTAATTTTTACAAACTTCATTGTGCAATACCGTTATATTTTAAACAGAGGGATGATTTTAAAATTATTGTGTGATAAAAATGCGATGGAGTAGGGGTTAATCATTGTTTTTATCAAAATGATGAAGAAAATAGGTGTTCAAAAGAAAAAAAGAGTATAAGAGAAATTATTTGGTTTTCTCTTATACTCCAGTTCGAGTTAACGTAATGTTTGCATACAGCCACTTTTTATCAAATAAAAAACATAGGATTTTGTTCGATTTTTGCAACATCATCTGTGATGACAGCTGTAACTTGATTCAGTGTAGCGAATGTAAATAACGCTTTGACATCGAATTTTGTTCGATCTGCATTAATATAAACTTGCTCAGCAGTTTCAATAACAACTTGATGGCAGGCACCTTCAGCTTCATTTGCTGTCGTTATTTCTTGGTTTACGATCCCATTTGCGCCGATGAATGCCTTTGTAATTTCAAATTGACGAATCATATTTTCAGCATATTGGCCTACAAAAGTACCTGTTTTTTCTCGATATCGACCACCAACTAAGTACGTATCAATATGTGCCAAGCCTTTATACTGCATAAATATATCCATAGAGTTCGTTACAATCGTCAATCTTTTCTCTTTTATATAATCAAAAATGGCTTCGTTCGTGGTGCCTGAACCAATAAATACAACTTCCTCATTATCATCAACAACATCATGGATAAGTGTACTACACTTTTGTGCGATGATTTTTTTAGCTGCTGTATTCATTGCTTTCTTATCTTGTCTTGATTGTTCTTTATAAATCGTTGGGTTAGGGGAGGATAAAGCTTTAGCGCCACCATGTATACGTTGCAAATAACCTTGTGACTCAAGTTCTTTTAAATCACGACGTATCGTCATTTCGGCTACATTTAAATCTTTCGACAAATCTAACACACGTGCGATTCTTTTTTGTTCGATTTGATCAAGTATATACTGATGACGTTCATCTTTCAATTTCATCTCTATATCCTCCGCATTTCTTTAAACATTCTTCTTAAAGTTTATTTTTAACATTCATTTACTTTTCGCTATCAGTCCCAGCCTCAATTTCATTCGTTAATGCTTCTAATTCATCAACTAATTGACCGATATATTGTATTGTTTCTTTAAGTGGTTGATCCGTCGTAATATCGATACCAGCAATCTTCGCAATCTCTGTTGGAGAAACACTACCACCGGCTTTTAAGGCAGTTAACCAATCTTCTACAGCAGGTTGACCTTCATTTTTAATACGTTGTGCCATAATTGTTCCGATAGTTAAACCAGCTGAATAAGTGTATGAGTAAAGTCCCATATAATAGTGAGGTTGACGCATCCAAGTTAACTCAGCACCTGGTGTATACGTTACTACATCTCCCCAGAATGCTTTAATCACATCTAATTTAATTTCATTTAGCGCAGGGGCATTCAATGATTCACCTTTATCAACACGTTGATAGACTTCTCGTTGATAAGCTGCCTCAAGTAAATGCGTGACCATATTATGATAATATGTGCGTGCTAAAATAGAGCCGATTGCCCAACGTTTAAAACGTGGATTATGACTATTTTTGAATAAGTAATTTAGCATTAACATTTCGTTCATTGTTGATGGTGCTTCAACAAAATACATAGATGCTTCAGATTGTAAGTAATTTTGATGCGCTTGTGCAAATGTAAAATGGCCTGCATGACCTAATTCATGAGCTAGCACAAATGCCTCTGTCATTTTACCTGTCCACGAAATAAAAATATAACTATGTGACGCATAAGGGCTCGCACAATAAGCACCCGTTTGTTTACCTTTATTTTGTGGAAAATCTATCCATCTTTCATCATAGGCTTGATTTAACATTTTAACATAATCAGCACCTAAGACATCCAGTGCACCAAAAATATATTTTTTAGATTCTTCAATTGTAATTTCAGGCTCATATGTAGGATCAACCGAAATCTTTAAGTCTTCAAATCGAAGCTCGTCTAATTTATTTGTTCTTTGAATGATTTCCGCATATTTACGCATAATAGGGGCTAAATCAGACATAATCGTATCAATTTGGCGATGATACATCTCTAAAGTAACATCTTGTTCTTCGAGTAGGTACTCAATGACTGAATCGTAACCCCTCAAATCAGCTTCTAATTTTTCTCTTTGGACTTGAGCATTGTATACTGCAGCCGTTGTATGTTCATATTTTTTAATCGTGTCACTAAAATGACGGAAGCTCTTACGACGTAAATCCGTGTCTTCATGATCTTCATAGTAGCCTTCAAACGTCGTATAGTCCATATCATATTGCTGACCATTCACTTCGAAACTTCCGAAATCAATATCAAGCATTTTTGTGATGCCATAGATTTCACTTGCTGATGAAAACGCGGGTGCCATACTCGCCAAAGCTTCTTCTGCTTTGGCATGTAATTGATGCGGTTGTCTTTTTTGCAATTGCTTTAAATAATAACCATAAGGCAACTCATTAATTGCAGTATCCATCGTTTCTTTGTCTAAAGATAGCAACTCAGATTCAACAAAAGACAGTTGGCTTAAAATCTTACCATAATTCGTTGAAAATAGGGCGCTTAACCGTTGTCGTTCTGCGTCTGTAGTATCGACACTCAGCAATAGTTCTGCATAATTCCCTGCGCGATCTAATTCTATTAAGATTTGAGAAAAGGCTTCTAATCCTTTTTTAATGGTATCTAATTGGTTCAATTGCCCTTCATATTGCGCTTTAAAGCCTTGGGCATCTTGATATAATGCGTGAATCGCTTTTTCGTAAGCCGCTGAATCAGCGTATAAATCACTTAAATCCCAAGTTTCAGCTGTAGGAACTTCCGTTCTATGTGGTAATTTTTGAGACATATGTCATCATTCCTCCTTTAAATATGTATGTAACCATATTATAACGTTTTTATATGCATAAACGCATGTCAAAAGATATTGATAACTTAATTTGACTTTTAAAACTGATAAAGTACAGTAATTTTAGTATAATGAAATCTAAATCAAAGCAATTGAAGGAGACTAACCCATATGACGATACTAGAAATGCCGAACTATTTGTGGGTGACTTTACTCATTATGGTCGTCCTCACGTTATTTTGTACTTTAGTGCTCAATAAGTGGTTTTCTACAGCAATAACCATGTTTGTCGTGCTTGGTGTATTGGCATTTATCATACCCAATTTTTATGACATTACGTATGAACCGTTATTAGGATATGCAGCATTTGTCGCAATTCTAAGTTTAATCATTAGCGCATTGTTATGGTATTTTACACGCAATTGGCGAAAACAGCGTCAGCTTAGAAAATTTGAAAAAGAACGTGCACGCTTCGAAAAATATCATTATCCAAAGTAATCGCAATATCCTTAAGCAAGTTGATATCAATCATCAACGGTTTAGGGATATTTTTTATTTTATGTATAAGGAAAAGGGCTCAATCCCTTTTTTATACATAACTTCCTATAATATATATTATGTAAACTAAAAAGTGATTTTTGAAATACATTGGTCTTTCTATACATATCTATAATGATTTACGTATTTACATATTAAATACATCATTTACCAACGCTTATTATGATTTAACCGTTAGTATTATGTTATGACGTTTATTATTTGCAGCTGATTGGTTTATATATCATTTAAAGATCTATGCAACACATGAATTTGCTATGGCTACATGGTATATATAAATTCACGCTTAGATAATGCGACAAATTTGAAGCTAAAGCCATCCATAGTGCTATAACCATGTTCAATAGCGATATTTAAATACCGTTAAAAGCTTATAAATGTATGATACATCAGCACAATCACTGATTTACAATAATAATACATAATAACATCTAAAAACCTATTGCTAAAGGCTTCAAATTTGCTCCATATGTAACGATTTAGATTCATACAGTGTTTAAGCGCACTCTAAAATGAAAGCGCTGTCAAAAGTCCTTATATGCTTGTTTTAAAATTTATATCACTTATTAGGTTTACATAACATAAATATGGTTAATTCTATTTTTATAAAAAAATTCGCGCTTTTTAGCTCAAAGCGCGAATCAATTGTTATTGTTTTTTAATTTTTGTACGTACTTTATTCAATGTATTGAAGACAAAGTATTTTACTTTATGGATAGGTTTATAAAAGTCACCAATAAGTTCTTCAATTTGCACATTGAATCCTCTTTTAAAGCGATATACACCATAATCTTCACTGTTTTCGGTAAAATCACCGGACAAACCGTAAAAATTGTAACGCTCATAACCATGTTCAAAGCAATAGTTAATCATAAACCAATGCATCGCATATGGTCCCATAAATTGGTTGTATTTCTCACTTGAGCCGCCCGAAAAATAATTGATTTCATAAGCATTTGCAAAATATACACCCGAAGCAAGATGAAGGATTGCACCATCTGTTTGACGTAATTCGCTAGCTCTTAACAATTCTTTTTGGTCATGATCAATTTGCGTATCTAACTCTGCAATTTTCTTGATTTGTTTGTCTGTTTTATTCTCTTTAGACATCATTTGATCACGTCTTGATTCTTTATCATTCAAGCTCTCTTGTAATGTCGTTATATACTCATCAAGATCAATATATGCTAACGGAATCAACACTTTATGGCCATAATGATTAATAAAGTTTTTGAAATAGTCGTCTGTTTTTGACACAAAGCCTGCACGTTCTTCAGTCTCTCTATAAAGCTCTAAAAAGAGATCGATTTCATCTTTTTCTAAAAATCTAACTTTCACACCAAAATTGTTCGCTTTATTGATATTTCTTTTACGCTGACTATCGAACGATTTTTTTAATGTCTGTGGCGTTTGATCTTTTAAATCGAGTACGCCCATCCATCTCACTTGACTCGATGTGTCATATGTAGTTGTAAAGCCATGATGACGGTAACCGTGCGATTTGAAAAGTTGTACTAATTTATCATTACGCTCTCGATTCGGAAACGGTTGGATATCTTTATCATATATTTGATAAATCCAATATGGATCTATTTTGACATAAAGGCATTTATTTTTCGTTAAATATTGTTCTAATTCTTTTAAATAGAAGTCTACTAATCCTAAATCGCTATAATCCATGACCGGGCCACGATTTGAGTAATAAACATAACTGCCTGCTGTAGGAATTTTTGAAAATAAGCTGGCTGCAAGGATTTGATTGTTGTCATCTTTCACACCAAGCAACACAACTTGAAATCCGTCCGCTTCTCTTGTTGCAATATTTTCTTTTACTTGAAAATAGTGGCTTTCTAAAACAGGATTTTGAACAAATTGGTCGTATTCTTCAACTGTTAACTCTGTAAATTTCATACCAATAAATCCCCTTCTCTTTGCTATATCTTATCTTTTTATCTTGTCTTTTAATTGCTTTAATTTTAAGTAGACTGTATAGGCAGGTTTGTTTATAGGCTTAATAAAATCACCGACATATTCTATTACTTCTGCATTATAGCCTTTTTTAAATTTTATCACACCTGCATCTTCTGCATCTTCTGAAAAATCACCACTAATGCCATAAAAGTTATATCTTGGAATTTGATAATCAATCGCATAATTAATCATTTCCCATTGCACTGCGTAGCTTCCAGCAAAATGACGAAATTCGTTTGCTGTGCCGCCTGCATAATAAACAACCTCAAATGGATTAATAATAAAGAATCCAGCCGAAATCGGTAATGTGTCACCGTGTTTAAGTTGCAATGTTTCTGCTTCTTTTATTTTAGCTTGATTCGCTTCTAGTTGTTGCTCTAAATTTTTCTTTTTATTTATGGCTTTCTGATTTTCAGGACGCTTGTTGATGTCTTTATCTGCTTTTGCAATTTCTTTTTTAAAGTCTTGCGCTTCAGTGTTGAGCTCTGCTAAATATGCATTAAAATCAATATACGCTAGTGGTACGCGGACACGATCTTTATAGTATTTCATACGATGATAATAAAAATCGTCATCTCTATCTACAAAATCTTTTGTTTCAGATGTATCTTCCATAAACGAACGGAAAATATGTAATTCATCTTCGTTTAGATAGCGGACTTTCACACCATTTTTCTGTACTTTTTTCGTATTTCTTTTCCTTAAATTATCCATTTGATTTAAGATGTCTTTTGATGTTTTATTTTCAACATCGAGCACAGAATGAAAACGAATTTGCCTTATTGTATCAAACCCAGTTGTGAAACCTTCATGTTCAAAGTTTAATTCAGCCATTTTATCAAAAAACCAGTCACTGCCGTATCTTTCAATCACTTCACCATCATGGTTTCGCTTTAACATTGGTAAATAAGGGTCTACTCTCAAATACAATGCGTGATATTTCTTAACATATTTTGAAAGTTCATTAAAAAAGAAATGAACGAGCTCTTTATTTTCGTAGTCCATGACTGGTCCGCGGTTTGAATAAAAATATTTAAAAAACTTCATTACTGGCACTGCTGTCAGTAAACATGCTGCTAGTACGTTATTGTTGTTATCTTTAATGCCGACAAGATGTGTTTCAACACCTTCAGCAACCTTTAATTCATAGTTCCCTACCATTTGCGTGAAATGGCTATATGGCATTTGATCTGTAAACGCACCAAATTCAGCCGTCGTTAAATTTGTAAACTTCATTTTAATACTCCTATTTCTCTTTATATCTTCCAAGCATTTTTAATTTGTTCTGCTTTTCCTCTTATGGCATACCTAGAAAAAGCAACAGTGAAGTTTTAAATCCCCAGATTGTTTAAACTCTATCACCGTTGCGATTACGCCATATTCACCCTTTTATTCTTTCTACATTTTAACTTATTCCCTTCAAATTCGCCAATATGACGGTATTAAATTTAAACTAATTCTGAAAAACAGTATGCTTCTAAAAGGGCTTGAGCTGCTTTAATTGAATCTATATGTGTCCGTTCCAATGCATGTGAAGACTCAATTCCTGCCCCAAACAAACCGTGTTTGACATCTGCACCTGCACTTAAAGCGGCAGAAGCATCAGAACCATAATATGGATAAATATCTACTTGATATGGAATGTGGCGTTCACGACATAAAGACACCAGATGATGACGCAATTTTTTGTGGTAAGGGCCTGAAGCATCTTTTGCGCATATTGACACAGTGTATTCGTCTGAGGATTGACCATCACCTAATGCGCCCATATCAAAAGCGATAAATTCTTTGACTTTTGGATCAATATTTGAGTTCGCACCGTAACCAATTTCTTCATTATTAGAAATATAAAACTGAATTGTATAAGGGAGCCGCTTCGATTGTTCTTGATACCATTCCAAAAATTCAATAATGACTGCTACACTGACTTTGTCGTCTAAATGACGTGACTTTACAAATCCTGAAGCCGTAACTTCTGTTCGAGGATCAAAACTGACAAAATCACCGACTTCAATACCTAAAGCACGTGTTTCCGCTTCAGATGTCACCTTTTCATCTATTCTCACTTCCATATTAGTCTCATCACGCACAATTTCATGATTGTTACGATAAACATGTGGCGTCGTCTCATGGATTAAAATTGTACCTCGGTATGTTTGTCCTGTTGCCGTTTCAATCGTACAATATTCGCCTTCAATTGCATTATAACGAAAGCCACCAATAAGAGCTAAACGTAAACGACCATCTTTTAATATCTCTTTAACCATTGCGCCAAGTGTATCTACATGAGCTGTGATACACTTTTTCTTCTCATCGTTGTCGCCCTTAACTTCTATTAGTAATCCGCCTTTATTAGTAATATGTGTCGTGTAGCCACTCAATTCCACACGCTTTTTAACATAATCGATGGCACGCTCAGCACTTCCCGACGGACTATTGATGGCTGTTAATTCAGTTAATGTATCAATGACACGTTCATTCATACTCTTCATCCCCTTCTTCTTTTTATTCTATTGTAACGATGATACGCTAAAATCTCACGTATTCTTATCTCACTCTTGCAATTAAACGCGTTAAAATGATAAACTAGCCATTATTTATTATAAACTCAAGGGGGGGACTTTGATGACTCACATCTTTTTTGTTGGTCTCGGTTTAATCGGTGGAAGTTTAGCCAGTAATATAAAGTATTTTCATCCAAACGTAACCATTACCGCTTTTGATGCAAATCCCGACCAACTCGAACGTGCACAGTCTATAGGTATTATTGACCATGCCTCTTCAGATTATGAAACGACACTTAAGCAAGCAGACATCGTGATTTTTGCGACACCCGTTCAAACGACAGTTAAATATTTAAAAGCGTTGCCCCATCTTGAAACACAACCCGGTTTAATTGTCACTGATACTGGAAGTACGAAAGCAACGATTCAAGCATTTGAGTCGACTTTATTAGCTGCTCAAATCCACTTAGTCGGTGGGCATCCGATGGCGGGAAGTCATAAATCAGGCGTACTCAATGCAAAAAAGCATCTATTTGAAAATGCTTATTATATTCTCGTTCATAACCTTGCAGAAAATAATGATGCACGTCAGCAAATTCAGCAATTACTCGAACCTACGCGTGCCCACTTTATCCATTTAACTGCTGAAGAACACGATCGTATCATGAGTGTCGTAAGTCATGTCCCTCATTTCATGGCCTCTAGTCTTGTTCATCTTAATGCTTTTTTCGCTTCTGAGTCTTCTTTAATTCAAGACTTTGCGGCTGGAGGTTTTCGCGATATTACACGTGTAGCAAGTAGTAACCCCGAAATGTGGCGAGATATTTCAATTGAGAACAAGGCCCATATCATTTCGACACTTAAACATTTACAGCGTCAGCTTTCGAATACCATTCATTTGCTTGAAACCGAACAGCAAGACGCCCTATATGATTTTTTTAATGATGCAAAATCTTATCGCGATGCCTTGCCAATTCGTCAAAAAGGAGCAATGGAGAGTACTTTTGATTTATATGTAGATATCCCAGACCAACCGGGCATGATTTCAAAAATTACAGATATATTGAGCACGCATTATATTTCTATAAGAAACTTGAGGATTTTAGAGGTTCGTGAAGACATTTACGGTGCTTTACGTATTAGTTTTAAACGTCCGGAAGATCGAGATGCAGCACGTATTGCATTAAAAGACTTTGATACTTACTTAAGCTAACAGACAGGAAATATCAACGCATTTTGCATTTCCTTCCTGACTCGTGTTATAATAACTTCAACAAGAACTTCGTGCATGATATGCACCAATCCCCTCGCTATCGGAAGTAGCGAGGGGATTTTTTCGGCGCTAGCTTATCATATCGCCTATTTTTTCTTATTGCTGCGTACACGTAGCCAATGTGCAAATAACGCAACAATACAACCACTGACAACCGTGGTTGTGATGTGAACAAGAACTTCGGTCATTCATATGCACCTCCTCTCTGCGTCATCATTGACGCCTGAGAGATAGGCGACTTTTTTATTATACCACCTTCATTTTTACAATCCTAGCTTACTTCTTATCCACCGTAAAATAACAATAAATACGGGTATCTCAATCATACAGTTACATTTTATGTCCCGCCATTAAGCCTAATCTTCCATACTTTGTTCCCGCTTCAGTATAGGATATCGCTTTTGAAACGATCCCTTTGCCATATTTCTCTTGTAATTGATCGATCGTTTTCGCCAACTTTTCTTGACGTAACCTTTGAAATTCATCCGTAAATAAATCTAACTGTCTTTCACTTTCAGGTGACATTTTCGTCAACGACACACTCAAGGTCCGATATAATTCATTTGGGTCACAATACGTTTCAGCCAAACGCGCAACAACGTTATAAATATCTTGCTCTAAGTTGGTACCGACTTGTAACGTATACTGTTTAGAGATACCGCCTCCATCTTTGTAACCAAACGAAAAATGAATCGTCTTTGCGAGTTGTTCACGTTCTCGCAAGCGCCGTGCCACATCTTCAATGAGCTCTTGCATAACGACCTTTGCTTCTTGAAATGTATAATCACGCATCAAAATTTGGCTTTTACAAATAGAAGGGTTCATAATTTGATACGTTTCATTGATACGACTTTGATCAATCCCATTCGCATGTAAATGAAGGTCCACACCTATAATCCCAAAGTCTCTTTTTAAGTAAACGTACGGATACTGTGCTAATTGTCCAATTTTAAAGATCCCGCGTGCATTCAACTTTTTCTCCGTTCGTTTACTAATCCCCCAAAAAGAAGTCAAAGGAGAAATCTCCCATACTTTATCTGGCACATCTTCATAACGCCATTCGGCAATATAGCGCGGATTATTTTTAGCTTCATTATCCAGTGCGAGCTTACTGAGTAACATGTTAGAACCGACACCAATCGCACATTGCACTTTAGTTTCTTCATATATTTCTTTAATTAAACGCTCACAAAAAGAATGTAAAGTCGTATTAAAACGATAGTAACTCTTCGTCACATCCATAAAAAACTCATCAATACTGTACTGATGAAAATCTTCTGGTGGCACATAACGTAACGCGATTTTAGAAATCTTTAGTGATATATCTAAATACTTACGCATACTTGGATTAATAATATAAATATCGTTGCGATGCGGAATTTCAAATAGACGTGAACCTGTTTGAATACCTAACTTTTTAAGGGGTTGCGTTGCTGCAAGCACAACCGATCCCTGTCTTTTCGTATCTGCAACTACTGCTAACTTTGTCGTTAAAGGATCTAATCCTTTTTCAATACACGACACACTCGCAAAAAAACTTTTTTGGTCTATACACAAAATATCCCTGTTTTCTAATAAATGATAATCATACATCTCCATTCACCCTCACCTATCTGAAGTTATATTTCTATCATACACGAACATATGTTCTTAAATCAACACAAACAGTACATACGTTCTAATAAAATCATAAAAAAAGCGATGTCGCGCCTTTCATCAGCGGCAACATCGCTCAATTGAATCCTCACTGCTTATGAATGATTAACGTCGGTAAGGAATGACAGCTTCCATCTCTTCATCCAAACCGTGCCCAATATAAACATGAGTATGTAAATAAATATGGCTTTTAAGTGATTTAAACGTTAACGACTCCGGTTTAAAACTAAAGTCTATTTTTTTATCTTCACCTACATCGATAGTAAATGCTTCATCAATCACAAAGCGGTCTAGTTCGTGCGTTAAATATGAAAAGTCACTCGTTTCATCATCATTCGGATATTTTTCAATCATCGTCAATACAATATGTGTCACTTTTTGATCACTCTGACCTGCTTTGAGATGTACACAACCAGAAATTGTATCCGAAAGATCATATTCTCGCTGATTTAAACGAATAAATACTTTCATACCGTTGATGCCTAAAGATGTTAATACATTATCGAAACCCATAAAAACCCTCCATGTCTCTTGTTGTTAATCTTATCATAGCCAAAAATGATTCAATCGCGCAACCGATATCAAAAATGCTATAATGAAATAAAAATTGAGGAGGTCTTATCATGCCTATTGTTACAGTTAAATTATTAGAAGGTCGCACAGATGAACAGCTTAAAAATTTAGTAACTGAAGTGACAGATGCCGTAGAAAGAACAACAAATGCAAAGCGAGAAGCGATTTCTGTTATCATTGAAGAAATGAAAAAAGAACACTTCGGCGTTGCTGGTGTACGTAAATCAGACCAATAATACTAAAACCCCCTGTTTGATTGAAAACAGGGGGTTTTAACATCATTTTAATCATTCAAAAATGCTTGAATTCGCTTTTTATTTTCAGCTTTATCTATACCTAAAGCAGAGCCACCATCATTCGTCGTAATATTTTCGTAGCTTCCTTTAACAGGAACACTTAACGTCTTAATATCTTTATCACCACGGACAATAAAACTGAAGCCTGTTTGATAGATTGCTGAATCTGGCATGTTCGTACCGACATAACCCCGCATAATGCCCGCTAATTTAGGCGCCTTCATAATAGATGAAGGTTGTACGAGTTGTTGTTTCAATGCCGACATCACTTGTTGTTGACGACGTACACGTCCAAAATCCCCTTCCGGATCATTACGAAAACGTGCATAACCTAGTAACTCTTTCCCGTTTAGGCGATGATAGCCTTTTTTCAATGATACACCAATTTTGGCAGACATATCTTTTTCAACGTGAATAGGCACGCCTTTAGGCTCAAGTTCGTCAATCATCGCTTCAAAACCATTAAAGTCTAGTGTTGCATAGTACTCTGGCTCAATACCTAAGTTTGACTTTAACGTCTTGCGCAATAGTTCAGGTCCACCTAATGAATAAGCCGCATTAATTTTATAGCTGTTATAGCCTGGAATATCCGCATAAATGTCACGCATAATAGACACGATCTTCATATCTTTTTTAATATAGTCATATTGTGCAACCATAATCGAATCGGTACGAGACACACCGCCGTCTTCACGGTCCGCACCTAAAATTAATACAGTGGCTTTCCCATCATTTTTAATTGCACCATTAAATTTATGTATTTTCGGCGCTTGATTATGTTTTTTAGCCACTTCAAGACCTGACTTATAACTAGAAACACAATACATCACAAAGGCAAAAAGCAGAATGATAAACGCCAAGATAAACAAAGGCCATTTAGGTATCTTTCTCTTTTTCTTACGCTTTAAAGTTTTCTCAGAAGCATTCGAGGTACTACGGTTTAAATTGTTTTCATTCATCTTATCAACCTTATATCTTCAAAATTATGTATCTATGTACTATAATAAATACATATTAACGTTATATAAATTTATTTTAAAAATCAAGTGAAAACCATAAAATCATACCAAGTTCTTATATGGAAGGGTGTTTAAATGAATATCAATACAGCATATTTTGCAGGTGGTTGCTTTTGGTGTATGACCAAGCCATTTGACCAAAACGAGGGCATTGAGCAAGTCACATCAGGTTATATGGGAGGCCACGTTGATCAACCGACGTATCAACAAGTGAAAACAGGAGAAACAGGTCACTATGAAACAGTCAAAATCGAGTATGATGTCGCACTCTTTTCATACCAAAAGCTGTTAGAAATCTTTTTCTCAGTGATTGATCCGACTGATGACGGTGGACAATTCCAAGATAGAGGTTCGCAGTATCGCACTGCTATTTTTTATACAAACGAAGACCAAAAAGAAGTCGCTGAAGCTTATATTGCTTCACTCGAAGGCACTTTTGACCACGATAAAGCAGTCGCCACTAAAGTTCTTCCAGCTTCTGAATTTTATGAAGCTGAAGCATACCATCAAGATTTCTATAAAAAAGACCCTGAACGTTTTGAACAACAAGAAAGAGAACGTGAAGCTTACGCGCAATCTCATCAAATTAAGTAAACATAAGCATACCATTGCTGATTTGAATAAAGGATTTTTATATCGGACTTATCACATATTGGTTTTAAACTACAGAAACACCGACAAAGTACTTATGACTTTGTCGGCGTTTTTATTTTTCTATTACAATTATTTTTTTCGACGAATCACTCTTGTCACTTTAATGAGACTCTCCCAGACACTTTGGCCTCGATGATACACTAAATAGCGTGACTCCCAATCTGGATTGAACTTGCTTTTATATTGACGTAAACCTTGGAAACTATACAAACCATTAAAGTGTTCATAAAAGCGACCTGCAAATTTCTCTCTAATATGACCATAAGGCACTTGTCCAACATTGGATAATGTCGCCATCCCCATATTAAAACGTGAATAGCCTTCTGATTGGGCCCATAAAATCATATTTAAATATAACGCGTCCATGAAAGGTAAGCCTAATGATTTATCCCAACGAATCAAATCGACGGAAATGGTATCTGCACCTTCAACAGGCATTAATGTACAAAAGGCATCAATACGACCTTCTTCATTTCTCAACACCCCAACTGGCGCTGCGTTAATATAGGCAGGCGTGAATCGACCTACTGAAAAGTAAAACTCTGATTGCTGACCTAGCCACTCTCGACTAATTTGATGCAATCGATCATACGTTTTCTCGTCTAACGGCGTCTCTAAAATTTCAAATTGATAACCTAATGATTCAAATTTATTCAACGTCGCTCTAAAACCACGTCGTTTTTTACCTGCAACTGTAAAGTCTGTCGCGTTGATTAACG
Source organism: Staphylococcus schleiferi (assembly GCF_900458895.1). NCBI lineage: Bacteria > Bacillati > Bacillota > Bacilli > Caryophanales > Staphylococcaceae > Staphylococcus > Staphylococcus schleiferi. The sequence goes on from NZ_LR962863.1 coordinate 1,512,776, forward strand.
CCTCTTCACCCAATTTGAAGAATTGGTTACCAAAGTCATGATAAAGCGTCAAATAATCTTCAGACACTTGATAAAAAATGACATCTCTACCTAAATATGTGGCATACTCATAAAACTCCGTCAGCAACGAACGGAAATCTGATTCTAAACCTACAGGATCACCTAAAATGATATAGGCACTTCGGTCATAACGATACATAACGAAAGCCGTTTGTTGTTCATTAACAAATACGAGCTTATCGCCACTATATAATAAATGGCTTAATAAATGCCCGCCATATTGTTTCAAAATTTGACTGGCCACTTCTTTATCATGATGTTCTCGAGGGCGACGATAATTCCATTCGAAAAGATAAATAATGACCACAACAATTAATGTCATACCAATGACAGACAACCAAAAAGTTGAACGTAATAAGAAAAAGTCAATTTTAGGCGGTTGTACTTCAATTAAGTATAAAAATTGCTTCACTAATAGCTGATTGAAATAAAGGACAATCGCACTAATGACTAAAATAATCGTTAATTTTTGGATACGAAGTGGTCGTTTAAGTACACGTGCTTTACGATAAGCAAAGATCAGTGCTGCAAGTATTAAAGCGATAACGAGTAATAATAACGTCGCGCCATATACATAAAAATTAGATAATAATAAGATAACGAGCGCTACAATCGCAAACAATATCGATCGTTTACTCCTAGCGATAATCCCACGTAAATTCAGCAGTAAAATCAAACTTGCACTGACATTTAAAATATACAATAGAATAAACAATGTATGATGCTTCGTATTTAAAGCATCGAATATAATGGAGAAATTACTAAAGAATAAAATCGAACTCATCATTAATACTAGAATACTCAACGCAAGTGATGGTATTAACGCAACAAAGTCTTTTTGGAAAGACATTAAAAAACCTGAAACCTCTTTTGCGGGTAAAAAGTATTTTGATTCAGAAACATATTTTTTCGCAAGTGAACCGAATTCAAAAACGGTTAACACAAGTGCTATTAATAATGGGAAGAAGTAATAGGCAAAACGATATAAAAGTAACCCTAATACCACTTTTTCTTCGGCAATCCCTAAATGTTGTAGACCTAACAGAACTATTAAATCAAATGCACCGAAACCACCCGGTATAAATGAAATAAGCCCTGAAATCGCCGCAACAATAAAGACACTGAGAATCACTGGATAAGAGACATGCACACCTACAAGTTGGAATGCACAGAACAGAACGATACTCGCTAATAACCACTCTGAACTAGACACGAGTGTAAAGATAGACCCTAACCAACGCGCCGTCCGATCAATAGGCCAAATCCATGAAATAATAATAAATACAGGTAATAAAAAAGCGATAACGTATAAAAAGACTGTAAACCAAATCGATGTGCGGTATAAAAAGCTAACATCTAACACATGTGTCACGATTAATAGTGACAAGAAACTTAAACCTGTCAGCATCGACGTCAACATATAGGAGACAAATTGAACAAGCTTTTTGCGCTCATTTGTATAACTCCCATAAAACCACATACGAACACTAGCGCCAATAAAACCACCGAATCCGATAATATTATTAAACGCATTGATAATATAACCGACGCGCAACGCTTTAAAAGGAGAAAGATCTAATTTAAAACGACCGGTTAAAATCACGTCATAAAGTGATAATAAAATGACGGAACTTCCCCCTAATAAGAAGAGAATAATCATTTCCATTGGACTAATATGATTGAATAATAGGAAGACTTTCTTAAAATCAATAGCCGCAAGTTCTTTGACTAAAATCACTGTAATCGTTGTGATTAAAAAAATGATAAATGCAATTTTTAGATATTTAAGCAAGTGATGTTTTTGTTTTATCATGCAAACTGTTCCTTTCTCTATGTGTGAATCCATGTCTTAGAAAAAGAGATTGAGACACTTTATGATTGCTCAATCTCTCCATCTTTTATTGTTCTTTATTATATTCTTCCTCAGGCATCTCGTATCCACCTGCATCATCAGCGTAATATTTATTATAACGACGCTTGAATAATAGGAAGATGTGAGAAACTAAAACTTTGATAATCGCATAGGTTGGAATACCTAAAATAACCCCTACAATCCCTAAGAGATTACCTGCAGATAAAAGGACAAAGATAATCGTTAACGGATGAATTTTAAGTGTTTTCCCCATAATATTTGGCGAAATAAAATGACCTTCTATAAATTGAACTGCAGTCCAGACGACAATCAATTTTACCAACATAAATGGAGAGGTAATAATAGAAATAATAATCGCTGGTGAAATCGCAATCGTTGGTCCTAAATAAGGCACAACACTCGTTACTGCGGCTATACTTGCCAAAATCAAAGCATAATCTAAGCCGATAATGGAGTAACCGATAAATAATAAAATCCCTATACAGAAAGAGACAATAATTTGTCCTTGAATGTAAGACCCAACTTGTTCACTCATTTTATCTAATAAATCATGTACATCTTTGCGAAACTTTGGAGGAACAATTCTGTTAGAAAATTCTTTAAAACGATGCCCATCTTTTAACATAAAAAATAGAACAAAAGGAACTGTCACAATAACAACTGTGATATTCACAACAGTTTCAGCAAAAACACGTATTTTTGAACTTAAGCCATCAGCTAAACTAGGCACCTTTTCTTGTAAACCATGTAGTGTTTTTTCAATTTGCGAATAATAATCAGACAAAAATGGTATATGCATCATATTGTCCGCAAAGGAACTGAGTTTATTAATATAATTTGGAAAGTTATGCATTAAGCGTTCAAATTGAATTGTAACAAGTGGAATTAATAAATTTACAACAATCGTTATAATTCCAGCAATACCTAAAAATAAAATCGTAATGCCCCAGACCCGATTAATATTATAACGCTCCATTAAATTAATAATCGGATTAAACAAATAGTACAGAATGAGCGCAACAATAATCGGTGCTGCAATAGTATTAAATATAATAATGAAAGGTTGAAAAATATAAGACACACGATCAAATATAAAAATAACAACCCCTATTAAAATAAAAACAAGCAATGCAAATATTAAGTCTTTACCACCGAAAAATTTCATAAAGCGACTCTCACGTATGTTTAGATTTCGATGTTCTAATTGTTCTTTTTGTTGCTGTTCGGTCATAGATTTCACCAAGCCTTTTAGAAATTAGTTATAGTTTATCGCTTTTCCATAAAAATTTAAACTTAAATCTATAATAACAAACAAACATACGAATTTGTCGCAAAGATGAATATACAAGTCTTTAAATTTATTTCTATCTAAACGATGAACCTCATACGCTTCATTATACCATTAATATTACCAACGCTCTTCAGACTATAAACCGAAAATTTCAAATAATAAAGCATGATTTTCTGTTGAACGATGTTTTCCTTAGAAAATGAAATCACACGAATAATATAAAAAAGCTCTAAGATGATTATAATCAAATACCATCTTAGAGCGATTTCTATTAAGATTAAAGCTTAACCATAATTGTCAATACATCGGTTAATGTCATCAAGTCAAATGCATCTTGACCTTCATTCCAAACTTATCTGTTAAATTTCAAAAATTTTATCACCATGCTGAACAGTTTGCACATCTGTATAATCAAGATGTTTAATTTCAGATTGCGTTACAATAATTGGCGTAATATCGCTTTTCGCTGATTTTCTAATTAATTCTAAATCAACGGTCATTAAATGATCGCCTGCTTTAATTTCTTGCCCTTCTTCAACATGAACAGTAAAGCCTTCACCATTTAACTTCACCGTATCTAGACCAACATGGATAAGCAATTCTAAACCATTGTCTGAAACCAGACCTAGTGCATGCTTAGTTGGGAATACGAGTTGAATTTTGCCATCAAATGGTGCATAAATTTCACCTTCACTTGGACGAATTGCAATACCTTCACCCATCATTTTTTCACTAAAGACTTGGTCAGGTACTTCTGAAAGTGGCACAATTTCACCACTCATTGGTGCGGATACAAGACCAGAATGTGTCACTTCAAGATCTGATTGTGAACCATCAACAATAACTGTTTCATCATTATCATCAAGTGTCACAGGATCTCTAACCACTTTACCATCCATAATTTGTTGCATTTCATGTTTGATTTGGTCTGATTTTGGACCAAATATCGCTTGCATATTATTACCGACTTCAAGTACACCTGATGCACCTAAATCTTTCAAACGTGCGACGTCTACTTTAGATTTATCATTCACCTCTACACGTAGTCTTGTGATACATGCATCTAAATGCTTAATGTTGTCTTTATCACCCATCGCTTCTAAAACTTCATATGGTAAATCACTTGTCGATGTTGTCGTTGCTTTTGTTTGTTTATCTTCACGTCCAGGTGTTTTGTAATTGAACTTGACGATAAGGAAGCGGAACACAAAGTAGTAAATCACCGCATACACTAAGCCGACTGGTATAACAAGCCACCATTTCGTTTGGTTTGGTAAAATACCTAATAATAAGAAATCGATAAATCCACCAGAGAATGTATAACCTAAATGTAAGTCAAGTAAGTATAAAATTAAAAAGCTGAAACCATCTAATACAGCATGAATAAAGAATAATAATGGTGCCACAAATAAGAATGAAAATTCAAGTGGCTCTGTAATACCTGTTAAAAATGATGTTAAAGCAGCAGAACCCATTAAACCTGCTACAACTTTTTTATTTTCCGGTTTAGCCGTATGATAAATTGCTAACGCAGCTGCCGGTAAACCAAACATCATAACTGGGAACTCACCTTGCATAAATTTACCTGCTGTTAAGTTCGCACCTTCACGGATTTGCTCAATAAAGATACGTTGGTCCCCACGGAAAATTTGTCCTGCACCGTTTGTATATGAACCAAATTCAAACCAGAATGGTGCATGGAAAATGTGGTGTAGACCAAATGGTATTAATAGACGTTTAATAAATCCAAATAAGAATACAGCTAAACCTGTATTTGAGTCGAGTAAACCTTCACTAAAAGCATTTAAACCGTTTTGAATAATAGGCCAAATCAATGCCATCGGAAATGCTAATAAAAATGATGTTGTCGCCATCACAATAGGTACAAAACGTTTACCTGCAAAGAAACCTAAGTACGAAGGTAACGAAATATTATAAAACTTGTTGTAACACCAAGCCGCAAGCGCACCAATGATGATACCACCAAATACCCCTGTTTGTAGCGTTGGAATACCAAGTACACTTGCATAACCTTTTGCTGTGTCGCTAACATTATCAGGTGTAACACCTAAAAATTCACCCATCGTTTTGTTTAAAATAATAAAACCTACAAATGCGGCAATGGCAGCTACACCATCTCCACCTGCTAAACCAATGGCCACACCCATCGCAAAAATGATAGGCAAGTTATCAAAGATAATACTTCCCGCCGCAGCCATCATTTCAGCTACATTTTGAACACCATGGTTTTGAATAAAAGGTAAATACGATTGTAACTGATCACCTTGTAATGCTGCACCAAATGCAAGAAGTAGCCCTGCAGCTGGCAAAATCGCAACCGGTAACATTAATGCTTTACCAATACGTTGCAATTGTCCAAACAATTTCTTTCTCACTACATAAACCTCCCTATATTTATGACACATCACACTTCACACGACATAAAAAAAGGGCATGAGTCAACGACATGTGAAAACTGTTCACAATGTTTTAAACTCATGCCTAATCTAACTTAGTAACACGTTTTTATGCTTGTTTTTTAGATGCGAGCGACAGCTGATGGATATGCATCGTTAAATATGCCACTTCAGCTTCATATACGCGAACATCAATTTGTGATTGAATCATTTTAACTATTTTAACAGCTATATTGTAACATAATGGGTATTGTGTCTTCAATAGATTTTCAAAATTCAATTCAATGGTTGTGCCTTCACCTTTTTTCAATCGTTGCAATAAGAAATGGATATGTCTTACAAAACGTTGATATGGAATAGATGACTCTGGAATTTCAATCCCCATATCATGTTCAATCATTCGAATAGCATTATTAATTAATTTCGGAACGGTTTGCATTTCTCCAAATTCAACATCATTGATCTGCGAAGCGATATGAAGTGCAATAAAGCCGACTTCATCTTCCGGAAAATCAATGTTGAGTTGCAAGTTAATTCGCGTCACCACTTTTTTCGCAATTTGATAAGCTTCTGGATAGCTATATTTTGTCTCACTTAAAAATGGATTAGTAATTAATTGCCCGTTTTCCATACGCTTTAATGCAAAAATCAAATGATCTGTTAACGAAACGACAAAAGATTCTTCATGACTCAAATCGAAATGCGACATAATCATTTGAACAGAATCAATGACAACACGCAACACCCGTTCATCAGTGTGCGCAATTAACATTTTATAATGATCTTGCTCCGATTTGCTTTCTAATTTGAAAACTTTCTCAATCGTTTCTGGATCTCGAATTGTCATGCCCGGTTTTTTATTAAACCCTAATCCTTTTCCGATGATAATCACTTCAGATTGTTGATGTTGGCAAATAAGTACATTATTATTGAGGACTTTTTTAATTGTATACTGATTCACTGTCTTCACCTCTTACATCCAATTCAAATCATACCGCTTATTGCCGAAGATGAAAAGCACAAAATCATGGCTTATTCACAAAAAAATATGTTTAAATGACAAATGTTATACAATATTAAAATAACACGCTCACTCATCAACGTTCCACTTAAAAAAATTGTTAATAAAGGGCTGTAGACATTCATGCCTCAGCCCTTATTGAAACTAATCGTGTTTTTTATTTTTATGAATTTCGTTACCCCAACATTCAATACCAAATAAATTAATTTCTAATTCTTCTGGTCTGAAAATCGGTCGTTTTCCTGCTTTTCGTTGTTTCTGATAATCTTTCATCACTGCAAAAGCAATATTAGAAAGTCCAATAATCGCCACGATATTAACGATTGCCATTAATCCCATAAAGACGTCTGCAGTATTCCAAACTGTCTCAGTTTTAACGACTGCGCCAACAAATACAAGTAAAACGACAAAACAACGAAATACAAAAAGTACCATTTTATTCGTCGATAAAAATTCGATATTGGATTGACCATAGTAGTAGTTACCAATTACAGATGAAAAAGCAAATAATGTAATCGCTACTGTAAGGAAAATTCCACCAGCACTACCTAAATGCTCATTCAATGCTGATTGTGTCACAGCCACACCTTGTGGTTGTCCTTCACCGAACTTCAAACCTGTATATAACAAAATCATAATCGCTGTTGCAGTACAAACTAAAATCGTATCAAAAAATACACCGAGTGATTGAATTAATCCTTGCTTAACCGGATGTGAGACTGCGGCTGTTGCTGCAGCATTTGGTGCTGAACCCATCCCTGCTTCATTTGAAAACAGACCACGTTTAACACCTTGTAATACAGCAAATCCTACAGCGCCACCCGCTGCTTGATCAATACCAAAAGCACTTTTAATAATAGTTGAAATCATCGGCAAGATTTGATCAAAGTTTAATAATAAAATAATTAATACCATGAAAATATAAATAATTGCCATAATTGGAACGATAAATGATGATAATGTTGCAATACTACGCACACCACCAAAAATAACAATCGCAGTAATGACTGCTAAAATAATCCCTGTAATCACAGGACTTACGTTGTATTGCGTATTTAACGATTCAGCAATTGTATTGGATTGCACTGTATTAAAAACAAATGCAAATGTAATTGTAATTAATATCGCAAACAAAACACCTAACCAACGTTGATTGAGTCCTTTAGTAATATAATATGCAGGGCCTCCACGGAAACCGCCTTCTTTATCTGGCACTTTATATACTTGTGCTAAAGTGGCTTCAATAAATGCACTCGCTGCCCCTATGATTGCTATAATCCACATCCAAAAAACTGCACCAGGGCCACCTAATACGATTGCAGTTGCAACACCAGCGATATTACCCGTTCCCACTCGAGAACCCGCACTGATTGCAAAAGCCTGGAATGGTGAAATACCTTTTTCACCACTGTCTAAAGTTTCCGATTTTTCAGTTAAAGCTCTAAACATTTCTGGAATCCATCTGATTTGAACAAACTTAGAACTAATTGAGAAAAATAAACCTGCTGTTAAAAGTAAACCAATTAAATACTGAGACCAAATCAAATCATTACCGACATGAATAAAAGCCTTAAACCACCCCGGAATTAAACTATCAAAATCTCTCACACAAATCCCTCTTTACTTTTTAATTTCAAAATGTAAACAATCAAGTTAAAACAACTAGCCCCATTTTATCATCAAAGTATAACAGTGACTATAAATTTTTTTAGTGCTTATTCAACAAACAGATTCTCTATCTCGCCAAATACTGTTGTATCGACAACGAAGCTACCATTTGTATATTGCTCTGATAAATGAATATCTTTAATTTCGCCTTCAAAAGTATCATTTTGAGAAATCAGTTTGTAGCGATTTTGATCAGGTTGACACACGCGCGCTGACACAATACGATGCGGCTGTTTCTTTAACTCTTTCAACAATGTAATTCCACGTTGAGCACGTTTCGCTTGTTGTAAGACTTTAAAAGCGATACGTTTAAGTGAACCACGCTGAGTCGCAATTAAAATCGTGTCTTGTGGTGAAACTGTATTAACCATCACAACATGGTCATCATTTTTTAAATTAATTCCCTTAACACCTGCAGCACGTAAACCCGTATCAGGTAATTCTTCAAGCGCATATGTGAGTGACATCCCTTTGAAAGTTAAAAATGTCAATAACTGCGAAGGGGTCTTCGTTGACACATGCATGACTGAAATCAATTCATCGCCATCTTTAATTTTAGCTGCCACGAGTGGTTTATTCGTGCGTGTTGATTTAAAACCAGAGAGCAAGCTTTTCTTAATCATACCTTGACGTGTCGCTGTGATGATGGCACTTTGATCATCGAATTCAGAAACAACATAGCAATCAATAACTCGCTCATCCTCATCAATCGGCACAATCTGAGAAACATGTTGTCCCAAATCCTTCCATTTGATATCTGCAATTTTATGAACGGGAATGAACAAGTAACGCCCTTTATTTGTAAAAACAAGCGCATTGTCTTGCGTATTGACTTCTAAAATTTTAAGTACACCATCTTGCTCTTTCAATCCGATTTCATCTTTGCCACTTGCATTAAAACTACGTAATGATGTTCTTTTAATGTAGCCTTCTTGCGTAATACTTAACATCACTGTTTCACTCGGTACAATGACTTCTTTGTCGATTTTGATTTCTGCTATTTTTTCTTCAATCACTGAGAGACGTGGTGATTTAAATTGCCTTTTATTCGCTGTAAGTTCTTCTTTAATGACATTTAATAATGCATCATGGTGATCTAGAATGTGGCGTAATGCATCGATTTTTTCTTTTAACTCTGCATGTTCTTCTTGAAGTGCCACAATGTCCGTATTTGTCAGGCGATATAATTGCAACATCACAATCGCTTCAGCTTGAGCTTCAGTAAAATCGTATTTTTCAACTAAATTATCTTTAGCATCACGTTTATTTTTGGAATTTCTAATTAACGCAATCACTTCATCTAAAATCGATAAAGCTTTCATTAGTCCTTCTACAATATGCATTCTCTCTTCCGTATGTTTCAAATCATAACGTGTACGTCGACTCACGACTTCGATTTGATGGTTTAAATAACTATCGATGATTGATTTAATGCCCATTAATTGAGGACGTCCTTCGCGTATCGCAACCATATTGAAATTATATGCAACTTGTAAGTCCGTATTTTTAAATAAAAAATTTAACACTGAAGTCGCATTGACATCTTTTTTAAGTTCAATTGCAATTCGAAGACCGCTTCGATCCGTTTCGTCACGTACTTCAACGATACCGTCCACTTTTTTATCAGCACGAAGCTCATCAATTTTTTTAACGAGACTACTTTTATTCACTTCATAAGGAATTTCAGTAACAACAATTTGATGACGTCCGTTTCTCAACGTTTCAGTTTCAGACTTCGCGCGGACAACAACCTTGCCTTTACCTGTCTCATAAGCTTTTTTAATACCGTCAATCCCTTGTACAATACCACCAGTAGGAAAATCAGGGCCTTTAATATGTTTCATTAACTGATTGACAGTAATATTAGGATGATCGATATACTTTAACGTCGCTGTAATCACTTCTGCTAAATTATGTGGCGGAATATCCGTGGCATAACCTGCAGAAATGCCTGTTGAGCCATTGACCAATAAATTTGGAAAACGTGCCGGTAATACCATAGGCTCCATTTCAGTATCATCGTAGTTCGGAACAAAATCTACCGTATCTTTATGAATATCACGCAAGATTTGCTCAGAAAGCTGGCTCAATTTTGCTTCAGTATAACGCATCGCTGCAGGCGGGTCATTATCAATACTTCCGTTATTCCCATGCATCTCAACTAATACATGACGTAATTTCCAGTCTTGGCTCAAACGTACCATCGCATCATATACAGAGCTATCGCCGTGTGGATGTAATTGACCTATAACATCACCGACTGTTTTAGCACTCTTTCGAAAATGTTTGTCATACGTGTTGCCATTGGAATACATTGAATAAAGGATACGACGCTGTACTGGTTTTAAACCGTCACGTACATCAGGTAAAGCACGCTCTTGAATAATGTATTTACTATAACGACCGAATCGATCTCCAATCACGTCCTCTAAAGGTAAATTTTGGATGATTTCACTCATTATGCATCCTCCTCTTCAACTGTCTGGTCTGACAAAACTTGAATCTCATCATTTTCTAAAATGCTTTGATCTTCCTGCATGCCAAATTGAACATGACGTTCAATCCAATCTCTACGTGGCGCAACTTTATCACCCATTAATGTTGAAACACGTTTAGATGAACGTACCTCGTCATCAATTTGAACACGAATCAACGTTCTTGTCTCTGTATTCATCGTTGTTTCCCATAACTGGTCTGGATTCATCTCACCTAAACCTTTATAACGCTGTAAAATAAAACCTTTACCCATCTCTTTTTGTAATTTTTCTAGCTCTTCATCTGTCCATGCATATGAGACTTGTTTATTTTTACCTTTACCTTTTTCTAGCTTATAAAGGGGTGGTAACGCGATATACACACGTCCTGCCGCTACAAGTGGTCGCATATACTTAAAGAAAAATGTCAGTAGCAATACTTGTATGTGGGCACCATCCGTATCCGCATCGGTCATAATAATGACGCGGTTGTAATTACTGTCTTCTAAACTAAAATCATTACCGACGCCAGCACCAATTGTATGGATGATTGTATTGATTTCTTCGTTTTTGAAGATGTCTTCTAACTTGGCTTTTTCTGTATTAATGACTTTACCTCGCAAAGGTAAAATAGCTTGAAATTTACGATCACGTCCAAGTTTAGCAGAACCCCCTGCAGAATCCCCTTCGACAAGATAAAGTTCGTTTTTCTCAGTGTTTTTACTCTGTGCTGGTGTTAACTTACCAGATAATAATGTATCTTTACGTTTATTCTTTTTACCTGATCTCGCTTCTTCTCTTGCTTTACGTGCAGCTTCTCTTGCTTGTTGTGCCTTAATCGCTTTTTTCACTAACGATTTTGATAATTGTCCTTTTTCTTCTAAGTAATACGGTAATTTTTCAGAAACGACAGCATCAACTGCACTTCTTGCTTCAGGCGTACCTAACTTTGATTTTGTCTGTCCTTCAAATTGCAATAAATGCTCAGGTATCCGTACAGAAATAATTGCAGTTAAGCCTTCACGAATATCATTACCTTCTAAATTCTTATCTTTTGCTTTCAAATCACCAATACGTCGCGCATAATCATTAAACACACGTGTCATGGCTGTTTTAAAGCCCACCTCGTGTGTACCACCGTCTTTAGTACGGACGTTGTTAACAAAGCTCATAAGGCTTTCAGAATATTGATCGTTGTATTGAAAAGAGACATCCACTTCGATTTCATTAGCCGTTCCTTGGAACAAAGCCACATCATGTAAGACTTCTTTACCTTCATTCACATAGCTTACAAAAGCTTTAATCCCTTCTTCATAATGGTAAATTTCGCTGCGTTCTTTTCCTTTACGTTGATCATCAAGTGTAATCTTTAATCCTTGTAATAAGAAGGCAGATTCTTGCAAACGTTCACTTAACGTATCAAAATTAAAGCTTGTAGCATTTTTAAAGATTTCAGGATCCGGCTTGAATGTCACCTTTGTTCCTGTCTTTTTCGTTGTGCCTTTTTGAACTAATTTTGTTTGTGGCACACCTCCGTGAGCGAAGTGTTGCTCAAATATTTTTCCGTCACGATGAATTTCAACGCTGAGCGATTCACTTAACGCATTCACAACTGACGCCCCTACACCATGCAAACCACCAGACGTTTTATAACCACCTTGTCCAAATTTCCCGCCGGCATGTAGCACAGTAAATATCACTTCGACAGTAGGCTTTCCAGAACGATGTGTCCCTGTTGGCATACCACGTCCATTATCCGCTACAGTAATACTTTCATCTGCATTGATTGTGACGTTAATTTCGTCACCATAACCATTTAAAATTTCATCAACAGAGTTATCTACGACTTCATATACTAAATGGTGTAAACCACGTTTATCTGTAGATCCTATATACATCCCCGGTCTTTTTCTTACAGCTTCAAGTCCTTCAAGCACTTGAATTGCATCATCCGAGTAATTATTAACTTTCTTTGCAGACACTCAATTCCCCTCCTACAAACATACGTTCGTTCATCAAACTATACAATAGCTATTCTTATATAAAATCATTGAAAATGCAAGCGCTAATCTATATCATGACTAAAATAAATATTATTTTTATCAATCCTGACATCTATTTAGAAATTAGGGAATATGTCAAAAAAACAATGATTTATTGCCATTTTTTTAGTCCACCTTTTGATTAAATGTACAGAAACGACTATAAAAATACATGACTCTTTGTGAAATTATGTTAAAATAAGAGCAGGTACTAAAAGGATGTGAATACTTATGGTGATAGCCCTACTATTCATTGCAAGTTATTTAATTGGTTCTATTCCAAGTGGTTATTTAATTGGGAAGATTTTCTTTAAAAAAGATATTAGGGAATATGGGAGCGGCAATACAGGTGCAACAAACAGTTTCCGTGTACTAGGTAAACCAGCTGGGTTTGCTGTCACATTTTTTGATATATTTAAAGGGTTCATCGTTGTATTCCTTCCAGCGTTATTCAATGTGGAAATACACGGTTTACTCGTAGGAATTTTTGCAATTATCGGTCATGTTTACCCTATCTACTTGAAATTTAGAGGGGGAAAAGCAGTGGCGACAAGTGCTGGCGTCCTGCTTGCTGTTAATCCGATTTTACTATTAATACTTGCTTTGATTTTCTTTATCATTTTAAAATTAACAAAATATGTTTCATTATCAAGTATCATTGCAGCAATTTGTTGTGTGATTGGCTCATTTTTCATTAGTGATTATGTATTATTAATAACGAGCATCGCTGTTTCAGTTCTACTCATTTATCGACATAGTAGTAATATTAAACGCATTATTAAAGGGACTGAACCTAAAATCAAATGGATGTAATACTTAAAATTTGAATTTAGTTTAAAACCCATTAAAATAAGGTAAACAAATCATATCCTTATACTGGGAGGAGAATTCGACATGAAAATAGAATTTACGAATGATGCCATTACTTGGTTTAAAGATGAACTTGACTTACCAGAAGACGGAAAAGTGTTACGCTTCTTTGTTCGCTATGGTGGAGAGTTCCAATTAAAACAAGGATTTAGCCCAGCTTTTAATGTAGATTACACACGTGATATAGATGAAATTGGATACGAAGAAAAATTTGATGGCATTCATGTCATCGTAGCAGAAAAAGATGTTTGGTATTTTGAAGATCATCATATAAAAGTAGATATTAAAAATGATGATGTGCTTTATGAAGCCGAACTTATTGAATCATAAATTAAATTAACAAGAAAAATCGAGGTGGAATCACAATTTCCTAACCTCGATTTTTTTATGATTGCGTTGAAACAATTTCTATGACAAAGCTATTAAGACTACAATAATCATTACTCTAAATTTTAATAGCCTCATTTGCCCTGCAATTTGCTGATGCACAAACGAGATGATAAAAACAAATTGATGTTTTTATATGGACGACTCTTGTGTGACTTCTAACTCTTCGCCCGCTTCATTTCTTTGCTGAACATCATGATAAACTTCATACCAATTTGGAAAAGCTCTATCTAAACGAACAGGTTTGCCTTCATTTTTAGTGATGATGACATTATCTGTATAACCCGTTGTCGCAAGCTCACCTTTTTCATTATAAACTTCATATTGATAACGAGAGCGTAATTTTGAAAACTTAGACACCCATGTTTTAATTGTTACTTTTTCAGGATAACCAATACTCTTTTTATAATTAATATTCAGTTCTGTTACAGGAGAAACAATACCTGCTTCTTCCATTTCTACATAGTCTAAGCCGAGTTTGCGTATGTAGTCTGTACGTGCAACTTCAAACCATGTCGCATAGTTACCGTGGTAAATCACACCCATTTGGTCTGTCTCTTGATAACGTGCTTCGATTTCAGTTAATGCGTAGATCATTATTTTACCTTCCTTCTCTTAGCGCTCATGCCACTCATTTTACCATAAAAAACCACCCTAGAAACTTATAATGAATTTGGCAATAGATGTATCAAGGATATTAACCTCTACGTATCAAAAAATAAAGCCCGGTACATCAAAATGACCGGACTTTATATAATATTTTCTTATCTATTCATTATGAAGAAGCTAATTTTTTACGTAACACAAGTTGTAAAATACCACCATGACGATAGTAATCAATTTCTACATTAGAATCGAAACGTGCAATGGCTTCGAACTCAACAGTAGAACCATCTTCTTTCGTTGCAGTTACTTTCACTGTGTCTCTAGGTTGAACAGATTCGCTAATTTCAACTGAAATCGTTTCTTTACCGTCTAAACCTAACGTATCCGCTGATTCACCTTGTTTAAATTGTAATGGTAAAACACCCATCATAACTAAGTTAGAACGGTGAATACGCTCATAACTTTGTGCAATAACTGTTTTTACACCTAATAAATTTGTACCTTTCGCAGCCCAGTCACGAGATGAGCCCATACCATAGTCGTTACCTGCTAATACAACAAGGCCAGTGCCATCTTCTTTATATTTCATAGCTGCATCAAAGATTGGCATTACTTCTCCAGTTGGCCAATATGTTGTGAAGCCACCTTCTGTTCCTGGTGCTAATTGGTTTTTAATACGAATATTGGCAAATGTACCACGAACCATGACTTCGTGGTTACCACGACGAGAACCATAAGAGTTAAAGTCACGTGGAGAAACACCATTTTCTGTTAAGTAGTGTCCTGCTGGCGTATCTTTACCAATTGCCCCTGCTGGAGAGATATGGTCAGTTGTAACAGAATCACCAAATTTACCCATGACACGTAAATCTTTTAATGGTTCAATGTGACCTGGTTCTTTAGATAATCCTTGGAAGAATGTTGGGTTTTGAATGTACGTTGATTCAGGATCAAAATCATACAACGGTTGATCTGTCGTATCGATTTGGTTCCATAATTCGTTGTTATCATAAACACTCTTATATTCTTCTTTAAACAATTCAGGTGTAACAACACTTTCTACAGCGTCTGCTACCTCTTGAATAGATGGCCAAATATCTTTCAAGAATACATCGTTTCCTTGTGCATCTTGGCCTAAAGCTTCTTTGTGTAAATCAATATCTACAGTTCCCGCTAAAGCATAAGCTACAACTAATGGTGGTGAAGCTAAATAGTTCGCTTTGACAAGTGGATGGATACGTCCTTCAAAGTTACGGTTACCTGATAATACAGAAGTTACTAATAAATCTTCTTTAGCGACAGCTTTTTCAATTTCTTCTAATAGTGGACCTGAGTTACCAATACATGTTGTACAGCCATAACCGACTAAGTTAAAGCCAAGTTTGTCTAAATAGCTTTGTAAACCTGAGTCACGTAAATAACCTGTTACAACTTTTGAACCCGGTGCTAAAGACGTTTTAACATAGGCTGGAACTTCTAATCCTTTTTCAACAGCTTTTTTAGCTAGTAACCCCGCACCTAACATCACGTAAGGGTTAGAAGTATTTGTACAAGAAGTGATCGCTGCAATCGCAATGTCACCTGTCGTCATTTCAGTTGTTGAACCATCTTTGAATTCGATTGTTGCCTTTTTATCGAATTCTGATGCGTCTAAACCATGACCTTGGTTACCCGCTGGTGCAGTCACTGATTTTTCGAACTCTTTTTTCATATCGCTTAAGAAAATTAAATCTTGTGGACGTTTTGGACCTGATAAAGAAGCTTCAACTGTAGATAAATCAAGTTCCACAACGTCTGTATAATTTGGCTCTTCATTAACATCAAAGAACAGGTGATTTTGTTTTAAATACTTTTCAACTGTTTCAATATGTTCATCAGAACGACCTGTTAAACGTAAATATTTTAACGTTTCGTCATCAACAGGGAAGAAACCACAAGTTGCCCCGTATTCTGGTGCCATGTTGGCAATTGTCGCACGGTCAGCTAAAGGTAATTTATCTACACCTGGACCGAAGAATTCAACAAATTTACCTACTACCCCTTTTTTACGCAATAACTCTGTTACGCGTAATGCTAAGTCTGTCGCATTTGCACCTTGAGGCAATTCATTAGATAAACGTACACCAATAACTTCAGGAATTGGGAAGTATGATGGCTGACCAAGCATGCCCGCTTCTGCTTCGATTCCGCCAACACCCCAACCTAAAACGCCAAGGCCATTAATCATTGTAGTATGTGAGTCCGTCCCCACTAATGTATCTGGAAATGCAACGTCTTCTCCATCTTCTTCACGTACGTGAACAACATTAGCTAAATATTCCAAGTTAACTTGGTGTACAATCCCTGTTGCTGGAGGTACAGCATTATAATTTTTAAACGCTTTAGTAGCCCAGTTCAAAAATTGATAACGTTCATAGTTACGTTCGAATTCTAATTTCATGTTGCGCTCTAAAGCTTCTGGATTTGCGTAACTATCAACTTGTACAGAGTGGTCAATCACTAGGTCTACAGGAACTTCTGGGTTGATTTTAGACAAGTCTCCGCCAACATCGTCCATTGCTTTACGTAAAGAAGCTAAGTCTACAACCGCTGGGACACCTGTAAAGTCTTGTAAAATAACACGTGAAGGTTTGAATGGCACTTCACCTTTACTATTTTCTTTACCAAATGTTGAAAGCGCTTTAATATGTTCGTCTGTAATAACGAAACCATCTTCTTGACGCAATACTGATTCAAGTAATACACGAATAGAATATGGTAATCGGCTTACTTGAGTAAGTCCTTGTTCTTCTAACGTTTTCAAATCATAGTACGTTAAGTTTTTTCCGTTTAATTGAAATGACTTTTTAGCTTGTTCTTTTAATTTTGAAGCCATCGAATATCCCCCCTGATATTTTTATATGCCGTTGGTTTAATTGTATAATTAACGCTTTATGAAAACAACTAAATGATGATTAAAACTGGGGTTTTGAAGTTTTGACTTTCTAATCGGTTATTATAACTAAAACTTATGACTTTCATCAGGTGTAATAAGTATATATTATTAATTGAGAATGATTTTCAATCAACTGTTGATCAATAAAAAAGACAGGTCCATCCACTGTATTTTCATTTCAGTGAATTGAAACCTGTCTTTTAATTAAATGAATTTATTTTTCTTGATCTCGCAACGCTTTACGTTTTGAAATTAATTCCTCTTCATAATCTTGTTGTGAACTTGCGACATATTCTTTCAAACGATGTTTATTAGGGGTTAATGTTAAGCCCAAGAACTTACGCTCTTTATTCGCATCTTTATAGAAACTAATCATCATCAGTATGACAATCAATGAGAACGGCAAGGCACTAATAATCGCTGCACTTTGCAACGCATTTAATCCTGCTGCACCATCGCCTCCGCCTGATAATAATAAAACAAATGCGATAAGTGATTGTGCGACACCCCAAGTTACTTTAACAAAACCACTTGGATTAAGTGAACCGTATGTTGTCTGCATACCTAGTACAAATGTCGCTGAGTCTGCTGATGTAATAAAGAATGACGCAATTAAAAGTAACGCGATAATTGAAAGCACCATGCCTAATGGCACATGATGAAAGACACCGAAAAGTTGTGTTTCAGGTGACATTTTGAAAATTTCTGTATGTTTTTTAGCCGTTTCAATACCTAAAACGCCAAACACACTAAACCAAACGAAACTTACAATAACAGGCACTAAGAGTACGCCTGAAATAAATTCTCGAATTGAACGCCCTTTTGAAACACGAGCAATAAATACACCTACGAATGGGCTCCAGCTTAGCCACCAGCCCCAATAGTAAAGCGTCCAATTTGTCATCCATTCACGTTTTTGAGGATTTGTTGGTGCTGCATCAAAACTGTTAAATAAGAAAGAATTTAATAAGCTTCCCGTTGAACTTGTAAACATGTTTAAGATTAAGATTGTCGGTCCCACAATTAACCCGGCAATCAATAATAAAGTCCCTAAACCGATGTTCAAGTTACTTAAATATTGAATTCCTTTACTTAAACCAGACCAAGCACTCATTATAAATAAAATTGTCACGACAACAATAATAATAGATTGCGTAATGATATTGTTAGGTGTGCCGAATAGGTAATGTAAACCACCTGAGATTTGAAGTGCACCCATACCTAGAGAAACGGCTACCCCAATAACTGTCGCAAATACAGCTAAAACATCAATAATCGTACCAACGAGACCATCTACATGATCCCCTAAAATAGGACGTAATGTTTTAGATAATAAGCCCGGTTCACCTTTTCTAAATTGCGCATAAGCTAATGCAAGTGCGACAACACCATATACTGCCCACGCATGGAATCCCCAATGAAAGAACGTCGCACGTAATGATTCAGTAAATGCTTCCGTTGATTTCGGATCAGCATTAGGGGGTGACGCAAAATGAGAAATTGGCTCTGCTGCACCATAAAAGACTAATCCAATCCCCATACCTGCACTAAATAGCATCGCAAACCAAGAAATTGTGTTGAATTCCGGTTTATCGTGTGGTCGGCCTAACTTCAATTTCCCTATCGGACTGAAGATTAAGAAGATACAGAAGAATACGATAATCGTCGTTAAAATAAGATAGTACCAACCCAGTTTATCTGTAATCCAAAGTTTTATCGTATTCGTAAATTCACCAAACTGCGTTGGAATGAACACACCGACTAACACAATCGCAAAAACGATAATTGCACTAATCAGGAATACCGGAGAAAACTTCTTACCATTTGGTTCTGGAGTTGAAGAACTCATAAAATAACATACTCCCTTTCATATATTAAATTTTAAATAATCACGCACTTTATATTAACAATGTACAAATATTTTAAAGCGCAATCGACATATATACAATAACAAAACATTATCGTATAATCAACGAACTAAGAATCATATCAATTTCTTTATTAATTAAATCTTGCAATATTTTATGAGTAATGTATAATCGGTGTGCCATTAAATATGTTTATTGGAGGGGAAAAAAGCCATGTTAAAAGAATTTAAAGAGTTTGCATTAAAAGGTAACGTGCTGGATTTAGCTGTTGCTGTTGTAATGGGTGCTGCTTTCAATAAAATCGTGTCATCATTGGTCGAAAACATCATAATGCCTTTAATCGGTTTACTATTTGGCGAAGTTGATTTTGCTAAAAACTGGTCAATGTTCGGTATCAAATATGGTATATTTATTCAATCTATCATTGATTTTATTATCATCGCTTTTGCATTATTTATCTTTGTTAAAATTGCAAATACGCTCGTGAAACCGAAAGCAGAAGAAGAGGAAGAAGCTATCGAAGAAAACACTGTACTCCTAACTGAAATCCGCGATTTATTACGTCAAAATCAAAAATAAGTGGGCATTAAAAATGACAGGCGATAAGGTAGAAAAGAATCTCTATCTTACCGTCTGTCATTTATATTTTAAGCTAGTCCAAAAATATAGGACGTATAATTATTCATTGTAACGTAATAAAGTTGTACTTTGATAATTTTTAGAAACTACATCTAAAATAACAGGGATACGATTTTTTAATTCAGTGACATGAGAAATAATTCCTACTAATCGTCCACTCGATTGAAGTTGAATTAATGTATCTAACGCTGTCTCTAAAGTTTCTTGGTCTAATGTCCCAAAACCTTCGTCAATGAACATCGCATCTAGTGCAATGCCTCCCTGCTCATTTTGTACCACTTCACAAAGACCTAAAGCTAATGCCAGTGACGCTTGAAATGTTTCTCCCCCAGATAATGAGGTAATATGACGTGATTGGTTTGAGTAGTAGTCAAAAACTTCAATTTCTAAACCACTAAACCCTCTTCCTTTTTTCTCATTCCTAATCAACTCATACCGTTGACCTGTCATACTTAACAATCTTTGATTCGCTTTAACGAGAATTTGTTCTAGAAAATGCATCAGTACATAATTTTCTAAAGTTAAATTATGCTCATTTTTTCCATTTAAAATTTCGGCGAGTTGAAAGAGTTCAATTTGTGCTGACAATGTCTGCTTTAAATGTGCTATCTCCCGTTCTATTCGTTGTATCGTCTTCTTATTTTGATCTACTTGAAAAGCAAATTCATTCAACTGCTTTTGCACAGACTCATATTGTAATTGTGTTTCTTGTTGCTCTTTTTTCAAAATATCTATATCATGCGGTTCAATAGTTAAAATTTGTGTCGTAACATCTTGAAGTTTAAATTGAAGTGCTTGTATTTCATGATGAAATTGCTCCACTTCAGACGCATAGTCAGATTTGTTTTCACTTTCGTTTGAAATGGTCATTAATGTCGTCTCATCCGCAATATCTAATTGCTTCATTGCTGTTTTCAATTCTTCGTCGAGTCGATTTAGTTGTATTGTAACATCATCAATTTGTTGTGCTATAAGACGCAGATCATAGTGATGATTTTTCACTTTATTTTGTGTATTTTCTAATTGTTGTGTTAACGCTACTTTTTGCGCTTCAAAGTCTTGAACTTCCGCATCAATTTGCTCAAATGCCTTTTGAAACTTCACAATATCATCATATCCTGTTATTTGTTGAAAACTTCCTAACTGTTCTTGAATGTGTTGTTGTTCTTTTTCTAAAAGTTGCTTTTGACTCATATTTTCATCCAACACTTTATTGATACGTTCAACTTGTTGTTGTAATGCTTCAATCCGTTTATTTTCACGATCAACGGCTTCTATATCATTTTTAACATTTAAAAGTTGTGCTTCATTTTCATTTAATAAATTTTTATCAAATTGAACGTCTCCAATTTCATTTATTCTTTCCTTTGTATGCGTAATATCTGCTTCGCAATGAATTTTTTGCTCAGTGAGTTCTCGAATTTGAATTTCAATTTTCGCATTTTCACTTTGCAATGATTTAATGGCCTCAATCTCCGGACCATGATCGACATGTGAAACGTGTTGCCCACACACAGGACAAGGTTCGTCAACTTGTAAAACTGTTCTTAAAGTAACAACCGCTTTTTCATGATCGAGTAAGTGTTGATCTTGACTTGAAATCGTATGCAATTGTGCGCGCTGTGCCTCAATTTTATGCGTTAAATTTTCATATTGTTTGTTGAGTTGTTGAAGACTTTCTTCATGCTTTAGCTTGAGTTGCATGCGCTTTTCAGATTCAATAAGTGACGTATGCTGTTCAGTGAGCCTCATTTGCATATTTTGTAACTGTGATTTTTTCTCATAATCCGGTTTTTTCTCAATATCCACTTCACTAATTTGTTGTAATTCATTTTTAGCTTTATCCATTTCTTCTACGAGTTGCTGATGTTGTGCGTTGATTTGTTGGTCACGCTGTTGCTTTTGTTTTAACTGTTCGACTTGTTGAAAATAATGTCTCGTATTTTGGATAAATTGTGATTGTTGAGCTATCCGTTCTTGTTGAGCTAAATGTTTTTCAAGCAATGTTGCATCTTGTGTTTCTAGTTCTTTCAATGCATCAAATTCTGATGTTAAAGTAGACTGCTTACTTTTTTTGGAATTCAGTGTTTTTTCGTATTCAAGCTTATTTTGATACGTTTTGATAGCCACTTGGCTTTCAGTTATCAATTTTAATTTCTTTTCTAGCTCCGTAATTCGGGGTTGTTGTTCATTTAACTGATTTAATTTGTGTTCTAAGTCCGCTTTTTGTTGTTTTAATTGTTGACGTGATTCTTCACGTGCAACCGCTTCATTTATCTTTTTCATAGCGGCTTCACTTTTGCTTTTCTCCACTGCCGTTTCGTCGACCTGTTGTTGTCCTATACGTTGAAACATCGGTAATGCATCAAGAATCAATTCATATTGTTCACTTTTCAATTGTTTTTCTGCTACTAATTCAGCGTCATCTAATGTATACATTTCATCCCAGCTGCTTTGGATTTTTGTATAGATTTGATTAATTTCATTCTTCATATTTTTAGTTTTATCTACCAACTCATTTTTAAGAATGTCATACAATTGCGTATTAAAAAGCGTTCTCAAAATCGCCTGCTTATCTGTGCTATTTGAAACTAAAAAGGATTTAAATTCGCCTTGAGGCAAGATAAATAACTGTCTAAATTGATCTTGTTTAAGCTTTAAAAGATTTAAAATAAATTGGTCTCCGGCTTGAATTGTACTTTCAACCAGCTCAAAAACGTCACCATTTAAATGGTAAACTTCAAGTTTAGGTTTTGTCTCATTTTTATTTCCTGGTTTCAAAAATGAAGCTTCTCGAACGACCTTATAACGACCGCCGTTGATTTCAAATTCAAAGGTAACCGTTAATGGTTCCTTAGGTTGCGCAAAGTGACTTCTCAAATGTTTCACTTCTCGTTTTTCAGTAGACGCACGTCCATATAGCGCATAGACCATTCCATCAAATATCATCGTCTTACCTGAACCTGTTTTTCCGCTAATTAAGAAGAGTTGATTCGATTGTATATTTGAAAAATCAATGGTTTCATCTAAAAAAGGCCCAAAATTTTTAAGATGGAGGCGTATCGGTTTCATCTTTTATTCCTCCCCTTCTATTTTTTCTAACAATGCCAATACATTTTCTTTTTGCAATTCCGATAACTTTTCAGTAGTCATTTCACTATAAAACTTCTCCACGATATCTATTGGATGCATTTTTTTAACATCTTTTAAAGCTTTAGATTGATATTGGGAAGTCTGTACTTGTTGTGTTAGTGATAAAGTGTTGGGATAAATTTGCTTTAACTTTTGCATTGGATCTTTTACATGACTGAGTTGTTCAACAATAAAGTGAAAATAACTTTCGTCACTTTTACGCTCAAATTCACCATTCATTAAATCATCAAATTTTGCTTCGACTACTTCTAATTCGTGTTTAGGTTTCAAAGGGACAAAAGACTGTTTTATTCCATGAGACTGTACGTCAAATATTCGAATCCCTTTTGCTTGTCCAGCTTCCGAAAAGGAATATTGCAAAATTGACCCACTATAGACGATATGCTTAAATGGCGTCGCAAATGGATGATGTATATGCCCTAACATCACAGCATCAAAATCATTTAAAAATTGGGGTGAGACCGCTTCAATTGTACCTACAGTAATTTCACGTTCAGAGTCACTTTTAGGTGCACCATTTAAAGTGAAATGTCCCACTAAAATATTCGTCATATTTTGGTCTAAATGTGGTTGAATACGTGCAATCAATTTCTTAACCGCTTGCTCATATGTTTCAATCGGTTCATTCAGAAATTCACGCGCTTCTGATACAGTAAAAAACGGCATAGTGTAGAGTGCAACATCCTCAAATATGTATGGCGTTAAACACTGCTCTAATTCTGTAGCAATGTACAATTGATTGTGCTGAAACCATAAAGCTCCATAACGTAGACGCTCTTTACCATCATGGTTGCCATTAATCATAACAATAGGAATTCGTAAATCTAGATTTATCTTTGCGATAGTATTTTCCATTAGTCTAATTACATACTTATTTGGATACGTTGTATCATAGATATCACCAGCTATAACGAGCAAATCAGGTTTTTCTTTTATAAGCACTTCTATCAATTGATCCACAATATACTGTTGATCTTCCAAAAATGAATGGCCATTTAATACTTTTCCTAAATGCCAATCCGCTGTATGTATTATTTTCATATTGATCACCTCAGAACAAACGTTCGTTATTATTGTATAGGTGTTTTTATTGGAATTCAAGCGCCCATTTCAAATCTATCATTTCATCATTTAATGATAATATCAATGCCTCGCTTTAACTCAATAAACCTAAAAAAAGAATGAGATTGAAACCAAGAGATTTCATTATCCCACTCCAGCATATTGATTATGATTAAAAAAATGGATTGAGGCTGAAACACTCAACTCAATCCAAGACGGTTAATTTATAAATATCAGCGATTCAACAATGTATGAATATATCGCCAAGCTGCAAGCATTTTTTATTAAAACAAACGACACGTACAACACATAAATGAAACATTACATTTTAATAATATGCTCTTTATTGTACAAGTTGATGCTTAATTTTGCGATAGCGACGTAACATCGCAAGGCGCCATGGCAATAACATACTAAAAGCTAATAAAAAGAACATACCTGCTAACTCACCCGGATCAATATTACTGCCTATAAATACTTTTAATACTGTTCTTACCAATAGAAGCGTGATGAGCACAAGCGGGAAAGCTTTAGATTTTTTTAAAAAGATTTGGCTCCCTTTTGTTTCAAAGTGTGATGTCATAATGAGTACACTCGAAAAAATCACACCTAATACAACTGACTCTAAAATTTCAAAATTAGAAAGTCTAAAATAGGGAACAACGTACATCAATGCACCTGTTGCCATAAAAAAAGGAGGTAAAAGAATTTTCTTTTCATTCACTGGATATTTTTGCGCTTTCATTCTAATTACAATGACCGCTGCCCCCATGACAAATGCAATAAGAATCGATAATACTAAATACGTCAATGTTGCTCCTCCTCATTTCTCATTCGATACTCAATAGTATATCACATGACATTTAAATTCGTTAATTTTCTTACTTCGACGTATTATTTAAGATTTTACATCTAATAATGTGTTTTTTCATAACTCATGTTATACGCACGTCTATCAATGTCTTTTATTGAAACTACTGACTTATCTTATAATAATATATATAAAAAGAGAGCATTAATAATAAACTAACCACTAACAAAATAAGACCTATAAAAAGATGTGTTTCGATTAAAGCAATTACTAATATAAGACTTAAACTAGTCAACCATAACATTACTATAAACAAATAAATCAATTTAGTTTTTAAATGTGCAGGCACCTTTTGCGCATCAATTGAAGCGATAATATTCACATCTTTTGTTATCCCCAAATAAATAGTCACAATCGTTGATATAACAATAATGAGTATGATACTAATCATGTATGTCATACCTCCTCTTATCCATTATAACAAACGAAACCACAATTATATTACGTTTATTTTAAATTTTTTTCTATATGAATAAACTGGACGTACTTTGACATAACATAGACCCTACCTCTTTCAGTTAATAGAGTGGAAGTCACTTGTCTTAAAATTAATACCAAGTAAGGTATAGCCATACGCTTAAAGCCCTTCTTTATTTTAACCTAAAAAAATAGCAAAGTTGAGTACGATTTTTATTACCGTACTTCTCTTTGCTATTATCAACATCATGGATATTACATTTTTTTGTCCATGTTTTTATTCATCATTGTCATCATTTGATTAATCTTCTTTTGAGATGGTTTTTGTCCCATTTGCATCATCATCATGCGCAACATTTCTTCATTAATAGGTGGGTTCTTTTTTAAATAGTCCATCATATATTTACGTGCTAAGAAAAAGCCCCCCACTAATCCACCGATAAGTGCAATAACAATTAATAAAATTGCTAACCATGTAGCCATAGTTTCACCCACTTTCTGTATCCTTTTGCATTTTACTAAAATTATGTATTCTTTTCAAGATATGAAAGCAAAATTATATGAATAACTAAAAGAAAAGCCAAGCTCAATTTTGAACAAATCAAGCTCGACTTTTGAATGCGATCATCAATTATAATTTTTCAATTTCAGATAATATGTTTTCTTTTGTAAAACCATATTTTTCGACAACTAAGTCGCCAGGGGCACTTGCGCCATAACGATCAATACCTACAACAAGACCGTGCATACCTACATATTTATGCCAACCAAGTGATGATGCCATTTCAACAGCAACACGTTTTTCCACTTGTGGTAATAAAATTTCGTCTTGGTACGCTTTTGATTGTGCTTCAAATGCATTCCAGTTTGGCATTGATACAACACGAACACCTTTACCTTGTTCTTCAAGTGCTTTTGCAACTTCAACTGTTAAACTTACTTCAGAACCAGAAGCTAATAAAACATACTCAGGCGCTTTTTCAGTTTCATAAACGACATATGCACCTTTTCTAACGCCTTCTTCTACAACAGATTCTTCTACATCTAACACTGGTAAACCTTGACGTGTTAATACTAAAGCAGTTGGGATACCGTTTGATTCAACAGCAACTTTCCATGCAACACGTGTTTCATTACCATCAGCTGGACGAATCACGTTAAGATTTGGAATGGCTCTTAAGCCTGCCAATTGTTCGATTGGTTCATGTGTAGGACCATCTTCACCAACAGCGATTGAATCGTGTGTAAACACAAATGTAGAACGAAGTCCCATTATTGCTGCTAAACGTAAAGCAGGTTTTAAATAGTCACTAAATACAAAGAATGTTGCACCGTATGGATGTAAACCACCATGTGCAGCCATACCATTAACGGCAGCAGCCATCGCAAATTCACGCACACCGAACCATACGTTTTTACCTTCGCCATTTTCAGCTGAGAAGTCTGTTTCTTCTTTTACATTTGATTTATTTGAAGATGCTAAGTCAGCAGAACCACCAAATAATGTTGGAACAGCTTTACTTAATGCTTGAATTACATCTCCTGAGTCTGCACGTGAAGCACCTTTATGACCTAATTCGAATTTTGGAAGTTCAGCTTCATAACCTTCAGGTAAACGGCCTTCTAAAGCATCTTTAAACTCTTTGTATAATTCAGGATATTGTTGACTGTATGCTTCAACTTTTTTATGCCATTCATCTTCATTTTCATTGGCACGTTTAATCATTGTTGAATTGAAGATTTCATAAACTTCGTCGTCAACATGGAAATATTTAGAACTATCTAATTGATAGTTTTCAAATGTAAGCTTACGTTCTTCTTCACCTAAAGGTGCACCATGAACTGAATTACTATTTGATTTGTTTGGTGAACCTTCACCAATAATCGTTTTAACTTCAATGATTGTCGGACCATTTTGTTGTTTAGCTTCAGAAATGGCTTTGTCGATAGCCTCTACGTCATTACCATCTTTAACAAGAATATGGTTCCAACCATACGCCTCAAAACGTTTTTTAATATCTTCAGAAAATGATTTATTTGTCTCACCATCTAAAGAAATGTTGTTAGAATCATAAAGTGTAATGAGTTTGTCTAGTTTTAAATGTCCTGCTAATGATGCTGCTTCATGAGAAATACCTTCCATTAAATCTCCGTCAGAAGCTAAAACATACGTATAGTGGTTGACTACTTCGATGTCTTTATTAAATTTAGCTGCTAAATGTTTCTCAGCCATTGCCATACCTACAGACATTGCAAAACCTTGACCTAGTGGACCAGTTGTAATTTCTACACCTTTAGTATGGTGATATTCTGGATGTCCTGGTGTTTTAGAACCCCATTGTCTGAATTGTTTAAGCTCTTCTAATTCTAAGCTTCCTGAAACATGGAGTAAGCTGTACAATAATGCTGAACCATGACCCGCTGATAAAATGAAACGGTCTCTGTTAAAATATTCATTTGAATTAGGGTTGAAATTCAAATGACGTGTCCATAAAGTATAAGCCATAGGTGCTGCACCCATTGGTAATCCAGGGTGTCCTGAATTTGCTTTTTCAATGGCGTCAATACTTAAACCACGTAATGTATTAATCGCAAGTTGATCTTTTGTTTCTGTCATATTATTACTTCCTTCCTTTCGAATGCTCATCATATTTTCATTATAACCGAAATGGTAGTATAAAGCCTAATAAATCAGCATGCCAATCAGCAAATATAAACTAATTTTAGATTAGTTACGTAAATGATTTTTCTTTTGGATTTCTTTAAGTTTTTCAGGTGTAACATCATTACCTTCTGGATCAATCACTTTAGTGTTCTCAATTTGGCTTTTGAAGCTACTTCTGAACATTTCTAAATATTCACTTCTCAATTGTGATTGCTCTTTTGCTTCACTTTCTGTTAAACCCTCTTGCTTTTTCTTATTAGCTAATTCATTGATTCGATTCAATTTTTCTTGAGTAAACATCATCAATTCCCTCCGTCATTTTCTTTTCAAAAATATAACAGATATAGTGGATAAAACCAAACACTTGGACTTATATTACAATTTAAGCGGAATAGCGTCCGTTTTATAGTCAAATCTTTCTTATCTTGTGAAAAAATAGGCATATAGAAAGGTACAATTTATTAAAAAATTAAAATAGCTAATTCAAAAGAAGGTTGTCTTTTTCTTTTATAGACTTTATCAATAGTTCGTCTACCAGTCTAACTGACCTCGAGCATATTTTGACTCGAGGTTCAAATGAGACTGAAAACTTCGATGTGTCATAATATATGGGATGTCTAATTGGAAAAGAAATGGAAGTAAAAATGGAGGTTAAAAGTATTTCGTACGCAGAAAAAGTTGATTTTGATTAACGACCAAGTGTTGTCGCAATGGCTGGCTGATTCGTATCGATGTGTTCGTGTTTTTGAACTTTTTCTGTTTGGTTTGTTTTCAATTGATGATCTGTCATTTCGTACGTTTGTTCTGTATGGCTACTATCGCTTGCTAATACAAAGAATGTAAAGAAAAGTAGTATAGATATGATAAATACCGCTAAGAACAGGTATATTTCTGAAATTTTAACATGAATCATTGCTATCACTCCTAGAACGTTTGTTTGCATTAATACTCTAACAGAACAAATGTTCTATGTCAACATCAAAACGAACAAACGTTTGTGATTATTTCATCAATATGTTATACTAATTTCAAACCAAGCGAAGAAGGAGTGTGCGAAATGAGAGAGCTCACAAAGAGACAAAGCGAAATATTTGAATTTATAAAGCATGTCGTGCAAACAAAAGGGTATCCACCGAGTGTTCGAGAAATCGGTGAAGCAGTTGGTTTAGCTTCAAGTTCAACTGTGCACGGTCATTTATCTAGATTAGAAGAAAAAGGGTATATTAGACGAGACCCCACTAAGCCTCGTGCCATAGAAATTGTGAATGAACTCATGGGAGAACCTGTGAATATGGAAGAAACGATCTATGTGCCTGTCATTGGTAAGGTTACTGCAGGGACACCTATTTCTGCTATTGAGAACGTTGAAGAATACTACCCATTACCAGAACATTTCACTTCAACACATAACGGCCAAATATTCATCCTAAATGTTATAGGAGAGAGTATGATTGAAGCTGGTATATTAGACGGAGATAAAGTTATCGTTAGAAGCCAATCTATCGCTGAAAATGGTGACATCATTGTAGCTATGACTGATGAAGACGAGGCTACAGTAAAAAGATTTTATAAAGAAAAAAATAGATACCGTCTTCAACCAGAAAACAGTAGTTTAGAACCTATTTATTTAGATAATGTCACTGTACTCGGAAAAGTGATTGGCTTATTCAGAGAAATGTAAAAATGACATTTGATCACTCCTTCTAAAAAAAGCAAGCGACTTAATGAAGCACATTCATTAGTCGCTCGCTTTATTTTTTTATTTTTTATTGAGTAATTTTTTAATACGATCTAAAATATCTTCCGATTGATTTAAAGGAGGTTGATTTTGTTGATTAATTTCTTTTCTCCAAATCATATTCACTGTTAATCACTTCCAAAGAAGCTATTCCCCTTTATCTCAGCATCAAACATTAACCGATATAGTTTTCTGTGAAAAATGGTTGACGGTCTGAATTAAAATCAACACCAATACCTATTGTTTTCACACTTCTATTCAATATATTTTTACGATGTCCTTTAGAATTCATAAGTCCATGATGGGCATATATAGGACTCGTTTGACCATATGCTAAGTTTTCTGCAGCAACTTGATATTGATGTCCATCAGCTTTAATACGATCAAATGGTGTTTTACCGCTTAAATCATTATGATCAAAGTAATGATTTTTTGCCATATCAGTACTATGCTTTCTTGCTGTTTGCGCAAGAGAATCAGAATAAGCTAATGGTTTTAAGCCTTTTTGAACTCTTGTAGCATTTAACAAGACATAATCACCTTTTTCAAAACTATCACTCAAATATTTTGAAGGGGCAGCGTACTGCGCATTTAATTTATTCTCCATCGTATGACTGATTTGCATCAATCCCATGAGTCGATTGTTGTCATATTTATCATAGAAAGCAGTTGTGTAGATGCCATTTTTATCAAAAATATCATAATCTTGTTGCTCTTTTTTATAAATCGTATGACCTTTTTTAATTTCCTCTACAGGTGTTCCGAGTTTATCACGGACAAAATCTTTAGGGCTTCCATATTTAATCCCATTTTTAGAAGTAATCATATTTTGATTCGTATACAACCCGTGTACTTTATCATTGATAAAACTGACCATGACAAATTCGTTAAAATCATGATGGTAGACATACCAACGTGTACCATATTCGTTTCCTATTTTGGATACTGGTTGCCCAAGTTTTGCTTCAACTTGCTTTTTAGTCATATTCATTTGAATATTCCTCATCGCAAAAACTTGCTGTTCTGGCGTTTTTAACGTCGTTTCATTTGTTTCACCATCGACAAATTGATCAATTTTTTCATTCGCTGGCTTCACAAAATCAGATATTACCGTACTCGGTTGAATGGGGACAAAAAGAATGATTAACAATCCTATAAGAAAAAACAAAAGGAATTTACGGATGATCAACAGCTCCTTTAATCTCTGTCACCATTAAAAATAGAATTACGAACGATGACGTAGTCTACCTTTCTGAGCGCATCAATGTCTTTGCCACCTGCATATGAAATCGAACTTTGTAAGTCTTCTTTCATTTCAGTGAGGGTATCTTTTAATGCACCTTTATGTTCGACAAACATTTTTTTGCCCTCAACATTTTTACGTTCACCTTTTTGAAATTCTGATGCACTACCGAAGTATTCCTTGTAAGTTTTACCATCTATTTCAACCGTTTCTCCTGGTGATTCTTCATGGGCAGCAAATAATGACCCTATCATTACCATTGAAGCACCAAAACGGATTGATTTTGCGATATCACCATGTGTTCGAATACCACCGTCTGCAATAATCGGTTTACGCGCCGCTTTACTACAGTGATTCACCGCTGCCAGTTGCCATCCACCGGTACCAAAACCAGTTTTAATTTTAGTGATACACACGCGACCTGGACCGATACCTACTTTTGTAGCATCTGCACCCGCATTTTCAAGTTCTCTTACGCCTTCAGGGGTACCCACATTCCCTGCGATAACAAATACATTCGGTAATTGTTTTTTAATATGCTGAATCATTTCAATAACTTGATCTGAATGACCGTGTGCAATATCGATTGTAATATACTCAGGAGAAAGACCTTCTGCTTTTAATTGATTGATAAAATCAAATCCACCTTGTTTTACACCTACTGAAATTGATGCAAAGTAGCCTTTTTCATGCATTCTTTTAACGAATGGTAAACGTGCTGCTTCGTCAAATCTATGCATAATATAGAAGTAATCATTTTGAGCAAACCACTCTGCCAATGATTCATTCATCACGGTTTGCATATTTGCTGGGACAACAGGTAATTTAAAACGCTTCGGTCCAAATTGAATGGAAGTATCGATTTCTGAACGACTTTTAACTACACTTTTATTAGGGATGAGTTGTATATCTTCATAATCAAAAATTTTCATAAAAAAAGCCCCTTTATATATTTATTCCTATGATAATATACTATCTTTAGGAAACAAAGTAAATAAAGGGAGATCGGTTTTACCAGCTTGATTTTTTAACACCAGGGATTTGTCCTTTGTGTGCATGTTCTCTAAATGCGATACGAGACATTTCAAATTTACGCATAACACCACGAGGACGACCTGTAACTTTACATCTACGAGTTAAACGTGTAGGTGATGCGTCTCTAGGTAATTTTTTAAGACCTTCATAGTCACCTTTTGCTTTTAATTCTCTTCTAATTTCAGCATATTTAGCGACCATTTCTTCTCTTTTTTTCTCTTTAGCTATTTTAGACTTCTTAGCCATTTATATGAACAACTCCTTTGAATCGTAATTATTACGTTTTACATCATAGCACATTCTTTTCCCTATTCGCAAGCCTTTAAAATATAAAAAAGTAAAAAAGAGTTGGCAAAAATGGAGTGACATGCTAAAATATTAAATCGTAATAGTTTCAATTTGAAAAGGAGGTCCTACCCATGCGCGTAAACGTTACTTTAGCATGTACTGAATGTGGTGATCGTAACTATATCACAACTAAAAACAAACGAACTAATCCTGAGCGTATTGAAATGATGAAATACTGCCCAAGATTAAACAAACATACTTTACACAGAGAAACTAAATAATCGTAGTGCTTATATCATAACACTACGATTATAAAGTATAAAAGAAAATGAATCTATCATTTCTTTAACTTAAATCACAAGTGTCATTGCCTTGTCATATTTTCGAGGCAATTAGACATTCATTGAGGATTTTTATATTTAAACGATTTGATTATTAATTTTGAGTTGAATTATTTATGTCCTAGGCTCTTTTAACAGTAGAGCAGGATACCTATCTTTTATTTAAAATACGACACCAGTCAAATTACGTCACACACGCGAATACGTAATTTGACTTTTTTTATGTGTTTTAAAGCTCAATGAAGTCAATTGAGTCACTTCAAACTCTCTTCAGTATATATTTATTATGTTATACATACCATGTTAAATTTTGAGTCTACTCCTCTTTTATTTAGCCCACTGAACGAAATGTTTGCTTACTATTTTAATTACTTAGAAGCAAAATTGAATCGTAGCCTTAAACGCCATCCAGGCTATTTGGCATATTCCACTCTTAATGAATATGCTTAAAAACCTTATTTTTATCACTTTAAAGTCTTAAATTTCTATTGAAACTATACTACTTTAGAAGTAAAATAAATGAAAATCTAAATTATGAGGAGAAATTGTTTATGGAAGAAAAGAATTTGAGTAGAACCCTCCAATCAAGGCATATCACAATGATTGCCATTGGGGGTGCTATCGGAACAGGATTGTTTGTAGCAACCGGTGGCGTTATCGCACAAGCTGGCCCAGGTGGTGCCATACTCGCATACATGATTATAGGTATTATGTTGTACTTTTTAATGTCATCTATCGGGGAAATGGCTACATTTTATCCAGTGTCAGGTGCATTTAGTAGTTATGCAACACGTTTCGTTGATCCGTCACTTGGTTTCACGATGGGATGGCTTTATTGGACTATCTGGTCGTTGGTTACAAGTGTAGATGTCATCGTCGCATCTAATGTGATTAGTTATTGGGATACCTTTCATTTCTTCTCACCTCTTGTTTGGAGTCTGCTTTTTCTAACATTACTATTCTTAGTTAATGTATTCACTGTAAAAGCCTTTGGAGAAGCTGAGTTTTGGCTCTCATTAATCAAAGTCATTACAATTATTATTTTCATAATACTCGGTATTTTAATGATTTTTGGTATTCTAGGTGGGCATTACTATGGTCTTAAAAACTTTACGATTGGAGAAGCACCGTTCGTAGGCGGCATTTCAGGATTTTTAAGCGTGCTGTTAATTGCTGGATTTTCAGTTGGTGGTACTGAAGTTGTGGCGGTAACTGCAGGGGAATCTGATAATCCAAGAGAATCTATGCCTAAGGCGATTAAACAAGTGTTCTGGAGAATTTTACTGTTTTATGTATTATCCATCGCTGTTATTTCAGCCATTTTAGCTTATACTGATCCGACATTACTTAACGAGAGTGGATCCATTGCACAAAGCCCATTTACGATTGTATTCGACAAAGTAGGTATTGCATTTGCTGCTTCTGTTATTAATGCGGTCATTTTAACTTCATTACTTTCAGCAGCTAATTCTGGTGTCTTTACTACAAGTCGTATGCTTTATTCATTAAGTCAACATGGGCAAGCGCCTCAATTTTTAGGTAAAATTCATCATCGCTCAAAATTACCTTTAAATGCTTTATTTACAACTTTTATTTTTATTGCGATTGTTACGCTCTATGCCAATTACAATCCAAAAAGCGTCATTGGGTTGCTAAATATTATTGGTGCACTGGTCACATTTGTATGGGGCTCAAGTTTAATTGCACAAATCCGAATGAGACGTGCAATTAAGAAACAAAATAAAGATATTGATCAACTACTTGCGTATAAAGCACCGTTCTTCCCTGTGGGACCGATTATCGTTATTGCAATCTTGTTGTTCTTAATATTTGGTAGTTCAGCAGAAGCTATTGTTCATTTTGAAGTTTCTAAATTACTTCAAAGCTTTTTACCTATTATTGTGCTAATTGTTGTTTATTTCGTACACAAAGCAATCAATAAAACAAAAGTGATTCCTCTTGAAGAAATAGATTTAAGTGAACATGAGTCCTATCGCGAATCATAAATATCACTTTAATCACTTTCTTGAATTACACCCTATACTCGATGACTATTTTCAGTAGTCATCGTGCACTATCATGGAGTGAGACGTACAAAGTCACGCTCCATGTTTCTTTTTATCCCCCATCATTTTTAACTTGCCTATATTGATGTGAAAACCTATTTATCTCCCATTTACTATAAATCGTTAAATAATGTATAATTAAGTTAATAAATTGTAAAGGTGGTTATTGTATGGTCGGTCAAACAAACCTTTTCGATGATGTTTTAAAGCCGGATGAACGTTTTGTCATCGTCGTTCAAGCTTTAGAAAATAAAAATGGGCAATTAGCAAAACGTACGTTAAGAGAATATAGTAGCTTAACCCATGATCAGATGAACAATTTATTTCAACATTTAAAAGAACTATATTTAGACTCTGAGTTTGAAGCGAATCAATCTGCATTCACAATTACAGTCTATACGAACTTAGACTATACTGCAGATCAAGTGTATGCCCATATTAAACGTCATCGTGGCAAACACGAATGGACACATACTGCAAAATAGCATCATCTATTTGTTCCATAAAAAACAACACAAGTCATAATGATAACAGTTGAATTTCACTTTATAATCCATTTTATCGTTATCTAAAGACTTGTGTTGCTTTTTAAATTTTTATATGCGAACAGTGTACGGCTTTAATCTATTTTATTTCACGAGTCCGAGTGCTGCTTATTTGTTTATAAGTTGTTCTAACGCGTATGGAATTCCATCTTCATCATTACTTTTGGTTACCATATCTGCTTGTTCTTTTACTTCATCAGATGCATTATCCATTGCAACTGCAGTCCCAGCAGTTTTAAACATTTCTAAATCATTGGCGCTATCACCAAAAGCTACAATATAATTTACATCAATATCCAATCGCTCCGCTAACGCTTCAATGGCTGCACCTTTTGAAACGCTTTTTCTCATGAATTCTAGGAAAAATGGTTTACTTGTAGTCATGTCGATAGCTTCATTAAATTCGTTTCCGAATTGTTTAGTAATTTTTTCAATGTTTTCTTCAAAGTCAACACCCATTACTTTCGGAACTGATTTTTGAATGTAACTTTTCAAATCATCTACTTTTTCCATTTCTAAACCAGTCAATTCAGATTCTCGATTCATGTATTCATGTTCACCATCATAGATAATCTTGCCGTGATCATACGTAAGAACAAATAAATCATGTTCTCGACAAAAATCTACAATTTTATCAAATTCTTCCTTCTCAATATCTTTTTTTGATACAACCTTATCAGCAGCTAAATCAGTTGTTTGAGCACCGTTATAGCTCATTATATAACTGCCATACTGATCCATTTTAAGTTCTTTTGCTGTCGGTAACATCCCTTCAGTCGGACGACCTGAAGCTAAAGCAAGTTTATAACCTTCATTTTGTAGATCAAGCAAATAAGATTTTGTTTTTTCTGAAAGATGGTTTTCAGAAGTCATTAATGTATCATCCATATCCATTACAATTAATTCAATTTTCATCTAACAATCTCCTTTCAACTTGTTTATATCTTACAATAGTCTTCCGAACATATACAATCAAACCGATTGGTAAATAACAAATAAAGTCCTTTTATAGTGCACTAATGAATCAACACAGATAAAAAAGAAGAGTGAGACAGAAATCAATTCGGATTCGTCCCACCCTTCCACGGCAAAGATGACTAAGAATGTACAAACTTTCATACAAAAACATACGTAAAGAGTACATCTATGCACCTTTTATTTAAAGCCCACATTAGACTAAATGTATAATATTTCAGTGTCAAGTTTCCATCTTATTTGATATGTAAATCAAACGCGACACGGTACCTGTTTAATAATGATGAATGACGTCGCTCACCACACCTGTTGTATTTACAGTTGCTAACTCTGAATGACAACTTTTAACTTCTTTGCGTAATGCGCGCACAAGCGGACCGCTGTTTTCTTTTTTTACCATCGTTAAAATGGTTGGCCCCGCTCCTGATAAAACAGTGGCATAAGCATGATAACGATGAGCAATTGTTTTAATTTGATCAAAATCTTGAATAAGATGTTGACGAAACGGTTCGTGCAAGCCATCTTGTTCCATCATTTGACCTGCGAGAACATAATTATGCTGAATTAGCGCACTTATCATGGTATTGCTAATAGCGCTATATTTCACCGCTTCTTTATGCGTCAGTGTCTCTGGCAATACTTTTCGTGCTGTTGTTGTCGCTAACTCATAGCTTGGTATTGTAACGATAAAATCAACATCTGGTACATCAATATGTGCAACACTTGTGACATGTGTTTCTTCATTATGATAGCCCACTACTAATCCGCCATAAATCGTCGGTGCGACATTATCAGGATGACCTTCAATATTAGTGGCAAGTTGTAAAAGCTCGTACTTGGATAACTCTATATCACCAAAATAATTGGCGATGTATAAAGCAGCAACAAGTGCAGATGCCGAAGAGCCAAGACCTCGCGCTAGAGGAATGTCACTAAACATTCTTATTTCTAAAGCAGGTAAGGTCACTTGATACTTATTGGCCACTTTTTGAGCAATCTGATACATATAATGCCCCTCATCTTCAGGTAAACCGACCAAATGCGGGCCTTCATGAACAAATCTCCATTTTTCACCTGAAATGATTTGCGCCTCGATGTATAAAAACTTGTTCAATGCCATACCAATTGAATCAAAGCCACAACCCAGATTCGCTGTCGATGCGGGAACTTTTAAGCTCAAATTATTTTTTGTCATTGTAACGCATCCTTAATATATTGAATAATACTTTCCTTATTATTTGGTAATGCTTGAATTGGATTCTCTAATAAACCAATCGCAGTGTCTGGATCTTTTAAACCATTTCCTGTTAATACCGCAACAACACGTTGTCCTGGTTTGAGTCGACCTTGACGATGTAATTTAATCAGACCTGCAATAGACGCATTACTTGCTGGCTCACTAAAAATACCTTCTTTAGACGTCATCAATTGATAAGCTTCTAAAATTTCTTCATCTGTGACAGCATCAATAAGTCCTTGTGACTCATCAATAGCCTGTACTGCTTTCTCCCAACTTGCAGGATTACCAATACGAATCGCCGTTGCGATAGTCTCTGGATTTTTCACGACTTTGTTTTGCACAATTGGCGAAGCGCCTTCTGCTTGAAAGCCAAACATCTGTGGTAATCCAGATTGATTTGCATCATGATAAGTTTTAAATCCTTTCCAATATGCAGTAATATTGCCTGCATTACCGACTGGTATCGCTAAAACATCGGGTGCTTGTCCATCAAGTTGGTCGACAATTTCAAATGCACCTGTTTTTTGACCTTCAATTCGGTATGGATTGACAGAGTTTACTAATTCAATTTCACCGTCTTGCGCTACTTCTTTTACGATTTCTAAAGCTTCATCAAAATTTCCTTCAATAGAAACAATTTCTGCACCATACATCACAGCTTGTGATAATTTACCCAATGCGATTTTACCTTCCGGAATAACTACAATCGCTTTTAAACCTGCTCTTGCAGCATAAGCAGCTGCCGAAGCAGATGTATTGCCTGTTGATGCGCAAATCACAATTTTACGCCCTTGTTCCTTAGCTTTAGTGACTGCCATCACCATACCTCTATCTTTAAATGAACCTGTAGGATTGGCACCTTCATATTTGACGTAGAGTTCGATACCTAACATTTCAGAAATTGTATCGCAATAAATTAAAGGCGTATGCCCTTCATTTAATGTCACTTTAGGTGTATCATCTGTGACTGGTAAAAATGATTGATATTCTTCAACAAGACCTTTCCATAATTTCATGCTTATCAAACTCCTTCAACTGGATATACTTTTTGTACGTGATAGCCTTCTTCTGATTCGACGTAAGTTGTTGGATGATGATCAACACCTACAACAACCACTGCTACACTATGAGGCGATAACGGTTCAATTTGAAGAGACTTATGAAAAGGTAGCTTGCTTTTCAATGTCGCTTCGACTTGTTTTTGTGAAACTTCAGGTGTATTAACCACTAAATAATAACTTTCCTTTTCTTTTATCGTTACTGTTTCGCCATCATCCATCATTTCTTTTGTTTTATCGGTTTTTAATTCAAAATGCGGTGGTAATGTATGAAGATCAGACTCAAATTGGAGTGCAACATTTAATAAGTCACTCACGACTGCTGAGCCTGTCGCTAAACTGCCGGCACCTTTCCCATAAAACATAGTTTCTCCTACAGCGTCTCCGATAACATATATCG
The DNA here is from genome assembly GCF_900458895.1 of Staphylococcus schleiferi. NCBI lineage: Bacteria > Bacillati > Bacillota > Bacilli > Caryophanales > Staphylococcaceae > Staphylococcus > Staphylococcus schleiferi. The sequence continues at coordinate 1,552,024 of NZ_LR962863.1, forward strand.
CATTGTATTCATTTTCAACCGCTGCAAGTTGGTGTGAATGCGCAATTAAAGTCGGTTTCACGGATGCTTCCACTTTACCGCTGACATAGGCACCCTTACCGATAAGTTTAATCTTGTATCCTAATGCTTTTGCTGCATCTATATCGTGGGTCGTTACACCACTAATCCCTTCTGTTTCAACATCTTTTAAATTAATTACTTGGTTAAATGATAAATAGGAAGTAATAACGACTTTACGCGCTGCATCGATACCTTCAACATCATCTGTTGGATCGGCTTCTGCAAATCCTAAATCTTGTGCTTCTTTTAAAGCATCTTCGTAAGGTGTGCCTTCTTCTGTCATTTTAGTCAAAATAAAATTCGAAGTACCATTAAAGACACCCATGAATTTACTGATATTATTCGCATTCAATCCATTGTTTATTGCATTGACAATCGGTATACCCCCAGCTACACTCGCTTCATATTTAAGCGCCACTGCATTTTCTTGTGCTAGGTCTTCTAAAACACGTAAGTGAACAGCCAACAAATCTTTATTCGCCGTAATGACATGTTTCTTTTGAGTCAATGCTGCTTTTAACCAGTCCACAGTCGGCTCAATCCCACCCATCACTTCAATAATAATATCAACATCATTGTCATTTAAAATGTCATTGATGTCCTCGGTTAAGTGATATCGAGAAATGTTCAATGGACGTTTTTTTGATGTGTCTCGGACCAAAATATGTTTGATGTGGATATCTTTTTGAATTGTATCTTTAATTTGTTGATGGTTCTCTTCAATGATTTTTACGACACCTGAACCGACAGTACCTAATCCTAATAACGCAACATTGAGTTGTTTCATCTAAATCCCTCCGCTTAAATTCTCTCAAAAATTATTCAAGTACAGTTGAAATATATGTAAATATGGTTTAGTATAAATTCATTCACAAAGTTTGTAAAGTTCTAAAAATTTAGAAATATACCTTTATATTACCATTAGTCTTTAACAAACTAAATAGGCAAAGCATCATTAAAGAAAGGTTGTCAAAATTTATGAAAGTATCAAAATTTGGGGGGAGTTCAGTAGCGTCTGCTGAACAAATCAAAAAAGTTTTAAACATTGTAAACAGTGACAATGATAGACGCATCGTTGTTGTTTCTGCACCTGGTAAACGAAATGATGATGATATCAAGACAACCGATCTTCTCATTAGGTTGTATGAAAAAGTAGTTAATGGGCTGGATTATATACATAAAAAAGAAGAAATATTAACACGTTTTCAAGATATTATTGATGGGCTCTCACTGAAAACAGATGTCCTAAACGAAATCGATCAAACATTAGAACACCATATTTCTACATTAAAAGATCAGCCTGCACGTTTATTAGATGCGCTGAAATCTTCAGGAGAAAATTTTAATGCTCAAATTATTGCTGCATATAATAATGAACAAGGGATTCCAACGACGTATTTGTCACCGAAAGAAGCGGGTATTATTGTGACAGATGATCCGGGTAATGCTCAAATTCTCGAATCAAGTTACGACCAAATCAACCAACTTCAAAGCTACGATAAAAAAATCATTATCCCTGGCTTTTTTGGCTATTCTGAAACAAATCATATTGTGACATTCCCTCGTGGCGGCTCAGATATTACTGGTGCCATTGTAGCTCGAGGTGTTAAAGCTGATTTGTATGAAAACTTCACAGATGTTTCAGGGATTTATCGGGCAAATCCAAAAGTGATTTCTAAACCAGAAATTATTAGCGAAATTACTTATCGTGAAATGCGTGAGTTATCTTACGCTGGATTTAGTGTCTTTCATGATGAAGCATTACAACCTCTTTATCGTTACCGTATACCTGTTGTTATTAAAAATACAAATCGACCTGATGATCCGGGGACTTATATTGTACATGATCGAGAAATTGATCGAAAAAATGTCGTAACCGGTATCAGTTGTGATAAAAACTTTACGAGCATTAACATTAAAAAGTATTTAATGAACAGACAAGTGGGCTTCACCGTGAATATTCTTGATATTTTGGCTAAACATCATATTTCATTTGACCACATGCCGTCTGGAATCGATAATATTAGTATTATCATGCGCTCAGCACAACTCGCTGGAAAAGAACAAAAAGTATTAGAAGAAATCCGTCAACGCTGCGAAATTGACGAATTAAGTGTTGAAAATGATTTGGCTATTTTAATGGTTGTCGGTGAAGGAATGAGTGCAGCGGTAGGCACAGCAAATAAAATTACTGACGCACTCGCACAGGCCAATATCAACTTAAAAATGATTAATCAAGGTTCATCTGAAATCTCAATGATGTTTGGTATATCTACTAAAGATGCCGACGACGCAGTCAAAGCGTGCTACCAACATTGTTATCTAAAATAAGTAAAGAAGAAGTACTTATCCTCCCTCTCTAATGAGATGTTAGTGATAAGTACTTCTTTCTGTAAGTAACTTTCTTAATAAATCTTCGCCTACTGCCACTTTTAACGTAATAAACTGATAATAACTCATGCGATCTATTAAGTGGCGACAATATTGAACTTGTTTTTGACTCACAGGTTCATGTAATAAATACATCAAAACTATTTCAGGTTTTATATAATCCACATTCCATTTTAACGAATGATAATATATTTGTTTTTCAGGAATTCTAATATTATTATTTAATCGGAACATCCACTCTTCATTATCTACATCATAAATAATTATATTGAGTAATAATATTTCATTTTCATAAATTTCTACAGATGCGATTTGATGTAGACGATGCTTCTCACAATTCACCATTTTCCCATATTTATCCAAACCCTTAATTCGATAATTCTGAGGAATCGCACTTAAAACGGTCAACAAATCCATTCTGTTGACGCATATTTCTATCCCATCTTCCAAACATAAATGATCATTTAAAAATAAATTAGTCGCTGCTTCTCCGTGAAATTTAAAATCATTGGGAACACGTTCAATTAATGTGTACATCAATTGATTGACATGGCATTTTTGATTTCCTTCCATCAATTTGCACCTCCTTAGAAAACGCTTACACATGACAGTAATTATACAAGATAAGTTTTCACTTATCAATCAACTTGCGTTAAAAAAACATTTGTTACTACATTTGTCACAATTATTTTGATATTTTTTTATTAAGTATAATAATTATAATCTTTAGGCAATGCAAATCCATTATTAAATTATAATACTAGTAATAGTTGTTTAGTTTCAGAAAATTTAATAACAAAAATCTTTAATATTCATACTTTTACGTTGAATTATATATTATTTCATTGTAAGCTATTAAATATATCACTCCTACATTTGAACAATAACTATTTCGGTTTAAAAATAATTGAATTCCTATTTAATAACAGTTAAAATTTTACATGTATGGATTGGATATTTTGTGTACTTTTAAATGACATAAACAGTTTTTTTGAATTTCCTTAAGAATATTCTTTTAAAACTATAAAAATTTTAATATAATATGACTTAGGGTATTAAGAATTTAGAAAAGGAGTGAAATTATGAATAACCATTTTAAAATGGAAACTGAAGCTATCTTCTTTTATGAATCAAATAGAAAGAAAATTATCAGTGAATTAAAAAAGCAACATGGTCTCAAGTTGAATGACATCTTGTTTTTATATCACTTAAAAACGACAAATAGCCGCCGTATTTCTTTGCACAAAGTCAAACAATCGATTGACTTCAGTTTAATGGAGATACATAAATCTTTAACGGCGTTGACTGAAAAAGACATCATTGGTAAAGAACGTTCTACAGAAGATGAAAGAAAAGTGTTTATTACTATTGATGACAAACAAGCTAAGACGATGAATCAATTATTAGATGATTTTAACCAAATCCAAAAAGAAGTGCTTCAATAGGCCTTCTACCCCAACAAAATGACCGTACGATATAACAGATATCATTCTCCGTGGTATCTGTCTTTTTATTATTCAAAAATATTTTCACTTTATACATGCATGAAATTAGACATTCATTTAAAATTAACATAAGATAAATATTAACTTATATCTCATTACAACAAGGTTATGAAAGGAGGATAAATGCCATGTCAATTATGATTTGGGTTATCATATCTGCCTTATTTATTATTGTCTTGCTCAGTTTATTGCGTGTTAAATTTTATCAAAACAAATTAGAAGTTGAACTTTATACAAAGAGTCAGCTGTTAAATAAAATATCTAAAATGAAGCAAGAAAAATATCAATTCCAAACTAAAGAAAAAGATTCAAGTGAATATCATCTCGACTTGCGCCGTGCCAAACAGACATTAACTGAAGATTTGGATGCACTTGTTGATGATGAGAAAATCCGTCATTATCGTATATTTACTACAAGTCAAATTGCACCTAAGAATACGATATATCCTTTTATTTCGCAGTTTGATATTCTTGTAGTCACAAATATTGGTTTAATTCTATTGAATCTTAAAGCTTTAAAAGCGAAAACATTCTATCACTTTGAAGGACGCTTACCTTTAAAAGATGAAAGTGACATTCATCAAATTGTAGGGCATTACATTGCCTACCAATATCACAACCAATTTCAATCAGAATTAAGAACACACTATACATTTAGTGAAAACATTCATGAGAATGAAGTGACGTATCAATTTAACAAATATGATTCATATGAAATGGCTGAGAAAGCAACACAAAATCTGCAAATGCATTTTGAATCCTTAGTAGATGTGCCGGTTTCTACAATTGGCGTGATCTACTGTGCGAAACAAAATGGAGAACGTATTGATGGTGATGCAACACCATATAGTCAAGTTTATACTTGTGAAAACAACCAAGATTTCCAAAATGCATTACAACAATTTGTTGCTACAACACATACTAACCTTTCAGATGCATCATATGAACAAGTGATTAACAATATTGAACATAAAAATTAAATTCTGAATTTTAGTGTATCCAATATGCAAGTGCATTAAATAAGGTTGTATATTTTTTAACGGTTGGTGAAATATTCACTGACCGTTATTTTAATTTTTGATATCAAAAAAGCACAAATATCTCTATAATTGTAAGTGCCTAAACAAACCATTAAGGAGATATTGTGCCTATGTATAATGATATATCAGAAATGCTTGGAATTAAAGTCAAAAATTTAAAAATCACTCAAAATCTAGGATTACATGTACATAAAAACGTAAAGGCATTATTATACGAAGGCCAATTGAGGGCATTAATAATAAAATAAAACTGATTAAACGGGTTTCTTATGGCTATAGAAATTTCTGGAATTTTAGGAATAGAATCTTAATCATTTCCAAGGTATTTCTAAGTGAATATAAAAAACGCATTAAACAACAAAATAACGTTGCTTAATGCGTTATCGTCTCGCCAACCGATGTTGACTAAGAACCTAAAATTACAGAGTACTAAAACCCGATGCAGCTGCTAATTGCATGACACCGTGTATCATTTATACCTAAAATTACAGAGTACTAAAACAAACCTATCTCAAGTTGTAAAAAGTCAATAGTATCATTTATACCTAAAATTACAGAGTACTAAAACCTCTAGCTATAATTATAGCTTATTTTTATGATTATTATAACCAAATTTAATGTTAGACATTTTTAAAATCTCGCACAATTTCTACTAAAATAATTTAGCAGCGCTTGATAAATCGATTAAATTACAAGTCAATTGACCAAGCGCTAGAGCCTTTTCCTATAATAAGCTCTTAGATTTATTTATTAAACTTCAAATCATACATTTTTATATATTTCGCTACAGCAATCGGTAGATTGTCATAATGGATATCCAATACAAAATCTTGTTTTGCATGTTTAAGGTATTTTACGACAACATAGATATCTATTGGTTCGAAGACAATGATATCAGCTAAATTATAATTTGAAATCTTCGGTGTTAATTCAATGACCTCTTGATATAATTTAATAATTTTTTCTAAGCTACGTTTAATCTCAAGTTTTTCAAAATTAAGTGGCGCATCCCATACTAAATGATTAATAAAATCTACTGTCAATAATTGCTTTTCATTTCTAATATAATTCATATGCGCTAAATCATGAGCTATAAAATGTTTCGATCCTGTTAATACAATTATTGGAACCCCTAAGTCTTCTAAAATATTCCTAAATCGAATTTGTTCTTTCGGACTTAAATTAGATTCGGGATAGCAATAAATCAATAATGCTTTATTATTAGATTGATAACTTAACTCTTCAACAATTAAAGGTATGAGTGACTCTAATCTTACAATTAAGCGACTATATTCGTGATCTAAATCATACGCAAACTCTATATTTTTAATAAAGGATTTTGTATCAAATCTCTTTGTTTTTAAAGGTAAATCATTTTTAACAAGGTTTAACAAATCTTCTAATAAAACATTAATAGAGTTTAAATAGCTGTCTAATTCGTATTGTTCTGACAAAAGTCGATTGAGCTTTTTAGTTATTATTGCGTTAGCAGCCAAAGTATGTTCCTTATCTATTGCTTCGTGACTTAACATGTAGCATTGATAAAGATTAGATGGCAATTGTTCTTGATTAATTCTGTCATAAATGCTTGTTTCATCCTTATTTGAATGACGCTTTTGAAAATAGTCACATATGATATTTAATATATCTTCTTCCTTAGTCTCAAATTCATTATATATTGAAGTGTACATCCCAATGTTCATTTCAGTCTTTGGGATAAGCGTACTTTTTATCTCCCAAATCATATTGTTCATTATAATTATCCTTTAAAATATTATTGTTCGATTATCACCGAGTAAAGCTATATTTTGATCTTCCTTACCTAACAAAATTTGCATTTTTTCATATTGTTTCTCGGTTATAATTAAAGATCTTACATGACCGTCTTGAGGTAAGAATTGTTTTATTTGTAAAACTGAAAAATCTGCAGCATCTTTATTGGCAACACTTTTAATATAAATTGAATATTGCATCATCAAAAAACCATTTTCAAGTAACCTTTTTCTAAATTTACTATAAATTCGCCTCTGTTTTTTCGTCTCAACTGGTAAGTCAAACATAATCATTACTCTCATAAACCTATAGCTCATAGAAAGTAAATTGCTTAATATCTGGAAATTTAAGCAATTGTTTTTGACCTTCTCTAAAATAATCAATGATAGACTGAATCATGATTTCAATAGCGCGTATAACTGTTTGCATCTTACCGTCTATAAGCACCCTCGCATGTAACAAATTCACAAGCTTTAATCTATATGCTTTTGTCAAAAAATCTTCTGGCGGATGTTTGAGTAAAAATAAATCTACTAAAGGTCTAAAGGGTTCAATAAAGTCTGATGCGAGATTAAAATGATTTCTACCACCTATATGGTGAATACCTAACGCGGGAATGAGCCCTTTTGCTACGATAGTTCTTGCAATAGCTGCATTCAGAATCGTGTATCCATAATTAAGAACTGCATTCTCTAATGAATTGTCATCATCACGTTTAAAATCTTCAAAAAAGCTATTAAAATAATATTTTGCAGCTTGTCCTTCAATATTGTGTTCATCTTTTAATTGAACGACATCTCTCAATTCTTGCATTTTACGAATCCTAGCCTCATTTCCTACGATTAGTCAAGTCTTTATGTTTAAAATAAGCATTACTAAATTAGCCCGTTCAATTTAATTTTTTTGAATAAGGTGTTATGATGTATATGATTATATGGTTACATTAGTGTGGTGCTTTTTGATAATCATATAATTGATTGTTAGTAATAAGATAATGAATGGTTTTTAACAAACGATTCACACTAGCTATGACTGCAGTCTTATGAGGTTTCTCATTTGGCTGCTTTCTTAATTTGTAGTAATAGTCTGCAACATGATTTTTATAACGATTTCGTCCTCTAATGATATTCATGATGATTAGAAACAATAAACGTCTAGCTTTCTTATTACCTCTTTTATTAATTGTATCTCTGCTCATAGAATTACCTGATTGATAACGTTTTATATCAATTCCGACATACGCATTGAGTTGTTTGTTTGTTTCAAAATGTGTTATATCTCCAAGCTCTCCAATCAGTAAAGCAGTGGTTAATTCTCCTAACCCAGGAATAGAAACTATATTTTCAAACGCATCAGTTGTCTTAGCTAATTTAATCATCTCTTTATCAAACAAATCTTTTTCATGCATAGATTTAAGTAATTTATCACATAGATGTCTTAATTTCTCTACGAGAAATGAAGATTGTTTAACTGTAGGGAAGCTATTTTGTGCTATTGAAATCAAATCATTCGTATACTTTTGAGCTTTTTTAATGGACATGCCTTTAGCTGTTGAATTAAGTATGGTATGAGTTAATTCGTCATGTGTTAATGCGAAAACACAATTGGGATGAGGAAATACTTTAGCTATATTTAAAGCAATCTTAGAGTACCTATTTTTAAATAACTTTTCTAAGCCTGGAAATGTTTGATGAAGCACTTCAACTAATTCTACCTTTAGTTTATTTTGATCATTTTCCATTTCTAAATGAAATCTTGCACGTTCTCTAAGCTCAAAATATATTTCTTCAGTATGACGTTGAATTTTAGCGTCCTTCATATTGAATGCCAAAAGCGCAAGTTTATGTGCATCAGCTTGATCGGTTTTCCATGATCTTAAAGAACTTGTTCTGAATTTAGCTTCTAACGGGTTCATCTCAATATAATTAATTTGATTTACGCGACAAAATCGAGTCATACCTCTTGAATAAATACCAGTAGATTCAAAAATGATTTGTAGGTGGTCTAAATCATTCAAATACTTTAATAAATAATTATAACCATTTTTATTATTTTGAATGGTAAATTCTCTTTGAAATTGATCGTTATGATAATGAGCTACGACACTACTTCTTTTACTAATATCAACACCTAAGTAATTGATAAATATAGCCTCCTTTAAAGAATTGAGAAGCTTTGAACTTTACTTAGCCTTTTTCATCTCATTTTCCTATACACGGTTTCAAGAACCCAACATACTTCAAACGAATTTCAAAAGGAGAGTAAAGCTGATCAGTTTAAATTGCGGATTCAAAGATCCAAGAGTCTACTCGATCTACTTCTCTCTACAACTATAAAAAATAGCTGTGAAGAAATCTATCGTCATAAATTTCTTCACAGCTAATCTTAGTATGTTTATATTATTATGTTCCATGCACCTAATTTGATTCAATATTTTTTGCTTCAATATTTGTTTCCATAGTTCTTTTTTACTTAATTCATCCCATGACAATTGCGCTTTCATTTGTGCATACTGACTAAAATGACCAGAAATAGGTTGCAATACACATTCTGGCAAATGTTTTTGGTTACAAAAAATTACTAAAATATTATAATCAGATAATTCAACTAATAATCTAGCTGTTACCGTAACAGTCAAATCTTCAATAACAACCGCAAAAATATCACTCAAAGGTACTTTAATCTCCCGATCTCCCTTAGCAATTTTCAAACTACTCAATGACAAAGATAACTTAGTGACATCACTTGCATAGACGATGCGCCAAGACATTATAGGACACCTCTTTTAAAGATAAGTTGAGGACTTTTTGAAGGTTTAACTTTAAATTGATTACCTAAAACGTCAGTTGAATATTTTTCAATCTTTTCAGTTTTTTTACCTATTGTTTTAAAAATTCGTGGTGTTTTTTTAATTTCCATTAAGTCACAATAGTATTTATAATTAATATCAATCATATTTAATTCCACCACATTTCTTGTAGAATTATTCACTCCAATTACTCTAAATAGTTCATCATCAATAGAAATCAAGTCATTATAATAAAAACTACCAATAAATTGAGCATCACTAGGTACTTTATATCTTTCTTTCAATGCTTGATATTCATTTTTTAATATTTGATAATGCTTCTCTTTTTTCTTTATATCCATGTAAGTTAAAGTAATCATATGATAGCCTGCTTTTGAGTGAAAAACATCGAAGCGAAAAGGCTTAATGGAGAGCTGTACAACCTTTCTTTCTGCACCCGGAAAATTTTTGCTTATATCTAGATGAGTCCCTACTTTTTTCCCAATATACTTTAATTTTTTGATAGTGGGGCCTTTTTCATTTTTAGCATATTTAGTAAGGTATTCACCATTTTCTTCGTAATACTTGGCAAACGGATTTTTCTCTTCTCCATATTGTTTTATCACTAGCATTAATTTTTCAAAAGTTTGAGGATCATGTTTATACATAAGTAACTTCTCAGGCGTTTTTAAAAATAAATCTTTAATTTTAGTATTATCTTTGGCATATATATCTTTAACGGTTTGAACAATATAATGGTCTTCATTTACTTCCCGTGTAGAATATAGACTATCATTAATCAATTGTCTATTTGGCTTCTTATCTACTCGATGTGAATATTTAAAGTCTTTATAATCTTTAATGTCTTGGACTTGCTTAGGAATTTCAAACATTTTGCGAAAGTCTTGTTCGGATAGTAAATTCTTGGACTCTTTATTTCTATTTAGACTTAAATTATTATTTTCTAAGATAGCATTTGCTTCTTTAAGTTCTTTAGACTGTTTGAATAAATAACTTACATTAGCAATAATTAACGCATCTTCTGCATGATGTTTAAATCCTTTATTTCGAGCTTTATCAAACTTCCAAGCTTTTCTCAAATAATTTGTAAAGCTTCCATTAATAGTTTTAATTTTAACGTCTAAATCATTAGCACTAAAGTAAGATTTCAATAATTGCACTAACTCTCTTGTTGCATAGCGTGTATCCACCAAATTGCGATTAATAAACTCTTTTTGAATTTCAAATTTATTAATGTCACGTTCTTCTAACAAATACTCTCTCTTTTTCTTGGATATTCTCTCCTTAGATTTACTTAGGTTGAGTATGTGTTGCTTAAATTGCGCATATGATAAAGCGCTTTCATTAGAGTTTAAGTACTGATATGGTGTACGGTTTCCTTTTTTACTATTTTCTTCTTGCTTTACCAGAACTTTATTATTAAAAGAGTTATCAAACGATACTGACCTCGGGATAATGTGATCGATTTCATAATGTGATGGATTTCTAAGTAAATCATCTAATGGAATATTTTGTAGAGAATACAAGCATTTTCCTTCTTGCATGTGATGCAATTTAATTTTTTCAACTAAACCTTTTGCATTGTGATTTCCGTATTCTCGAATCGCTTCCTCTACTTGTTTTCTTGTATTCTCATTTTCTTTTTGTATACGGTTTAAAAACTTTCTTCGATCTTCACTATTTTTCTCTCGAGCTAATTCAATAACAATCTCTTCTGGCAGTCCGTACTTTTTTATTACGGTATTTACAATTTCAATTGATTGAATAAAAGAACGTTTTACGACAGGTGACAAAATGAACTCTTCAACCATGTTTTTAGGAATTTGCTTCTGTTTAGAAAGCTGAAACTTTTGAGGTTTAAGATTAAGAGCAGTAAATACCTCCATTTGGTTTCGAGATGTCTGCCACATCTCTTCGATTAATAGATGTAAACATTTTAACGATAAACGATGAGTCCCTGTATAACCATTCAAATGTGCAATTGCTTCTTTTTCAGACTCTGTTAATAAATCCTGTAGTTGATCCAAAGCTTCTTTAATACTTAATGGATCTTGATAAAGCGTTAAAATAAATGCAATTTCATCTAATAATTCAATATTTTCTAAGTTTTTTCTTATCCAAAAATATTTTATTTAAATCATGATACAACTTAAATGATGTAAATTGTGGTTTCCCGTTTTTGGTAATTCTATATCCTTTAATATCAGATTCTTCAACATTTATTTCTTTGGCAATTTGTTTTAATGTTGGTGATTTCTTTTGTTTGAAGACATTTTCAATAATATGATACTTTTCATAATATTCTAACTTTTCATTTTCATCTCTTGCGATTACTAAATTATTCAAATCATTTAATGCATTAAATAAATCTGCTGAATATGCGTACTTAACACTTCTTAATTCCTCTGGAAAGTAGGTACATCTTCCAATTAACTTTTCATACCATTGTTTCAAATCGCCATCCCAACCGTATTGACTTCCTTTACCTGGGCCCTCATAGTATTCTCTTCTCGTTTCTAATAAATGTATGTACTGTTCTATAAAATGATCATCAATGTCATGATAATTTTGTTGCGTAGTTAATATTTGTCTTGCTTCTTTTACAAAATCCTCCGTCTTAAATCTGTTACTTTCCCCTCTTACTTTATAATGTTCATTTAACCTATCTAATTGAAGTTCACAAACATATCGATTTTCTAACTGCTTTGCATTTTCTTTTAATTGCTCTTTTGTCGATAGTTCATTAGTACTTTCATTTTCGTCCATCACAACATGTACATTATGTATTCCTCTTCTTTTAGCCAAATGTAATAGTGCAATGACAAGCTCACTTTTAGATAATGGTGATGATAATCCCTTAACCCTGATTAGATATGGGTTTGTACTCTTAGGAATTTTGTCGTCAATAATTAAATGGTATTGTGCTAATAAATTTTTAACTCGATCTAATCTATGAATTCTTCTTCGTTTTAAGCGTCTTGAACCCCTTTTAGCTCTTCTACCCTCGTTGTTTTCAACATTCGCTTCAGGAAACAATCTCACACCAGCATCTATTACTGATTTTGAATCACTATGAATTAAACCGTATCCAACTGATGCGATACCAACATCTAAACCGAGAATATAACTATTTTTCAAATTTTTATCCCCCTTTTATTTTATTTATTACATTATAATACACTTTAAAACGAAAAAAAATCCCACTAATAAATTAGTGGGATAAACACGACATTTTGTCTTGTTTTAGTAGATTCTGTAATTTTAGGTATAAATACAATATATATTGTAACTTTATATTACACGATTACAGGAGCTTATGTCAACTCTTTTCGCCACTTAAAATCATATTGAATAAGTATACCTTCATATCTTTTGATGATACGGCTAGATGAAACAAAATAAGTAAACAAATAGAATTTACAAGTTAATCAAAATGCTTTATTTACTTTATTATCTATCAGTGATATTACTTTGGATATGTGCACTCTTAAAAATTTCTATTGGATCTTAATTAAGTCACCTATTTAAAGCAGCTTAATTAGATAAAAATTTATTCAAAATACGAATGTAAGTATAATGCTTTTTTTAGTTAGACTATATCATTCTGACTTTATAAAAAAACTTGCTCCCTCACGATTAGAGAGAACAAGTTTTTTAAATATTATGTGATTGATTTAAATCATTTCAAAAGATTTTTTATTCTTTTATGTCACTTTGCTGATGTCTCATTTTATTAAGTATAAATAAAACAGCAGGTAACACAATATAACCAATGACCATAGCTGTAATTGCAAAATAGTTCAAAGTGGTATGCTGACCTTCAACGATTGAAAACTGCCCTTTCCAATTGAATTTAACTAATAATATGATTGTAAATAAAAATGAAATGATAGGAAGTATTACATCTGTAAAAACATTTTTCTTAACGTTTTCTAATACTGTCCCTTTATTTTTATTGTAATAAAATACAATCACCCCTATTGGAACAACTAAAAATTGAATAAAACGTGAGATTGAACTTAACACAATAATACTTGTCATATTATATTGAAATGCCATAGGAATAATAATAGCAATTAAAAAAGTAACGATAAAGGCGTTAAACGGAAAATCATATTTTGTACGCTTTTTAAACCATGGGGAAATTTGTTGTTGATTCGCAATGGCTTCAATGATTCTTGGTGTAGAAAATGAAGCAGCTACGTTAATTCCAAACATGGATATAAGTGCACCATATAAAATGATATTTTGGATAATGGGTGAGTGAAAAACAGCTACTAAGGAAACAACTTGCTTTGTTTCAATTAAAGCTTGTGGATTCAACGCCATAGTAACTAAAATAATCCCTAAATAGACAGCGGCAATTGAAAGAATAGCTAATGGAATAGCACGAGGCAAATTTTTCTCTGGATTTTTCATATCTTCAGATCCACTCGCCACACTTTCGAAACCTGTAAAAGCATAAAACGCAGCAATGATCGCCAAAACAAAAGTTGTGGTATCGATTTTAGAAGTATCAACGATATGCGTGACCTCCGAAAATCGAACTTCACCCGTTGTTACAATTACAACAATACCAGCTACAATTGTTGTAACGAGTGCGAGTAATTTACCAATCGTTGATAAATTATTAATAATTTCAAATAGTTTATTCCCTGTAATATTAATTAAAAGTAGTGTTACCATTAATATTAAAAAACCAATTGTAATCAGTGTGGTATTTGTATTGTCACCTCCGAATATCGTGATGACTGTTTTCACAACTGCTGTAGACATAACTCCCCATGCGATACATGCCGCTATGAAGCGCGTAATACCTACATAGAAACCGATATTATCTCCAAAAGCCGCTGTTGCATACGCATATGCCGCACCACTTTTGTTTACATATTTTGAAGCAGCGGCAAATGTTACTGCCAATATAGAAGCAAATATTGCTGCTAATATGTAGACATAAGGCGTATATGACCCAGCAATGGATATGACTGCACCTGGAGATAAGAAAATCCCTGAGCCGATAATTGAGTTAATTGCTAATAAGACGATTGACCAAAATCCTAATTTCTTCATTTTTAACCACTTTCTTTCGCATTTTTAATAAAATCTATAAATAACTTATCCATTGCTTCTTCTCGCCATAACATTTCAGGATGCCACTGCACCCCCACTAAATAAGGATAGTTCTGAGCTTCGATACATTCAATCACACCGTCACTTGAACTAGCAGTGCCTTTGAAGTCCGGTGCAATATCTTTAATTAATTGATGGTGAAATGAATTCACAAAAATCTCTCGTTCTTCAAACACCCGAGCTAAATGACATTGTTCTAATATTTGGATACGATGTGTTTTTTCAGTTGGATTCACACCTTGCCAATGTCTTAAAGTTTCTTGTTCACGATAAGAAACATCTTGGTACAATGTACCGCCATGGTATACATTAATCAGTTGAGCCCCTCTACAAATACCTAAAATGGGAATGCCACGTTTTTTTGCTAGTTCTAATACCGTATATTCAAATAAATCACGCTTTAATAACGTTTCTCCTATTAAGTTTCTCGGATCTTCTCCATACAAATGAGGACTGACATCATAACCACCACTCAAAATAAGACCATCTAATTGTTCGACCTGTTTTTCGATTGCATTTTTATCTGAATGTATAGGAAGTACAACTGGCACACCTGCATGCTTAGTAACAGAATAAACATAATCTTGGTTGATATAGCAACGTTCGTACCCAGGAAACATACCATCTTTATCACGTAAAATATTAGCGGTAATTCCTATTATAGCTACCATATACATCCCTCCATTACAATTGAGTTATTTTAATTATAATGTGGGTGTTGATTTTGTCAATAACACTTTCTGATTTTTCTGACTTTTTAAGTCAGATTTTTCATTTTTATTAATAACAGTTAAATGTACAAGTGTTTATAAAACAAAAAGCTGAAGTTATCACAGTATAAATCCAATCTGTAGATAACTCAGCTTGTTTGTCAATTTGCACATGCTAAATTAAAGTTTTCTGCTCGTCTTGTGATTTAAAAAATGCCCTCGCGCGAGCAATTTATCCAATTATGCTTCACTCCAAATGTTGAGCTTTTTCTTTTGTGCTTCTTTTTGTGCTTGTTCGATTTGAGGGCGATATTTATAGTTTGGTGAATAGAATTTTGCTCGTGCTAATCCTTCTTTTGCAAGTCTGACATTAAACATTTTGTCGCCTACCCAAACATAAGCAAGTGTACGTCCGTATCTATCTTTCGGTGCGCGATCATATTCTAAAGTGACACGTTTACCTGTAAGATGTTTCTTCGTAAAATCAGATGCTTCTTTACCATAAGGTTGAACTGGCGTATTAGGTTTAACCGTTTCAGGTGTATCAACACCAATCATACGCACGCGTTCTTCCTTTCCATCTTTATTAACTATAATAGTATCACCATCGATGACACGTGTAACGATATATGAGTCGCCTTTTGTACTGCCTTCCGTCGTTTTAAACGGTCCTTGTCCATTTACATATTGTAATGTTAAGACAAAGATTGCTACTACAACAATTAATAAACCAGATGTAAATTTCTTCATCATTTCCTCCTTATTGTTTATAAATTAATACTTTTATATTATTATATTTATGTATAATTTTCCATAAGTTTTCTTGCCCTAATTGTGACTTTTTATCTACAAATGCTATAATGTTGACATTAGGAGTGAAAAAACATGAAAACATTTAAAAATAATTATCTATCTTTAGTGGTTATCATTATAGCCATTTTGATTGGCTTCTTTTTACAACATAAATTCAACCTGCCACTATTTGCTGGTGCATTCATCGGTGTCTTCCTCGGCATGCTCGGCGGTTTTATCACACAAATTTTAATGCCTAAAGATCAAAATCATGATGCTGATCAAAAGAATCGGCAGTAAATACAATGATTATCCACAAAAAGTTCACTTAAACTATAACTGGACGTACCTATGTATAAAACTTTTATAAAGCATAAAAAAGACTATACTTTTTTACGCACAGATGATACAACTCGATCGTCAAAATATTCTCCACTCACAGCCAGTCTGTGCAGTGGTTTTTTTGAAATTGTACAATACTTTTAATAGTACGTTTTTAATTTTATACCCTTGATAGCAAATCATTATCTGTCACAAATCATTCTATATTACAATTGTAATATAAAATTCTTTTATTAATGAAATAGTGGTCTAGAAATACTTGTTGAAAAAGTGTTTCTTTATCGAATAATAGAGGTGTCATTGACCCATGCTCATAGTCTTGTTTATGTTCAGTTTTTTGGCCTCCAATGCGTTATTAATTTTATTTATTACCATATCCCTTAATAACCAAATTGACTTTCAATTTATGATTGATATTAATAAAATTAAGCATTTAGAAAAATATAACCGCCTATTTTTTATTATGGGAATTATTTTACTAATCTTTTCTATGTATATATTGTTACAATTTTTACAACGGTTATAGCAAAACCCAATTGCATCAGTAGCCTTTGTTGTCATAGAGAAATTCCAAATTTGAACCTTTACGTTCAATGTGAGTTTCTCTTTTTTGTTTATTTAACCCATTAGATTTTTTAGTGACAAGATAATAAATAAATGTAACGCAAAATTTAATCAACCTCTAAAATATCGTAAATACATCTTATCATTTTTATATTTAAAGTTAAAATTATATACAATGACTTCACTAAATTTACAAATATTTTTATATAAGTGGTTAGCAGATATTCTAAAAATAACGAAATGATTATGAAATTATAGTTAAGATGTCACTATTGAATTAAAGAACTCTATTACAGCTGATTGTAGTGATTAAATTGCTAAGTAATGATATATCAAATCAAGAAAATAAATACTGTTTTTGATATTTAATAAAGATTTGATAATGGATGTATTTTTTGGTATATTACGGCTTATAAACAAGTGGATAATTTTACACTCTAAAACTTGTTTACCTCATATTTTTGTTTCTAAAATAAACTAAAAGTTGAGCTTTGTTTTTGATAGATTCTTATTCTTAATTGACCTTTTGACATTTCGTTCGTAATAGCAATTCATTTTACGCTTCGTATCATTAAGAATTATTTCAACTAGGAGAGAAAAAATGGGAGAGTTAAACAAAAATGAATTAGAACAATTAGAAAAAAGAATTAATCATAGATTTGATGATTTAGAAAGACAATTACATGCCTTACCGATGCACTTAGAAGATAAAATGAAACTCATTTTTCAAATAGAGAAAGAAATTCTTAGAGGTGAAAGAATAAAAGATCGGGACAAAATTATTAACCGAATCGCCGTTACTTTAACAGTGATTGGTACGATTTTAACGACAATCATTGCTTTGTTCACTTTTTTCTGGCGATAAAGCAAAATAAACAGTATAAAGTCATGATACCACATACATGATCGTGGTATTTGATTCTTTTTGCTCACCTTTTGCATTAAAGGAAATACGATGAAATCGAATTAAGATTACTCGTATTTCCCTTTTTATATTTACGGCTTCCTTTTCAGGAGTGAACGTAAAATAAGTCATGTCGATAGTATATTCACTACGATATTAATGATTGTTAATGTATTTGATTTTTTCTTCATATTGTTATCCTATTTATACAAATTAACGACTCACTCCAATTTATTATAACTTTAAATTAACTTTATTTACAAATTTAATTTTCTAATACATAACAGTTTTGTAACTACGTAATGACTTAAACAGCTTTTGTACACTTGATATTATGTCATTCTTTGTAGGCTGTTGAATCAAATTCTCAATTTAGGTTTATTTTTATATTGAAACATTATACAAATTTTACACATCTATATGCACATCTTTATACTAAAACAGCTTAAAATTCCACTCATTTATTCCTAATTTGAACAAAATCTTTTAAATTACATAAATGTTTTCGACATATTTATATTTAAACCTTTAATTATATTTATCACTATTGATTTTAATGCTATAATTGTGCTGTTCATTAGTCTCTAAAAATAACAATTCGCGATGATTCCAGTTCATATTTATAAAATTTGCTTTGTAACTGTATGACATCGCACACCATTTATCATCTTTTGCGTATTTTCTAACCTTAAACCGATTGATAGATGGATTAAAGTGACGTTTACTCCTTTTTAATGACACATCATAAGAAGGTTTAACCCAGCATGAATTCAAAATTTAGATACTAGGATAAGATTATAGTAGAAGGAGTCAAGCAGATGAAACAACGGAAGTGGTATCAAACGCAATGGTTTACAATTTTAATGCTTATTTTTGTTTTTCCAGTAGGTCTATTTTTAATGTGGAAATATCAGCCTTGGGGTAAGTGGATTAAAATTATTGTTACAGTCGTGGTCTTAATCATGTTTATGATTAATTTTCCAAATAATAAACAACCACAAGATTCTCATTCAACAAAGCAAGAAACAACTCAAGAGCATACGAATAAGGAAGAACACAAAAAACAAACTTCTAAACATAAAGATGAAAAAAATGAAGCAAAAAAAGAAAAAGAAGACAAGGAATCATACGAACCAGGAACTACGGACCGCATACCAGTTAAGTTAAGTGCAGCGGTAGATGGTGATACCGCGAAATTCGTTTACAACAATAAAACTGAAACATTTAGATTCCTACTTATTGATACACCTGAAACGAAGCACCCTCGTTTAGGCAAACAGCCATTTGGTCAAGAAGCTTCTGATCGGACAGCTGAACTACTTAGAAATGCCAAAAAAATTGAAGTAGAATTTGATGTAGGTCAAAAACAAGATAAGTACCATAGATATTTGGCATATATTTATGTTGATGGAAAAATGTTAAACGATATTTTAGTCAAAGAAGGCTTAGCGAGAGTCGCTTATGTTTATCCGCCAAATACAAGATATTTATCTGAGTTAGAAGCTTCTCAAGAAAAAGCAAGAGAAGAAAAGTTAGGCATATGGAGTTTGACTTCTGCTTTCGAGGAAGAAAGTCATGAACAACCTGCTGCAACAACAGCACCTGCTCAAAATGACAACACAGCACAACCTGCACCTCAACAATCACATACAGAACCAGCTCAAAGCACTCAATCATTTGCCAATTGTACACAGTTACGTTCGGTTTATCCAAACGGCGTTCCACAAGGACATCCTGCATACCAACCAAAATTAGACAGAGATAACGATAATTTTGCATGTGAACGTTAACTCAGTATTCTAATATTTAGCTTACCAAAAAGTGAGATAAAATTATTAGTAATCATAAGATAACTAACTTTAGTTCATTGGATTATACATTAAAAGCAGTTGTGAAAGATTTAATATCTAACACAACTGCTTTTATTTTCAATCTATTATTTTAAATTCACGCCGTTTCTCTTCTGTCATCATCAAAATCTATGCACGAGATTTGCGGTTTAAAAAGAGTAACAGTAAAGTACATAAACTGCCTAAAAATGAGACGATAATGCCAATTTCAAATATCATACGATATGCTGTAACAACATTATCTTGATGCGCATCAAGGAGCTTACCATTCATCGTGTAAACCCAGAAAATAGGCGCATATGCTGCGAACGAACCTACACTCATTGCTGAACCAGCATATTTTTTAGGAATATCAAACTCAGCAATAGGCGCTAGTATTACACTTTTAGCTAAAAACGTTGACACTGAAAATACGATTAAAAGCGCCATACTGATAAAGAGATTTCCTTCGATAAATACAACACCTAGTAAAACGAGTGATGATAAAATAAGCGCTGAGAAAATCATTTTCGAAGATGACTTAAATACATAGTCTGAAATCAAACCCGCAGACACACCCATAATGACGCCCATAAGTCCTGTATTAAAGATTCCGAAAAGCGCAGTTTGTGTTGTTGAAAGTTCATAAGTTTTTTGTAAATACGGCACGCTATATATTAAAATGATATAGCCCCAATAAATCGACATCGCACTCAATGATGCCAACCATACTTTAGGCTGTAATAGCACATAGAATAAACCTTTAAGTGCTTCAGCTGATTTATTAAGATGCATCTCTTCTGTTTTTTCTTCATCGATTGCAGCAATACCATTTTTTGGCACATATTTGATAATTAATAGAATTAAAGGAATAATCAATAAATTATATGCAAGCATGCCCCCTTTAAATACAACAATCCCACTGATTAATGACATGATTCCTACAATAATTAAATTCATGATCATTTCTTCGGCACGTCGGATTGATTCTAATAATCCAAAACCCATACCTCGATTACTTTGGTTCGTGAATAACATAACACCGTTAAGTACAGCTGGCCAAAAGAATGAGTCCACAATACCCCAAATAATCGCAATTACTTTTAACATTTGAAAAGTTGGACTGAAGAAAATGATCACTGAAATAGTTATAAAGCGAATTACCAATCCTACAATTAAAATAGATTTCACCGAAAAACGGTTATTAATCCAACCCGCAGGAATGTAAAAGAATATAGAAATACCAATGAGCCCAAATATCGCTCCTAGCTCTGCATTACTTACTTGTAAGACATCGAGTAATAAATTATAAAATGTCCCTTTGAAGGCTTCGAAACTTGAGTAAATCAACTGCCCTGCTGTCACAACAGTTAAAAATCCAATAAGCGTCTGTCTATCTTTAAAGTTCAATTTGTCCATAATACGTTTCATATGACGTACCCCTTCCGCTTTGTTGTAAAATCTATTGTTGTTGCAAATGAATGAGATCATCAGCATAATCTGTAAATATGCCGTCTACACCCCAATTGATCAGTGTATTTGCACGATCTTTATCATTCACTGTCCATACGCTCAATGTATAACCAGAATTTTTAATTTCTGAAACGAGTTCTCGTGTTAAGTTAATATCTTCTAAATGGACAATAGATGAACCACAATAATCTACTACTGTACGCCAATCATTATAAAACGCACATTTTTCAAATAAAACCGCACGCTTATATTGTGGTATATATTGTTCTGCTAATTTGAGCAAACTAAAGTTAAAACTAGAAATTAATACTTCTACTGAGTCATCTAATTTCTCAATTTGTGTCTTCATTAATTGCAACATGCGTTCACTTAAATAGGTTCCATTTGGACCCGTAACACCTTTAAGCTCGATATTAAGATTCATTTTATAACGATTTGCAAACGCTATAAGCTGCTCAAATGTCAAAATACGTTCATCTGCAAACTCTGGATGAAACCAAGCCCCAGCTGATGCATTCTGAATTGCTTCATAACGCGTTTCACTCACTTCTCCATATGTATTCGTTGTTCGATCTAAGTCATCATCATGAAATATAATTAAAACTTCATCCTTGGTGATAGCGACATCGAGTTCAAGCCACTTCACCCCTTCAACTTTACGAGCTAAATCAAATGCTGCAAAAGTATTTTCAGGTGCTTTACTCGACAATCCTCTATGTGCGAAAATATTCGTCATAATAATCCCCTTTACTAAATTTGAAAATAAAATCTACAAAGCTTTGGTATAGCTTGCATTATTATTGTGCGAAATCATAACGTTAATAAACTGCGTATTAGACTCGATAACACACCTATCAATCATAATTAAACATTATCCACGCTTATATAAATTAAATTAAAAACAATGATTAATCGCTACCAATTATAATGAAACAATGGTTTTATACAATAACTTTTGTAGACCTACTCATTATTATAAAGCGTTTACATTATACTGACAATATGATATTAATATTTTTTTAATTCATTTTAATGTCTAATGCACTATATGAATGGAAACGCGCATTAATCACTTTGATGCTAGACTAAAAAACGGACACAGTAAATTGATAGGAATTTAATGTATAATAAAAGAAATCAATTTATAGGAGTGCCAGTGATGGCGAGAAGAAAATACGATCATAGCTTTAAAATGGAAGCAATTCAATGAGTAGAATCAGGGAGACGTGCCTCAGAAGTTTCGAGAGATTTAGATATTCCTATTCAAACCTTAACAAGATGGCTGAGTATATACCGTAAAGACGGTGAAAAAGGTTTTTTTGGTAGCGGTAAACGTACGTCAAATACACAAGTAGAAGCAGATTTAGAAAAGCGATTAAGAGACTTAGAGGAAGAAAATAAAATCTTAAAAAAGGCTATGCACATCTTTGCCAAAGACCAGAAGTAATATATAAGTTTATCTATGAACACCGACATGAATTTCGTGTCGTAAAGATGTGCCAAGTTCTAGGTGTTTCGATTGGTGGGGTTCCTAAAGAACTACTCACAGATAATATGAAAGAAGTGATGGATCAGCCCTGTACGAGATTCAGTAAAGGTCAAATCAATCGTCGATTCGAACAATTCGCGCATGATATGGGAACAAAAGTCCGACCATGTATAGCAGGGAGACCTATGACAAAGGGTAAGGTTGAAGCTTCTATGAAACTACTTGATGAAATCCATGCCTATCAAGGCGAATTTAATTTGTCTGAGCTTCATGAATATATCTCAAAACTGAATCAAAGATTAAATTATCAGCTACACCAGGGTACGGGAAAAATACCGATTATTGAATTAGAAAAAGAAAAGAGCCACTTACTCCCCTTCCAACGGAAAAAGTAAGAGACTCCTATAGAATCATTGGACAACATGTAAAAGTTAACGCTTCTAATATGATTACGTTTCAAGAAAATCAATATTCAGTACCATCTGAATATGCCGGAAAGCGCGTGCAATTACAAGTGTTCAACCATGAACTACATGTATATTATAACAAGAAGCTGATAGCGTGCCACTCTATAAGTAACGCCAAGTTGAATTATAAAGAAGAACATTATATTGAAGCGTTGCAATTATCATCCCCATATTATCCAGTCGTCAGTGCGAGTGTTTACGTCCGACTTCCTTCAGATTCCACTTCACAATGGACACCCTTGTCTTTCGCTAACAGTTCCTACTACCAAGCCTGTAACGGACTTTCACCGTCAAGATGTTACCCATGCCGGGCGCACTATAAACATCAAAATAGAGACCTGTTGTAGGCCTCTATTTGCTTTTCTTTTTATCAGAAACAAATACATTTAAGAATAATAGAAACAATGGTGGAAATATAAAAAACAATGAGAATATACCGATAACGAATGGTAATGTAATACAAGCTAAAATAATTCCCAAAATCATTATTAAAATCACATTATTTTTTTTTAATCGAAACAACTAGCTACAGCTCCTCCCATTCCTCCAGATACTCCACCTATCACTCCACCAATAACAGATCCAGCTCCAACTGAAACAGGAGTTGCTCCAATAGCTCCATATCCAGCTCCACTAGCAATACCTCCTCCAGTGCCACCAAGAAGTCCACTACCAGTACCTAAAGCACATTTTTTCCAATTAGTTTTATAAGTTACAATATCATCACTTTCTTTTAATGTAACATTACCAATAATATTACCATCTAAGACCTTATAAGTAACATAAGCTTTTCTTTTATCTTTTGTCGTTACTTCCGAAGGCAATTCTTCAGATTTTTTTGTTTTTTTATTTAAAATTGTTGCCTTGCCATTTTTCACTTTTCCTTCAGCGAATTTATTGGGAACAACTTTAAATTGAGCATCATTAACTTTGACAACTTTCACTTTAGCATCATCACTGTCCTTCGAAGTACCTGCAGTAACAGAATCAGTTTCAAATATTCCGTAGTTAAAAGAAATCAATAAACCAAAAACAATTAATAATGATGATATTTTTTTGTACATTTCAAAAACTCCTTATTCAGAAGTTAAACAATCCCT